>DATBOO010000159.1:0-8275 GCA_036553725.1 Acidimicrobiales bacterium | reverse complement strand
GCGGCGTGCCCGGCCCATGGATCTCGGACCTTCCTGCCCCCCGGAGGAGTCGTATCTGAAGTCGACGCTCCCGGAGAACCGGTGGGTGTCCCCGATCGCCGATTCGAGAGTGGTCCCTGCGGACAACGACCCGGCCGAGGTCGCGGCGGTGCGGGAGTCTATCCGCCTGGCCTTCATCACCGCCCTGCAGCACTTGCCGGCCCGCCAGAGGGCGGCCCTGATCCTCTGCGAAGTGCTCCGGTGGCAGGCGACCGAGATCGCCGAGTTGCTCGACACCACCGTGGCCGCTGTCAACAGTGCCCTCCAGCGGGCCCGGTCGACGCTCTCCTCGGTGCGGATGGACGAGCCGACCCGACCCATGGACGCAGATCAGCGCGACCTGCTCGCCCGCTATGTGGAGGCCTTCGAGCGCTACGACGTGCCGGCCATCGTCGGTCTCCTGCGCGACGACGCGGTCCAGTCCATGCCTCCCTACGCCATGTGGCTCCGGGGCTCGGCCGACATCGGCCAGTGGCTGCTCGGCCCGGGTATCGGCTGCAAGGGCTCGCGTCTCGTTCCCACTGCCGCCAACGGCTGCCCCGCATTCGGCCAGTACCGGGTCGACCCCGAGGGTGGGCACACCCCGTGGTGCCTCCAGGTCCTCGAGATCTCAGGTGATCGGATCTCCGCCTTCCACTCCTTCCTCGACACTGCGCACCTCTTCCCGGCATTCGGGCTGCCCGCCCACCTCGCGGCGTAGACCGACCAGATCGACCAGGTCGACCAGGTCGGCGCTCATCTCCACCAGCAGCACGGAGCCCCCGCCGCGCCGGGCCGAGAGCTGCCAGTGCGCCAGTGCGTCGACCACTCCCAGGTCGGGCCGCCCGGGACCCCCGATGACCCAGGCTGCCAACTCGACGCCCGACGGACCCAGGAACACGATCCGGACCCAGGGCGCGTCCTCTGCCATACCTGTTGGACGGGCTCCGACACGGGAAGTCAGCGGTTGACTGGTCACCGTCATCGTTCGGACCTGCGAGGGCTCACCCGTGGCTGCCGCCGCGGAACCCGCCGCTACAGCCGCGAGCTCCGCGCAAGCCGGGCGTGGACCACCGAAGGCGAGGCGGTGAGCTCGACGCACTCGTAGCCGGCGGGCCCGCCCTCGAGATGGTCGAAGAGGCGCTCGCCGCGGCCGAGCAGGATGGGCACGATGACCAAATGCATCTCGTCGACCAGGCCGGCGCCGAGGTACTGCTGGATGGTTCCGGGGCCTCCCCCGATCCTGACATCGCCGCCGTCTGCAGCCTCGTAGGCCTGCTCGAGCGCCGACGCTATGCCGTTGCCCACGAAGTGGAACTCGGTACCGCCCTGCATCACGATCGAGGGACGCGGGTGGTGGGTGAGTACGAACACCGGATGGTGGTACGGCGGGTTGTCCCCCCACCAGCCCGTCCATTCTTCGCGGCCCCAGGGTCCCCTGACCGGGCCGAACATGTTGCGCCCCATGATGGTGGCGCCGATGCCCGCGTCGCCCATCGCCACGAACCGGTTGTCGACCCCCTCTTCACCCCCCTCCAGTCCGTGCGTGACTCGACCGGCCTTGGTTGCGAACGCCCATTCGTGCAGTCCGGAGCCACCCACGCCCAGGGGGTTGTCGAAGCTCTGGTCGGGGCCGGCCGCGTACCCGTCGAGCGAGACAGAAATGTTGTGGACGCGAAGCTTCGGCATCGATTTCTCCATTTGATGGGTCGGTCAGCCAGATGGCTCGGTCGGGGTCCGGGCTGGTCCGAGGTCGTGCCGGCCGGGACCCGGGACCGACCGGCAGAAGCTGTTGCTCACCCTCGCTTGACCCTTCCCCGAAGGGCGGCGAAGCACATCGTCATGCTGATCGCTCCCACGATGGCGACGGCCAGGAGTGCCTCTCCGAGCTGGGTCCACTGCCAGCCGGTGCCGGTCACCAGCGACCGCAGGCCACCGAGCAGGTAGGTGACGGGGTTGAACCCGGCCACCGTGTTCAACCAGCCCGACAGCTGGCTGCGTGGGACATACGAGGAGGTCAGGAACAGGAACGGGAAGAACAGCAAGAACGTGGAATTGACGGCTGCCGGGTTGCCGGTCTTCAGGGCGATGGCATAGGCAAACCCGGCGAAGGCCAGGCTCCACAGGGATGCGAGGAGTATGAAGACCGCCACGCCGAGCGGCCCGTCGTGGAACCGCACGCCGAGGATGAAGCCCAGCACCAGGATCGGTACCGTCAAAACCGCGGCCACGGCCACGTCGGCGGCCATATGGCCCAGAAGGATCGCCGTCCGTCGGACGGGGGTCAGCAGTAGCCGGTCGAAATACTTGCTCTGCACATCGAGGACGAGGGCGGGGGCCCGCGACACGCCGGTCACGCCGAGGAGGATGGCGGTGGCCATCTCGAAGGAGGTGTAGTTGAACCCCGGGATGGAGGAGGTCACATTCTTGAGCGTGCCGATGTTGACGATGAAGAAGAACAGGGCGATGAACACCGGAGGGATCACCACCGAGATGTCACGGGGCACCGCCCGCAGGGCCCGCCCGGCGATGGAGGCCAGGTCACGGAGCCACCCGGCCGGACGGGCCCGGATCACCGGGCCCGGCGAGTAGGGGACGGGGTGGGCGATGGTGGTCACTGGTCCTCCTCGGCGGACGCCCGCTCGATGTGGGATCCGGTCAGTTCGAGGAACACGTCGTCAAGCGTCGGGGTGCGCAGGGTCAGCTCGCGCACGGCCACCTCGCTGCCGGCGAGCGCCACCGCCACCGGGCTGATGGCGGCGGAGCCGCTGCCGGTGGCGATGACCAGCTCGTTGCCATGGGACTCGACGCTGAGGACGCCGGGGACGGCTTCGACCACCGATCTCACACGCTCTGCGTCCCCCTCCACCCGGGCGATGATGACGTCGGAGCCGACGGACCGCTTCAGCTCGGTCGGCGTGCCTTCCGCCACGATCCGGCCATTGTCGATGATCCCGACCCGATGGGCGAGCTCGTCGGCCTCCTCGAGGTACTGCGTGGTGAGGAAGATGGTCATGCCCAGCTGTTGGTTGAGCCGTCGGACCTCGGACCACACCTGGACCCGGCTCACGGGATCCAACCCGGTGGTCGGTTCGTCGAGGAACACGATCTCGGGGTTGTGGATCAACGCCGCGGCCAGGTCCAGGCGGCGCTTCATCCCTCCCGAGTAGGTACCGATCAGACGGTCGAGGAAGTCGCCCAGATCGATCAAATCGGCCAGTTCCGCCACCCGCTGCCCGATCTCCCGGCGCGACAGGCCGTAGAGCCGGCCCTGGAGCTCGAGCAGCTCGGTCCCGGTCTGCTTCGGGTCCAGCGCCGCTTCCTGGAGGGCCACCCCGATCCGCAGCCGCACCTGTCCTGGTTGGTCAGCCACGTCGTAGCCGGCAACCAGGGCTCGTCCCCCGGAAGGCGCCAACAGCGTGCACAGCATGTGAACCGTCGTCGACTTGCCGGCGCCGTTCGGACCCAGGAAGCCGTAGATCTCACCGGCCGGGATTCGCAGGTCGACTCCGTCGACCGCCCGGACCTCACCGAACTCACGCACCAAGGACTCAGTCCGGATGGCTTCGCCATTGGAGGGCATCTTCGACGAGGCTACTGCGGGGCGCGAGAGCCGACTCACGGTAAGCATGTCCTGTCCTTGCATGCCGATACTGACGACGACCTTCTTCGGAAGTCATCGGTCCTCCGACAGGATTCTCCCGGAGCTCTGCGAGAACTGGCACGCTGGTGCGCAACCGGACCCTGTCCGGCCCGATCCGCCGCTTCACCGCTTCCAGGTCCGAAGGAGCCCTCATGCCGATGCCGACAACGACACCGTGCCCGTCTCGACCATGATCCGACGGCGTCGCCTGGCGACCACTTCGCCGTCCGGTGGTCCGACCCCGGGCCCGCGCCGTCACCGACCGGCTGCGGCGATCCTCCTCCGGGGTGGGACGCCGTGACCCGGGGACGGGTAGACGGAAAGGTGGCCATCGTGACCGGTGGCGCCGGCGGAATCGGCGCCGCCACGGCCCGGGCGCTGGCCGTGGAGGGTGCATCGGTTGCGGTCGCCGACATCGACGGTGACGGAGCGGCCCGAGTATCAGATGGCATTCGGGAATCGGGCGGTGCCGCCATCGCCCTTCAGGCCGATCTCTCCGAGGAGGCCGAGGTGGAAGCCGCCGTCCGGTCCGCGGTAGCCCACTTCGGCCGGCTCGACGTCCTCCACAACAACGCCGCCCTCACCGAATCGGACTTCCTCACACGCGACACCCGGGTGACCGAGCTGGATCTCGAGGTCTGGGAGCGGACGATGGCGGTGAATCTTCGCAGCCAGATGCTCACCTGCAAGCACGCCGTGCCGGAGTTGGTGAGGGTCGGCGGCGGTTCCATCGTCAACATGTCCTCCGGGGCGTCCCTCAAGGGAGACCGGACCCGCACCGCCTACGGCGTCTCCAAGGCGGGCGTCAACACGCTGACCATGTACGTGGCCGCCGGCCACGGCAAAGACGGCGTCCGGGTCAACACCGTCGTTCCGGGCCTCATCCTCACCGACGCCGTGCGATCCCACCTGACCGGGGACATGTTGGACGGACTCGGCCGGTCGACCCTCACGCCCTATCTGGGCGAGCCGGATGACATCGCCCACCTCGTCGTCTTCCTGGCTTCGGACGAGTCCCGGTACATCACCGGGCAGATGATCACCATCGACGGGGGGATGTCCGCGCACGTCGGCCTCATCGGTCGCCAACAAGGCTGAGTGGCCGGCGGCTCGCCGGACAGGGCGAACGGCGGCTGGCGGCTCGGGTCACGGCGGCCCGAGCACGTACGAGCCCGTATCGGGATGGTGGTACCACCCGCTGGCGGCCTCGGTCCCGCCGTCGACATGGATCGTCTGGCCGGTCACGTAACTGGAGAGCTCCCCGGCCAGGAAGACGGCCGCGCCCGCCATCTCGTCGACGTGGCCGGCACGCCCGAGGGGGACGGTGAGGCCGAAGCCTGCCTCCGCTCCCGGTGGAGCCACCGAGACCAGGCCCTCGGTGAGGGTGATGTCCGGGGCCAGGGCATTCACCCGGATGCGATGGGGGGCCAGCTCGAGCGCCGCCGTCTTGGTGAAATTGATCACTCCGGCCTTGGCCGCGGCATACGCCGCGTAGCCCGGGGCCGCCCGCACCCCCTCGATCGACGTCACGCTGATGATGCTGCCGCCGGACCCCTCCTCGATCATCGTCCGGGCGACACGCTGCGTGCAGAGGATGACGTGCTTGAAGTTGGCCCGGTACAGCGCGTCCCAGCCGTTCTCCGACGTCTCCAGGATCGGTGACGAGAAGACGCCGCCGGCGTTGTTGACCAGGATGCTGACCGGACCGAGCTCGGAGCGGGTCCGCTCCAGCGCCTGGTCGACATCCGCCGACTGACGGACGTCGGCCACGATGCCGAGCCCGCCGACCTCCCGGGCCGCCGACGCCGCGCTGTCGGCATCGCGCTCCCAGATCGCCACCGAGGCGCCAAAGGCGGCGAGGCCCCGGGCGATCCCCCGCCCGATACCCGCTCCGCCTCCGGTGACCACCGCCACCCGGTCGGTGAGCAGTACGGCCGTGGGGTCCATGGACACAGGGGCACCAGCCTTCTAAGTTCGGGGGGACGCACGCATGGCAGATGCGCCGTACGGCTGAAAGTGGGAGTTGCATGCCAAGGATAGAACCGATTCCGCTGGACAAGCTGGCCGAGAGACCCCGCCGCATCATCGAGGACGGGGTGGCGGACGGCACCTATGCAACCCCCATACCGCTCCAGATCTTCGCCTACCGGACGTCACAGATCCTGATGACCGACGCCGCGCGTGGCGCGTGGGGGAAGCAGAGCCTCCTCGGAGGACGGATCCTGGAGCTCATCCGGATCCGGAGCGCGCAGCTGGGCGAGTGCCAGCCGTGCATGCAGTCCCGCAAGCACGATTCGATAACCGATGAGGACGTTGCCTGCCTGGTCGCACCCGGCCATTCGGAATTGACCGAACAGGAGCGCCTGGCCGTCGAGTTCCTCGACCTGCTCTCGGCCGACCACCACGCCATCGACGACGAGGTCTACCGCCGTCTGAGCGAGGTGTTCACCGCCGCTCAGATCATCGAGCTGGGCTTCACCTGCGCCAACGCCATGGGCCTTCATCGCTTCATCCACACCCTCGATGTGTTCGGGAACGGCGAGCCGGTCATCGCCTACGACCCGGGGCAGGTCGACACCGCCTACGCCGAGGCCCCGGACCGGTCGCCGGCATGAGTCAGACCGTGTTGGTCACTGGCGCCACCGGACTCGCCGGCGCCAACATCTGCAAGCTCCTCATCCAACGGGGCGACCTCGTGCGGGCCCTGGCCCGTTCCGGAGCGGACACCGGACCCCTGGCCACCCTGGGCGTCGACGTCGTCACCGGCGACGTCACCGACGCCGACGATGTCCGCCGCGCCGCCACCGGCGCCGAGTCCGCCGTCCACTGCGCCGCCCTGCTGGGGGGAGCGAGCCAGGACCTGGCCCAGTTCCAAGCCGTCAACGTGGACGGCACCAGGCACGTCCTCGACGCCGCCGAAGCCCTCGGCATGCGGCGGGTGGTCGCCGTCAGCACCGGGACGTTCTTCGACACCGATGGAGGCCTCGATCGGGAGGACGCACCGGTGTCGAAGGAGCCGAGCTCGGATCCGTACACGGTGACGAAGATGGCCGCCTTCCAGGATGCCATGGCCCGGGCGGCCGCCGGCCAGGACGTGGTCACCACCCACCCCGGAGCGATCTTCGGACCTTCACCGGTGGTCAGCAACGCGCTGGCCCGGACCAGCTTCAACCGGGTGCTCTCGTCAGCCCTGCGCGGGCGGCTCGACCGGTACCTTCGGTTTCCGGTCAGTTGGGTGTTCGCCGCCGACGTCGCCCGCGGCTGCCTCCTCGCCCTCGACCGCGGCGTCTCCGGTGAGCGCTACATGCTCGACGGTCGACCCGAGGATGTGGTCAGCATCGCCGCGGCGTGCAGCCGGATCTGCGAATTGGCCGGCGTCGACCACCGGGTGGCCGACGTCGACCCGTCGGATGATCCCGAACTGGCCCGGGTGTTCGGGCCGACCCTGATGGCCATCGCCTCCAAATCCGAACGGCCGGCGCGCCGCCAGCTGACCGAGTCGAAGACCTACAAACGGTTGGGCTATGACCCCATCGGCCTCGATGAAGGCCTAGGAGCCACCGCCTCCTGGCTCCGGGAGATCGGCAATATCGACTGATCCGTCCCCGGTCATGCCGGGTTGATCGGGGCTCCCCCGGTCGACTACGGCGGTCCCCGGCTCTCGACCACCTCCGGGCCGACAATGCTCTCGACCGTCTCCGGAGGCAGGACATCCCGCTGCCAGGGATGCACGTAGGCGAGCCAGACCACGGCAACACCGAGCAGGGTCGCGCACAGGACCCAGCCCAGGGCCGTGGTGCCCACCCCGACGTATTTCAGGCCGGACGCGAAGATGACGAAGGTGATGGCCGGCCGTATGTAGCGGTCCGGGGCCCGCGACGACAGGAGCGAGCCGACCAGCACGGCGGGGACGCTCCCGATGATCAGCGAGGTCGTCACGGCGAACTCGACGTGCCCGAAGGCCAGAGCCCCGAGGGCCGCGGCCAGGGTCAGGGGCACCGCCTGGGTCAGATCGGTGCCGACCAGCTGGTTGGCACCCAGCATCGGATAGAGGAAGAGCAGGAGGACGATCATGAGCGAGCCGGAGCCGACGGACGTGATGCCCACGATCAGTCCGCCCACCATCCCGATGACCACCGACGGCAGTGGCCTGACATCGAGGTTGTGGACGACGCCCTGGCGATCCCGCCCATTGCGTCGATCGAGGGCGTAGCGCAGGAGCATGGCCGCGGCCCCGAGGAGGAGTGCAGAGCCCAGGATGATCTGGATGGTCCTCTCCGCCGACTTGGCGTTGCCGATCAGATGGAGCACGTAGGCGCCGAGGAAGGCCATCGGCACCGAGCCCAGGACCATCCACCCGACCAGCCGCAGGTTGACCGTTCCCTTTCTGAGGTGGACGAAGGCACCGACCGGTCGCATCACCACGGCGGCGACCAGGTCGCTGGAGATGGCCGTTGACGGCTTGATCCCGAAGAGCAGGATCAGCATGGGGGTCATCAGGGCCCCGCCGCCCGCGCCGGTCAGCCCGACGAGGAAGCCCACGACCGCACTCCCCAGGACGATATAGGGATTGACCTGCACCGGTGCTCCCCAACTCCTCTAAATCGACCGAAC
>DATBOO010000082.1:0-7365 GCA_036553725.1 Acidimicrobiales bacterium | reverse complement strand
ACTCATGGCACTGGCCGCCGCCTCGGAGGTCGACGCCCGCCGCTCCGGCCCCTACTGACCGCGACCGACGGCTGCGCCCCCGATCAGCCGCCGGTGGACAGGGTCGTGCGGACTATCTATCGTCAGTCAGATTGACAGTAGATGCCGGTCCAACGCCAGTGGCCCCGCGCACCTCCCCGACCCGAGGACGTCCCCATGCAACAGTTCGAGCCATTCGACGGCGTGATCGCCCGCACCGAGGCCGAGTCGGAACCCTCCTGGCCGGTACCCCCCCATCCCGGCCCCGGCGCACCCAACGTCGTCGTCATTCTCCTCGACGACACCGGCTTCTCCCACTTCGGCTGCTTCGGCTCCGACCTGGCCACCCCCCACATCGACCGCCTGGCCGCCGGAGGCCTCCGCTACACGAACTTCCACGTGACCCCCCTGTGCTCCCCCACCCGGGCCGCCCTGCTCACCGGGCGGAACCACCACACCGTGGGCATGCGCTCGCTGTCCAACTTCGACTCCGGGTACCCGCACATGCGCGGGCACATCACCAACCATGCCGCCACCGTGGCCGAGGTACTGAGGGACGAGGGCTATGCCACCTTCGCGCTCGGGAAGTGGCACCTCTGCGGCATGGAGAACGCGTCGGCGGCGGGACCCTACGAGCAGTGGCCGTGCCAGCGCGGCTTCGACCGCTACTACGGGTTCCTCGAGGGGGAGACCGATCAGTTCTATCCCGAGCTGGTCTACGACAACCACTGCGTGGAGCCCCCGGCCACACCTGACGAGGGCTACCACCTGAGCGAAGACCTGGTGAACCACGCCATCGGCTTCATCCACGACACCAAGTCGATCCGCCCCGACCGTCCCTTCTTCACCTACCTGGCCTTCGGCGCCCAGCACGCGCCCCACCAGGCCCCCGCCTCGTACCTGGCGAAGTACCGCGGCCGCTTCGACGACGGGTGGGACGTGGCCCGTGACAAGTGGTTCGCCCGCCAACTGGAGATGGGGCTGCTCCCCGCCGGCACCGAGCTGGCGCCCCGCAATCCCGGGGTCGAGGCCTGGGACACCCTGCCCGAGAACCACCGCCGGCTGGCCGCCCGCCTGCAGGAGGCGTTCGCCGCCTTCCTCGAGCACACCGACGCCCAGATCGGCCGCCTGGTGTCCGCCCTCGACGACCTTGGCCAGTTGGACAACACCCTCTTGGTGTTGCTGTCCGACAACGGGGCCAGCCAGGAGGGTGGACCCTTCGGGGTGATGCACGAGATGAAGTACTTCAACTTCCTCGTCGAGACGCCCGACGAGGCGGTCGGTCGCATCGACGACATCGGCGGCCCCCACAGCCACTCCAACTATCCATGGGGTTGGGCCCAGGCCGGCAACACCCCGTTCAAGTGGTACAAGCAGAACACCCACGAGGGCGGGGTGCACGTGCCGCTCATCGTGCACTGGCCGGCGCAGATCGCCGTCGGTGGCGGACTGCGCGACCAGTTCCACCACGTGAACGACATCGTCCCCACCATCTACGAGACCCTCGGGGTCGAACCGCCCTCCACCTACCGTGGCTACGAGCAGATCCCGGTGTCCGGCGTGTCCCTGCGCTACACCTTCGACGCCCCGGACGCGCCGAGCCGCAAGGACGTCCAGTACTTCGAGATGATGGGCCACCGGGCCATCTACGCCGACGGGTGGAAGGCGGTGACCCGACACCAGCCGGGGACTCCCTTCGACCAGGACGACTGGGAGCTCTACCACCTGACCCATGACCGCTCGGAGTGCCACAACCTGGCTACCACCATGCCCGACAAGGTGGCCGAACTGGTCGAGCAGTGGTGGCGCGAGGCCGAGGAGTACGGGGTGCTCCCCCTGGACGATCGGACCATCGAGCTCTTCTCCAACCGCTACCGCGACCGGTCGCCCCATCCCTCCAACCGCCGGTACTCGTACTTCCCCCCCGTGTCGCCGCTCCCGGCGCAGGTCGCCCCGGGCCTCGGCGGGCGCGGCTGGGACATGGATGCCGTCATCGACCGGCCGGCCGGGGTGGCCGGCGTCCTCTACGCGTCCGGAACCGAGAACTCGGGGGTCAGCCTGTTCGTGCAGGACGACCGGCTTGTCTTCGACTACAACTGCTTCGGGGACCACCACGTCGTGGAGTCGGAGACGGCGGTGCCGGTGGGCGCCTCGGTGGTCGGGGTCCGGTTCCGCCGGACCGGGAAGGGTGCGGACGCCACCCTGGTGGTCGACGGCGAGCCGAGCGGGCAGATGGCCGTCCCCTTCGCCATGACCATGATGTCGAGCGTCGGCCCGAGCATCGGCTACGACCACGGCTCACCGGTCAGTGAGCGCTACACCGGTCACTTCCCCTTCGAAGGCCACCTGCGGCGGCTGGATGTGGCCCTGGTCGGCCCCGGCGACGGCGATGGCGCGGTGGAGGCCGAGGAGCGTTCCGCCATGTCCCGCCAGTGACCGCCCGTCGCTGACCGGGCTCCGGGCCGGGGATCTAGCCGGTGAACCGGGCCGAGGCCCCCGCGTCCACGTCGATCACCGAGCCGGTGATGTGCCGGGCGGCCTCCGAGGCCAGAAAGACCACCGCGGCGGTGATCTCCTCGGGCTCGATCCACGGCACCGGCTGGGCGTGGAGGGCGGCCATCCCCTCGACCACGTCCTCGCGGCCCGGGTGCTCGAGGTCGGGGCGCATCAGGCGGTACAGCACATCGTTGTGGATCATGGGCGTGGACACATTGCCCGGCGCCACCGCGTTCACCGTGACCCCGAACGCCGCCAGCTCCAGGGCCACGGACTTGCACAGCCCGATCACCCCCCACTTCGAGGCCACGTAGGCGGGGATGCCCGGGTTGGACGAGCGGCCCATCATCGACGAGATCCCGATGATCCGCCCCCGGCGCTGGCGGCGCATGTGCGGCGCCGCCGCCCGCATGGCGTTGAACACCCCGGTGAGGTTGGTGTCGATGGTCTCGCTCCACTCGGTGCCGCCCATGGTGCAGATCGAGCCCATGGCCGAGACGCCGGCGTTGGCCACCAGCACGTCCACCGAGCCCAGCTCCTCTTGGGCGCCGTCGACGAAGTCGAGCACCGCGTCGAGGTCCCGCACGTCGGCCAGGGCCGAGACGCACCTGCGCCCTTGCTCCTCGACCAGGCGGGCCGTCTCAGCCAGGTCATCGGCGGTACCCAGGGGGTAGCCGACGCTGGCGAGGTCGCGGCCGAGGTCGCACACGGCGATGTCCGCGCCCAACCGGGCCAGCTCCACGGCGTGGCTGCGTCCCTGCCCCCTCGCCCCCCCGGTGATCACCGCCACCTGGCCGCCGAAGGGCAGGGCCTCACTGTGGTGTTGGGTCATCGGTCCTCCCGCGTCGTGTCCAAAAAAAGGGCGGGGCCTCCATGCGACAGGCCCGTCCCGGATCAGACGATCCTAAGGCCCGCCGCCCGGGCTCAGCCGGAACGGCCCCACGTGGCCAGTATCCGGCGGTACTGCCGGTCCCATCGGTCATAGGACGCTCGCAGCTCCGCGCCGGGCCATCCGGAGGGCAGGAGCACCTCCGGCAGGAGCGGGTCGCCCTGCAGGTGCCGGAGCACGGACGCCGACAGGACGAAACCGGGGGCCAGGTCGGCGGGATCGGCCGGGGGGCGAGCCTCGAGCTCCCGGACCAGGTGCCCGGCCCGGAGCGCCCAACCCCCGAGGTCCCACAGCCGGGCGGCGAGTGCCCCGCCGTCACCTTCGGGCCGACCGGTGAACAGCTCGACATCGGCGTCGTCGGCCGGGTCGGGTCGGAGGTCGATGTTGTCGGGTCGGAGCCACACCCCCTCGCGCCGCTCCGCCAGGCGGGCCCGGACCAGCCGCTTGCGCCGGGCCGAACGGTCGTCGGCGGCCCGGCCCGAGGCGGTGACCACCGCCATCCGCCATCCGCCCGGCCACGGTCGGGTCTCCCCGCGGCGGCTGGTCACCTGGCGGGCCTGGCGGTCGAGCAGGTGGCCGGCCAGCCGGTAGCGGCCGGCACCATCGGTGGTCACCTCCCCGCCGGCAGCCATCCGGCTCAGGGCCACCCTGGTGCGGTTCTCGTTGATGCCGAACAGGCCGGCCAGGTGGACCAGATGGGCGACGGGCAGGTCTGGCGGATCCTCACCCAGGAGGGCGCTGGCCAGCACCGACCGGGCGGTCAGCGGTGCATTACGCTCTTGCTTCACTTGTTCAATATCTGTAATATGGCACACATGGCGATGACCATGGTGGCCGATCGGACGGCCCGGCCGGAGGTTCTCCCGACCGACCGGTTGATGGACAACGGGATGGCCCGGCCCGAGCTCCGTTCGGAGTTCCGGCGGATCGCCGACCTGCGCAACGCCATCAGCGTGGCCGGGGTGTGGGCGTGGGTGGCGGTGATCATCGGCGGCTCGGTGTGGATCGACCGGTGGTGGGCCTATCTGGCCGCCTTCGTCCTCATGGGCCCGATGTACGCCCGGTTCGCCATCCTCATGCACGAGGCGGCCCACAAGCTCCTCTTCACCAACAAACGGGCCAACGACTGGGTCGGGACCTGGCTGCTCGCCTACCCCACGTGGACACCCATCTCCGTCTACCGGCGCGGCCACTTCGCCCACCACAAGGAGGAGTTCGGACCCCGCGAGCCGGACATGGCCTTCTACGGGGGCTACCGGTGCGACCGGCACACGCTGGCCCGCCGGCTGGCCCGCGATGCCGTGGGCATCTCGGGGTGGAAGAACTTCACCCCGCTGTTCAAGGCCCTCCGTTCCCGGGCCTCACGACGGGTGGCCGCCTCCATCCTGGGGATGCAGGTGGTGCTGTGGGTCGTGCTGTGGACGGCCACCGGCCGCTGGTGGATCTACCCGCTGCTGTGGTGGCTGCCGTGGATGACCCAGTGGCGGGTGATCAACCGGCTGCGGGCCATCGCCGAGCACGGCGGGCTCGAGGCCAGCGCCGACCGGCGGGTGACCACCCACAACGTGCGCCAGACGCTGCCGGCCCGCTTCTGGTTCGTGCCCTACAACACCGGCTGGCACCTGGCCCACCATGTGGACATGGGAGTCCCGTTCCGCAACCTGCCCGCCTTCCACGCCGAGCTGGTGCGAGCCGGCTACATCACCGACGAGCTCACCTATCCCAACTACCGCTCACTGTGGAAGGCACTGGCCTCGGCCTGAACCGGCGGCGGTGCCCGGCCCCTCATCCGGAGCGACGCAGGGCGCGGTAGCGGCGGACCAGGGCGGCGGTCGATGGGTCTTGCCCGCTGAGGTCCGGGTCCCCGCCGTCGGCGAGGGCGGGGGCCAGCTGTTTGGCCATCACCTTCCCGAGCTCGACCCCCCACTGGTCGAATGAGTCGATGCCCCACACCGTCCCCTCGGTGAAGACGGTGTGCTCGTAGAGGGCCACCAGCTGGCCCAGCACCGAGGGCGTCAGCTCGGGGGCGACGATGGTCGAGCTCGGATGGTTGCCCGGCATCACTTGGTGGGGCACCAGGTCGAGGGGGGTGCCCTCCGCCGCCACCTCCGCCGCCGTCCGGCCGAAGGCCAGGGCCTGGGCCTGGGCGAAGCAACTGGACATCAGCAGGTCCTGTTGCCCACCGGCCTCGTGGGTCGACCGGCCGAATCCGATGAAGTCGGCGGGGATGAGTCGGGTCCCCTGGTGGATGAGTTGATAGAAGGCGTGCTGGCCGTTGGTCCCCGGCTCGCCCCAGAAGATCTCCCCGGTCTGGCCCCACACCGGGGAACCGTCCCGGCGGACCGACTTCCCGTTGGACTCCATGGTCAGTTGCTGCAGGTAGGCGGGGAACCGGGCCAGGCGCTGGCTGTAGGGGAGCACGGCATGGGTCTCGGCTCCGAACAGGTTGGCGTACCAGACGTTGAGCATGCCCTGGATGACCGGCATGTTGGCCTCGAGCGGCGCGGTGGCGAAGTGCCGGTCGACGGTATGGAGCCCCTCCAGCATGTCGGCGAAGGCCCGGGGCCCGATGGCCACCATCAGCGAGAAGCCGATGGCGGAGTCGTAGGAGTACCGGCCGCCCACCCAGTCCCAGAAGCCGAACATGTTGGCCGGATCGATGCCGAACTCCCTCACCGCGTCCTGGTTGGTCGACACGGCCACGAAGTGGCGGGCCACCGCCTCGTTCCCCGTCCCGAGCCCGTCGAGCAGCCATTGGCGGGCGGCGGCGGCGTTGGTCAGCGTCTCCAGCGTGGTGAACGTCTTGGAGCTGACCACGAAGAGGGTGGCGGCGGGGTCGAGATCGCGGGTCTTGGCGTAGAGGTCGACGGGGTCGACATTGGACACGAACCGGCACCTGATGTCCGGGGTGGCGTAGTCGCGGAGCGCCTCGTAGGCCATGGCCGGGCCGAGGTCAGAGCCACCGATGCCGATGTTGACCACCGCCGTGATGCGGCGGCCGGTCGAGCCGGTCCACCGGCCCGAGCGGATCGCCTCGGCCACCTCTCCCATCCGGTCGAGCACCCCGTGCACGTCGGCCACCACGTCCCGGCCGTCGACCTCGAGCCGGCTGCCCCTCGGCAGGCGCAGCGCCACGTGGAGGGCGGCCCGGTCCTCGGTGGTGTTGACCCGCCGGCCGGCGAACATGGCGTCGCGGCGCTCCTCGACGCCGGCCCGCCGGGCCACCGCCATCAGCGCGGCCATGGTCTCGGCGGTGGCCCGGTGCTTCGAGTAGTCGAGGTACAGGTCGCCGGCGGTCACCGCCATGCGGGTGCCCCGGTCGGGGTCGTCGGCGAAGAACTGGCGCAGATGGCGGTGGCGGATCGACTCGAAGTGCCCGGCCAGCCGCTGCCATTCCTCGGTGGCGGGGACATCCACAACTGCATCGTCCGTGCTCATGGTGTCCACCCGGTCGTCGATCGTCGTCTCTGCGCCCGAAGATTACCCATCATTCATCTGAACGTGACATGGCGATGGCGTGGCGTTCACCTGGGTTCCCTAGCTTGGAGGTCGATGGCGTCGGCGAACCACGACCGGCGCCCGGTCCCCGGGTCGTCATCGACCCGGTGGGGGGCCGGGTGCTGCGTCAAGCCGTAGGGGTCTGCCCGACGCCGCCCTCACCAATGCCCTCCCCCCACTGGTCGGGTCTGGTGCACGGGCGGGCCCCTACGGCTTGACGGCTCGGCACCGACGCCCCGCCTACACTTCGGGAGGCGATGGAGCTCGCCTCAACCGCCGGATTCGGCTGATAGCTCCTACCGGAACCGCAGAAGGCGCGTGACGAACGCGTGACCGGAAGGAGTGGAGGTGCCCGCAGTCAGGTCCGGCCCCGGTCCCCGGGCGCCCGAGCTCCCGTTGCGAGTCGTGGCCATCGCCGCCGGGGGGTCCCTCGGCACCCTCGCCCGCTACGGCGTGGACCGGGC
>DATBOO010000018.1:0-16944 GCA_036553725.1 Acidimicrobiales bacterium | reverse complement strand
GAGGACCGGGCGGAGGACCGCGCCGAGGGCCGGGCGGAGGACCCCGCCGAGGGCCGGGGTCCGGAGGCCGATCCGGATGCACCAGCTGGCTGAGCGGCCGTGGGCAAGGTCATCGGAAGGGTCGGGCGATCAGGTCCTGAGCCCCATCCGGGGCTGCACCCCGGGATCGATCTCCGAGCGCAGCGGATTCGACCGGTCCCGGTCGGACAGCACGGGATCGGTCAGACCCCAGTCCCCTCCGATGGCCGGATCGTCCCAGGCCACTCCCAGTTCGTCATTCGGGTTGTAGTAGCTGTCCACGAGATACCACAGGGTGAGATCGGTGAGCGAGGCGAAGCCGTGGGCCACCCCTGGCGGGATGAACAGGCCGCGGTCATGGTCGCCTTCGAGGTCGAGGGTCAGGGTGGCCCCGTCGGTCGGTGACCCCCGGCGCAGATCGTGGAGGACCACCCGGGCCGTTCCCCGCAGCACGTACCAGTAATCGGCCTGGTGCAGGTGGTAATGGAGGCCGACGATGGCGCCCGCCGCCTTCTCCGAGCGGTTGGCCTGGGTCATCTCCCGGCCCAGTGGGAACCAGCTCCGTCGATAGGTCTCAACGAACCGACCGCGCTCGTCGCCGTGGGCGCTGGGCTCGACCACGATGACGTCGGCGATGACCCCGGACTGGCTTATCTCTGGCACGTGCTACTCCCCATCCTCGTCGCTCTGGCGCGGGGCAACAGTAGCGAAGCTGCTCCGGAAGAACACAAGGGGAGACCCATCGCCCAGGCCGAGGTCGAGCACCTTCCCGATGATCAACTCGTGGTCCCCGGCCTCGTGCACGAGCTCCAGGCTGCAATCGACCCACGCCAGGCTCCCCTCAATGACCGGCGCGCCGCTGACCGGCGCCGGATGCCAGCCCACCCCCTCGAACTTGTCGCCTCCGGACACGGCGAAGCGGCGGCACACCTCCTCTTGGTGGTCTCCCAGCACGTTGACGCAGAACTTCCCGGCCCGGGCGATCCGGGGCCAGCTGGTGGACGAGCGGGCCGGGGCCACCGCGATGAACGGAGGATCGATGGAGAGCGAGACGAAGCTCTGGCAGGTGAAGCCGACCGGTCGGCCGTCCTCCATGCCCGCCACCACAGTCACCCCGGTGGTGAACCGGCTCATCGCATCCTTGAACTGGGCCAGGTCGAACGTGGCGGTCATGCCTTCCCCAGATCCACCGATCTCCCCTCGGCGGCGGCACTGACGTCGAGCACCTGTCGGGGCGCCAGTCGCCGGGCGTGGTCGAGCATCCGGTCGATCACCTTGTCGGTGTGGGCGGGGTCGTGGTGGAACAGGCTGAGCCGGCGCGCACCCGACTCGCGGGCCACCATGACCGCATAGGCGGCCGTCGAATGGCCCCAATCCGACAGGGTCACGAACTCCTCGTCGGTGTACTGGGCGTCGTGGATCAGGAGGTCGGCACCCTCGCACAGCTCGAGGACCTCCTTGTCCAGGGTGCGCCGGTCGAGCGGGGCCTGATGGTCCGAGATGTAGACCACCGCCCGGCCGTCGGCCTCGATCCGGTAGCCGAGGGTATGACCGATGTGCGGGATCGACCGCGCCTTGACCACGATGGACCCGAGGGTGAAGTCGGCGGGCCCCTCGAGGTCATGGATGCGCAACTCGCCGCGGAAGTCGGCCATGTGGACAGGGAAGAACGGGGGCTTGACCATCCCGGCCAGGACGTCGTGGAGCGAGGCCCCCTGCTGCGAGGGTCCGTAGACGTCGAGGACCGCCCCCGGGTCGCGCATCGGCGCGAAGAAGGGCAGGCCCAGCACGTGGTCGTAGTGCAGATGGGTCAGCAGTGCAGTCGCATGCAGCGGGACGCCGGAGGCCTTCAGGGGAGGTTGGAGATAGTCGCCCAGGGCGCGCAACCCCGTCCCCAGGTCGAGGATCAGCTGGGGCTCGTCCTCCACCTCGACCAGAACGCAGGACGTATTGCCCCCGTAGCGGCGATGCTGGTCCGATGAGCATGGGCACGAGCCCCGGACTCCGAAGAAGGTGACTTTCACCGAAGGTGGAGGCTACTCGGACATCAGCCGCCGGCCCCCGAGTACCCTCCCGACCATGGACCGAGCCAGGGTCACCGCCAACGGCGTCGACTTCGCCTACCTGACCGATGGGCCGGGCGACGGGCCGCTGGCCCTGTGCCTTCACGGGTTCCCGGACACCGCCCACACCTGGCGGCACCTCCTGCCCCGCCTGGCCGAGGCCGGCTTCCGTGCGGTGGCACCCTTCCTACGGGGCTATTCGCCGACGTCGGTGCCGGCGGACGGCCGCTACGACACGGGCACGCTGGCCCTCGACGCCTGCGCGCTCCACCAGGCCCTGGGCGGCGACGGGGAGGCGGTGATCATCGGCCACGACTGGGGAGCCTTCGCCACCTACGGCGCGGCGGCGATCCAGCCCGACCGGTGGCGCACGGTGGTCACGGCCGCCGTGGCCCCCCAGGCGTCGATGGCCGACGGGTTCTTCACATTCGACCAACTGCGGCGCAGCTGGTACGTGTTCTTCTTCCAGACCCCGCTGGCCGAGCACGCGGTGTCACTGGACGACCACGCCTTCATCGATCGCCTGTGGGCCGACTGGTCGCCGGGCTTCGACGGGTCCTGGGATGCCGCCCGGGTGAAGGAGGCGCTGGCCGCGCCCGAGAGCCTGAGTGCGGCCATCGGCTACTACCGAGCCATGTTCTCGGGCCCGCCCGACGATCCCGAGGCGACGGCGGCCCAGGCGGCGGGCGGGACGGTGGCCCCCCAGCCCACTTTGTACCTGCACGGGGCCGATGACGGATGCATGGGCATCGACACCATCGGACCGGTGACCGACTTCCTGGCCCCGGGATCGGAGATGGTCGTCATCCGCGGTGCCGGGCACTTCCTGCACGTGGAGCGGCCCGACGAGGTCAACGACCACATCATCCGATTCCTCACCTCGTAGTGTTCTCGTAGCCCGGCGGCCCGGGCAGCCTTGGCGGCCCGGCGTTGCCACCCGACGGGCCTCGTGGCCTGGCTCAGGGCAGGCGGAGCCTCCCGTTCCGGCCACGAGCCACCAGCCCGTCGTCGATCAGCCCGGCCACGATCCGATCCGCCCGTTCGGGGTCGTCCGGCCATCCGGTCGCCCCGGCCACCTGATCCGGGGCCACCTCCTGCTCCCGAAGCGCGTCGATCAGGCGGCCGCGGCCCTGGCGGTCGGAGCCGGCGAACGTGCTCTGCGGTGTCGAGACCCCCGCCGAGCCCCGGGCCGGATCGGGTTGGCGCCGGCCGCCCGACGACCATCGGCATCGGCGGCGGATAGGACAGTGCCGGCACCGGGGGCTCCCGGCGACGCAGACCGACGCGCCCAGGTCGAGAAGGGCCTGGCCGAACTGCCATCCCCGCCCGGTGGGCACCATCGAGTCGGCCAGGGCCTGGGCCTCGGGTGCCCGGACCGGCCGGCCGGCGACCGCCCGGGCCAGCACCCGTCCGGCATTGGTGTCCACCACCCCGACATCGACCTCGAAGGCGAAGGCCAGCACGGCCCGGGCCGTGTACGGCCCCACGCCTGGCAGTGCCACCAGCTCGCCGAGGTGGGCGGGCACCCGGCCGGCGTGGTGGGCGACCAGCGCCGACGCGGCCCGGTGCAGATCGCGGGCGCGTCGGTTGTATCCCAGGCCCTGCCAGGCCCGCAGCACGTCACCCAGGGGAGCCGACGCGCAAGCACCGGGGGTCGGGAACTCCTCCATGAACCGCTCGAACACCGGGACCACCCGCGCCACCTGGGTCTGCTGGGCCATCACCTCGCTCACCAGCACCGCCCACGGGTCCCGAGTGGACCGCCACGGAAGCCCCGGGCGCCTCGACCCGGCCCCCAACGCCGTCCCCCACTGTTCGATGGCAGACCCGATGGCTCGCACCTGGTCGGGGGCCCGCACCTGGTCGGGGCTGCCGACCGGGACGGGACGGGTAGGGATGGCCGGTCCGTTCAATTCCAGACGTCATCCCCGTAGGGACGCCGGCGCGGCGGGGCACCGGCCTCCTTCCAGACCATCACCATCCGCCGGAAGAAGCACACCTCCTCACCGCGCTGGTTGAAACCCTTCGTCTCGACCGTCACCACACCCCGGTCGTCGCGCGACTTCGACTCGACCTTGCTGATCACCTTGGTCTCCGCGTAGATGGTGTCCCCGTGGAAGGTGGGCGCCCGGTGGACGAGGGACTCGACCTCGAGGTTGGCGATGGCCATGCCACTGACGTCCGGAACGCTCATCCCCAGGATGAGGGAGTAGACGAGGTTGCCGACGACCACGTTCCGGCCGTGGACCGTCTCGTGCTCCGCGTACCAGGCGTTGGTGTGGAGCGGGTGATGATTCATGGTGATCATGCAGAACAGGTGGTCGTCCGCCTCAGTGATCGTCTTGCCCGGCCAGTGGCGGTAGATGTCGCCCGGCTCGAATTGTTCGAAGTAGCGGCCGAAGGGTCGCTCGTAGGCGGTCACCGGTCAGTCGCGGACCAGAGTCGGCCGGGTCGTGAACCCCAGCACCCAGTCGGTGTGGGAGTCGCCGTCGATAGCCATGCGCCAGGTGTAGCGGGTGCCCGGGGTGAGCGGCAGCGGCCCGAGGTTGACGGCCAGGGCCACGTCGATGGGGGAGCCCTCGGGGATGCCCGGGGGCCGGCCCACGGTGAACTCCCCCCGCACCTCGACCGGGTGCTCGCCCTCGGGCGTGTCGACCAGGACCGGGCGGCCGTCGGCGTCCTCCAAGAACAGCTCCCAGTGGTGGGACGACTCGGCCTCGTGCCAGCCGACGTCGATCTTGAGGGCGATGGCCGACGGCACGGGATCGGGGCCGGTCATGCTCCAGCCCCCGCCCAGCACGTAGAGCTTGCCGTCGGATACCTGGGCTGCATCGCACAGCATCATCGTCACTCTCACGAAACGTGAGAATACCGGCTCCGAAGGGCCGAAAGTCGAGAATTTCGGTGAAGGGCCGGCTGGTCACCGCCGACGGCAACGCGCAACGGACCGGTAGTGCCCCCGGCCATGGGCGCCGGTAACGTTGGTGCCATGGAGTTGCGGGGCCTGAGAGACGATGTCTACCGCCGCCCCCTGGCCACCGCCCTCGAGCGACTGGGGATCGGCCCGGGTTGGACCTGCGTCGACGTCGGGGCCGGAGGGGGCGACGTGACGGTGGCGCTGGCGGAGATCGTGGGCCGCGCCGGACGGGTCTACGCCGTGGACAGCGACCCGCAGGCCCGCGACGAAGTGGCCGAGGCCGCCGCCGCCCACAGCCAGGTGCTGGCCGTCACCCAGGCCGGGGAGGACCTTCGCCTCCCCGAGGCAGTTGACCTGGCCTTCTGTCGATTCCTGCTCCTGCACGTGGCCGAGCCCTCGGTCGTGCTGGCCCGGATGGCCGGCGCGGTCCGACCCGGAGGATGGGTGGTGGCCCAGGAGCCGATCACCTCCGCCGGCCGCATCGACGGGAAGCCGTTCTCCATGCCGTCGGCCCGGCATCCCGACATCGGCGCCCTCCTTCCCTCGCTGGCCCGCGACGCCGGGCTGGTGACCGTCGACGTGTGGGCCGAGGCGCCCGCCGGCGCCGGGCCCGGGCCGGTAGCCGACTATCTCAAGCTCCTGGCCGAGGTCGATCCCGGTGACGACCCGGTGGTGCTGCCGCCGCTCGTCACGGTGGTGGCCCAGGCCCCGGCGCTGTGAGGTAGGGAACGGCAGCAGCCGGGCTCACAAGGTGGGCCCGGCGGCGTCGAAGAGGGCCCCACCGGCGTGCCGGTAACCTTCGCAGGTGACCCCCGACCAGCCCCACCCACCTGACCTGGCCGCCGCCGCCGAGGCGGTCGGAGTGGCCCGGTCCGTCGTCTCCGCCGGCACCGGGGCCCTCGTAGCCGAGGGTGGACCCGACCGGGCGCAATGCCTGGCCTACGACCTGGCCCACGCGGCGGCGGCCGTCCGCACCGCGGAGGCGGCCCTCACCTACGGGGCCCTGGGCGACACCGAGGCCCGCATCGCCTGTGCCTTCACGGCCGACGCCCTCACCGACCTGGCGTCGCGGACCATCGGCCGCGGCCGCCAATGGCGGGTGGCCACCGACTGGATGGCGCCGGCCGAGGAGTTCGTGGCCGCCTTCGGGGATCCGGCCTTCCTGGCATCGCTGGCCGAGGTGCAGGGCGATCGACATCTCGACGCCGACTTCGAACTGGTGCGGGAGACCTTCCACCGGTTCGCCGACGAGCAGATCCGCCCCCGGGCCGAGCACATCCACCGGGCCAACACGGACATCCCCGAGGAGATCATCTCCGGCATGGCCGAGATGGGTGGCTTCGGGATGTCGGTGCCCGAGGAGTACGGAGGCTTCGCCACGGGAGGCGAGGCCGACTACATGGGCATGGTGGTGGCCACCGAGGAGCTGGCGTGGGGATCGCTCGGGGCGGGCGGATCCCTGATCACCCGGCCCGAGATCCTCACCCGGGCCATCGTCCACGGGGGCACGGAGGAGCAGAAGCTGCTCTGGTTGCCCAGACTGGCGACCGCCGAGGTGATGGGAGCCGTCGCCGTCACCGAGCCCGATTTCGGATCGGACGTGGCCGGTGTGGTGACCGCCGCCGCGCCCACCGAGGGCGGCTGGCTGATCAACGGGGTGAAGACCTGGTGCACGTTCGCGGCCCGGGCCGACGTGCTCATGCTGCTGGCCCGCACCGATCCCGATCGGGGAAGGGGCCACCGGGGCCTGTCCCTGTTCCTGGTCGAGAAGCCCCAAGCCGACGGGCACGGGTTCGTGTTCACCCAGGACCCCGGGGCGGACGGTCGCCCCGGGGGGTCGCGGGGAAGGATGGAGGGCCGGGCCATCGACACCCTGGGCTACCGCGGCATGCACTCCTATGAGGTGGCCTTCGAGGACTGGTTCGTCCCCGACGCCAACCTGGTGGGCGGGAAGGAGGGCCTGGGCCGGGGGTTCTATCTGCAGATGCAGGGGTTCGAGAACGGCCGCCTCCAGACCGCGGCGCGGGCCATCGGGGTCATGCAGGCCTCCTACGAGGCGGCGCTCGACTACGCCCGGAACCGTGCCGTGTTCGGTGCGGCGGTCATCGAGTACCAGCTGACCCGGGTGAAGCTGGCCCGGATGGCCGTGCTCATCCAGTCGACGCGGCAGTTCTCCTACGAGGTGGCCCGTCTGATGTCGAAGGGCGAAGGCAGCCTCGAGGCGTCGATGGTCAAGGCCTATGTCTGCCGGGCGGCGGAGTGGGTGACCCGCGAGGCGCTCCAGATCCACGGGGGCATGGGGTACGCCGAGGAGTTCCCGGTGAGCCGCTACTTCGTGGACGCCCGGGTGCTCTCCATCTTCGAAGGTGCCGATGAGACGCTCGCGCTGAAGGTGATCGCCCGGCGGTTGCTGGCCGAGGCCGGGAGCTGAGCGGCCGGTGGACCATGCCGACCTGATCACCGCCGTCCGGCAGGAGTCCGGGGCGTTGACCTTCGCCTTGGAAGCAGGTCCGACCGACGTGGCCGTGCCGACCTGCGGGGGCTGGACGGTGGGCGACCTGGCCGTCCACGTCGGCAACTTCTGCGGGTTCTGGAGCCACGTCCTGTGTGAGGGCGCCCGCCGGCCGAAGACCCCCCTCCCCGACCCTCCCTCCGGCGACGGCGTCGTGTCGTGGGTGGCCGGGGCATGTGCCGATCTGATCAGCGGGCTCGAGGCCACTCCGGCAGCCACCGAGGTCTGGACCTGGTATGAGCCGGACCAGACCGCGGGGTTCGTGGCCCGCCGGTGCGCGCACGAGCTGTCCGTGCACCGCTATGACGCCCAATCGGCCCGCGGCATCTGCACGCCGATCCCTATCGAGTTGGCCGTGGACGGGATCGACGAGGTCCTCGACGTCCTCATCACCACCCGCGATCAGCCGGCGGCGGGATCGGGGCGGAGCCTGGCGCTGCTGTCCACTGACGTCGGCTCGGAGTGGTTCGTGGCCCTGGAGCCGGGCCGCATCGAGGTCGAACGGCACACCGGGGATGAGGCCCCCCGGGAGGGCCCGGACCTGTTCGTCGGCGGGACGGCGTCCGACCTCGAGCTCACGCTGTACCGGCGACCGGCCCTGAGCCCCCTCGACGTCCACGGCGACGACACCGTCCTCGAGGAGTGGTACCGCCACTTCGCCTTCTGACTGGCACTTCGGGAATGAGTCCCGGTCGGGCGCTCGCGGAAGAAGCATCTGACCCTACGGCAGCCGGAAGGGTGCCCCACCGATCCGGCGTTTGGTCGGTCCCAATCTCCAATTGGCAGCCTTTACAAACCTGTCGGCTGCAATGTCGCGTATCAGGCTGTTCGGGGACACCCGAGAGTCCACCCGCTGTCGGCACTTGTGCGCCGAGGATATCTCGCTCAGTTATCCAGGAGGAGCAAAGAACTCCAGAGCGATGTTGTCTGGATCACGGAACGACAAGCCTGAGCCATACGGCGCATCCACGATGCCGCCGTTTGTGACACCGAGCTTGTTGAGGTGGCGCTCCCACTCTTCGAGCTCAGACCGGTTGGCACAGGAAAAGGCCAGATGATCCAGGCCAGGGCGACGCTCGTCGAACGGTTCTGCGCTCTTCAGGTCCGGGAACTGGTGGATACCGACGAGCGTCCCTCCCATGAGCCAGACAACGTGGTGAAAAGGACCGGTGTCCTCATCGATCACCGGATCGGAGCCGAACAACCGCTGGTACCACGGTCGGCTGCGCCCGAGGTCGCCCACTGTTAGAGCGACGTGCGTGATTCCAGGAAACTCCGCCATCCCGTTCCTCCTGTGTGAGCCCGTATGGTCAGGGAGAGTAGCAGTGGCATTCGAGCCTTGCCATGGGTGGGTGCCCCACCTACCCATCCATAGGAGCATCGGTCAGGGGCACTTCATCGCCGTCGTCTGGCCGACGATCTGGGACATCTCGGGCACACGTGGCGTAGGCTTCTCCTGTGACGACAGTGGCAGAGCGGCTCGAGGCAGCTCGGGTCAAGATCGACAGAGCGCGCCACGCGGTAGAGAGTGACGAGGGAGCTTCACCTGTACTTGTCGCCGTGGTCAACGAATTCGCCAACAAGGCGGACAAGGCAACTGCGTCGCCTGACGAACGCGCGGCCGTGATTGAGCTTGAGCAGGCAGGCGACAGCGCCAAGGCGGCAGCGGAGGCGGACCCGGGCGTGTCGGTGGCTGCTCGGGACGCAGTCCTCGAGGCTCATCTGGTGATCTGCGTCGCGAAGGGCAAGCTCGATCTCTGACCCTCCAAGAAGGCGGGGACAAACAGCGTGGGTCGCCGTCCCTCTCCCGGCGTGGTGGCATAGGCGTGCTCCGGCAAGACTCATGACAATGGGTCCACATCCGGCGAAGTCAGAAGAGCGCGTCTTTGATCTGTCCGTAAGGCGACAGTTTCGATTCGGCAACTTCAAGCTTGCACTTGATCCCGTTGGGTTTGGCTACCAGCCGAGAGCTTTGCTGCATCTCAGTGAGACTGAAATGAGACTCACCAAAGTCAACTCGCGAGGCAAGCCGATAGAGAGAACGTCCAACTTCCCAACGTCGTGGACGTGGAGCCTGAGCCAGGTAGCCGGTGCGCAGATGATTGTTCAGCGGTTGGGGTCCTGGTCATCCCCCTGCCGGGCTTCGCTTGGACGTCCACGGCGAGTCCTTTTACCCGCTGCTGGCCACTTATGCCATAGATGATCTGGTCAACGCGCTCCAGGAGCATGGGGTAGCGGAAATAGCAGCCCCAGAAAGCTGAGTCTGTTCTTGACCGGTTGGAAGTAACGCCAGCCTTTGACACGCTCGCTGAGCGACGCTCAGGCCGCAGTTGGGCCTCACTACTTTTCCACACGCCCGGAAGTGCGATGACATGGGTAGGCAACCGTCGCGAGCACGGACGTCGTCAGGTCATCAGACCCCGCTCATGTCCGAGGTGCCCCGTTGACTCGCCTTCCGGGCAGTTCCCGGCGGCGGGGAGTCAGGCCCGCGGAGCCGGAGGAGCCCAGAGCCGGTCGCCGGCCGGCCCCGGATCACGACGGACGGGCGGGGTCAGGCCGGAGACCGGGTCAGGCCGGCACGCTCCCCGCGGGTCACGAACTTGGTGGCCATCTTGCGCGAGGCCTCGTCGATCATCTCGTCGCCGAACATGACCGCGCCGGAGCGGTCGTCCTCGGTGGCCTTGCGGTAGGCGTCGAGGATGCTCCAGGCCTTGTCGAACTGCTCCTGGGTGGGCGAGTAGACCTCGTTGAGCACGCCGACCTGATCGGGGGTGAGCGCCCATTTGCCGTCGTAGCCGAGCACCCGGGTCCGCATCGAGAACTGGCGGAGGCTGTCGAGCTCCCGGACCTTTAGGAACGGGCCGTCGATCACCTGGAGCCCGTTGGCCCGCCCGGCCATGAGGATCTTCGAGAACACATAATTGAAATGGTCACCCGGGTACTCGGGGATGGCCACGCCGCCGGTCAGCACCGGCATCTCCATCGAGGCGGCGAAGTCGGCCGGTCCGAAGATGATGGTCTCCAGCCGCGGGGAGGCGGCACAGATCTCCTCCACGTTGATCAACCCGCCAGTGGTCTCGATCTGGGCCTCGATGCCGATGTGCCCGGCCGGGAGCCCGCACTTCTTCTCCACCTGGGTCAACAGAAGGTCGAGCGCCACCACCTCGGCCGCCCGCTGCACCTTGGGCAGCATCAGCTCGTCGAGCCGCTCGCCCGCATTGGAGACCACCTCGATGACGTCGGCGTAGGTCCACTCCGTGTCCCAGGCGTTGACCCTTACGCACAGCACGCGGTCGTCCCACGCCAGGTTCTTGATGGCGTCGGCCACCTTGGATCGGGCCGCCTCCTTCTCCGACGGGGCCACCGAGTCCTCGAGGTCCAGGAAGCTCATGTCGGCCGGCACGGTCGGGGCCTTGGCCAGAAAGCGCTCGTTCGACCCGGGAGAGGACATGCACGAGCGGCGGGGCAGGCTTCTCGATCGTTCGGACATACCGTGATGGTACGGCCCAATCGGGGGAAGCCCCAAATGGGGGGCCGGCCGGTGGCCCGCAGCCCCTGCCGCAGTGGCCCACAGCCGGAGCCGCTACCCGGGGCCGCTACCCGGGGCCGCTACCCGGGGCCGCCGCGCCCTCGTGGTGGGTTCCGACCCCGTCGATCCGTATCTGGTCGGCCAGCAGGTCCGGGGTCAACTGCTCGGCGAGCAGCCGGTCGAAGCGCGCCGGGTCTCCCCGGACGAAGTTCCGGCAGAGCGGCAGGCCCTCCACGTAGCAGGTGAGATAGGCCCGCCACGTCGGGTGGGTGAGGAACTCGACCGCCTTGGCCGCCCGCTCCGTCGACAGCAGTCCCCAGTGGGCCACCTCCGCGGCCACCGTGTCGGCGTCGGCCCCGTCCTCGTGGAGTCGGAAGGCGGCGTTCTGTCGCACCCCGCCCAGGGCCTCCGACGCCTCGGACACCGCCGCCACCACCTCGGCGTCGTAGCGGATCCCGAGCGGCCGCAGGTGGCCGGCCACCGTCTCTTCGGGCCGCCGGCCCATGGCCACCTCGAGCCCGAGGTCGGCCAGACCCTCGGCCAGCAGGCACTGCGGCGTCCCCACCAAGAAGATGGACTCCTCCCACCACCGGCGACGGCGGACCAGTCCGACCTCCTTGCGGGTGTGCTCGGTGTGGTGGCCCGGATAGGCCTCGTGGGCCACGAGGTGGGCCAGGCCCGTCGACAGCACGGGGAGATCGGTGTTGACGGCCACCCGGCTGCGCAGACCGCCCAGGTAGTAGTTGAACCCCGCCCACGGCTGCCCGGTGACCAACTCGAATTCGACCTGCTCGCCCTCGGGGAGCCCGAAGAGGCAGCGGGTCCGCTGGCGGAGGTCCTCGGTCAGCGAGTCGATCGCCGGGCGGAGCCGCTCCACCGGGACTGCGTGCGACTCCCTCCAGGCGATCAGCCGCTCGCTGAGCGGGCCCGAGCCCGGCAGCACCTCGTCGATCCGACGCCGGGCCTCGACCAGCACCTCCTCAGCGACCCTGGTCGGGCGCACCCCGTAGCACGCCTCTACCTCGTCGGCGTAGCCGATGGCCTCGCCCGTCAGCCGCCGGGCCGTGGTCAACAGCCCGATCACCTGGGCCCGGAGCCAGTGGCGGCGGGAGGGGGCGGCCCCGTCCTCGCTGCTCCCGACGGTCGGGTCCGGGTCGAGCGGTGCTCCGGAGTCGATGGCGGCCAGGAGGGCCCTGGCCCCGGCGACCAGTCGCTCCGGGGGGTGCACCGGCTCGGCGCTGACCGCGGCCGCGGGGCCGGGCGGGCCGTAGTAGGCGTCGACCAGCCCGTCGATATGCCGCCCCAGCCGGAGGCCGAGGGTCAGGTACTCCTCGACCAGGCCCGGCTCCGACATGGCCGGCTCAGCTCAGCTGCTGCCGGAAGAAGGCGACGGTCCGGTCCCACAGCAGTTCCGCCGACTCCCGGTCGTAGACCTCGGGTCGGTCCTCGTTGAAGAAGGCGTGACCGACGTCCGGGTAGACGTGGACCTCGACCTGGTTGCCCAGGGCGGTGAGCTCGGCCTCCAGCGACCGCGCATCCGCGACGCTGAACATCTCGTCCCGTGCGGCCGCGTGGGCCAGCACCGCGGCATCCAACGCCGTGTAGTCGGGCCGCGCGTCCGGCCACGGGATGAGCCCGTAGGCCGGCACGACCGCCTTGACCGCGTCGGGCCGCTGGGTGGCCAGCACGAGTGCCAGCCCGCCACCCATGCAGAAGCCGATCACTCCCACCGTGGGCCTCCCGGTGCGACGGATCAGCTCGTCGACCGCGCCGCTCAGGTCCTTGGCCACCGACCCCATGTCGAGGGCCATCATCCTGGCGCCGGCCTCGTCCGGCTCGGTGAGGGGCACGGTGGTGCCCTCGAAGAGGTCGGGTGCCAGCGCGGTCAACCCGGCCCCGGCAAACCGGTCGCAGGTCCGCTTGATCTGTTCGACCAGGCCCCACCACTCCTGCAAGACGATGATTCCCGGGGTCGCCGCGGAACCATTGGCCGGGTATGCGATATAACCCTGGCCAGTGGTTCCATTGCTCGGAAAATCGATGATTTCTCCCATGGATGACGACCCTACCCCTGTGTGAATCAGCGCTCCCCGCCGACTTGTCTCAACGCCGCCCCGGTTGTCGCAAATGCGGACCGGTAGTGGCCCCCCGGTGGTGCGTCGTCCGAGCAAAGTACCTGCTCAGCGGCCATTTTGTGGGGGGCCTCCTTGTGGTGCTCCTTCGATTGGACTAGACAGGAGGGCGATATGACTCACGCCGAGCAGTACTCGACGTCAGTGCCACGTGTGTCCCCTCCCTCCTTCAAAACCCCCCGCAATCGACTATTTGCGGTACTCACACTGGCCGTCACAATCGGGCTCGCCGCCGCGGTGATCTCTACTTCGCGCCCGGCCGCAGCCGGCTCAATATCGGACGACAAGGCGCAGGCGGCGGCGATCACCGCCAAGATCCAGGCCACCGAGGCACAGATCTCCGCGCTGTCGGGCCAGGTCCAGGCGGCCGACTACCAACTTACCCAGCTGAGCAGCCAGATCGCGGCCAACCAGGCCGAGGTGGGCAAGGACCAGGCCGAGGTGAACAAGGACCAGGGTCAGCTGCGGACCCAGGCCATCAGCGACTACACCAGCAGCGGCACCGGTGGCAACCAGGTCACCCAGATGTTCTCGTCGAACGTGAACATGTCGGCCATCCGTTCCGAGTACTCGTCGATCGCCACCGGCAACGTCACCACCACCATCGACAACCTCCACACCGCGCAGAGCCAACTGCAGGCTGCGCAGGGCGCCCTCGAACAGCAACAGGCGCAGGCCACGACGACCCGCAACACCCTGCAGTCGTCGGAGAGCCAGGCTTCGGCCCTCGCCGCCCAGGACCAGTCCACCCTCAACAGCGTGAACGCCGACATCCAGTTCCAGGTCGCCGCGCAGCAGGCGGCGGCCAAGGCCGCGGCCACTGCCGCCTTCAACGCCAAGCTGAGCGCGGCGAAGACCGCCCAGACCGCGGCCCAGGCGACGGTCGTCCGCAGCGCTGGGGGCAACTCGAGCAGCGCGGTGAGCGCCCCGGTGGGACCGCCTCCGCCGGTACCCGCCGGTGTGGCCGGCGCCATTCAGGCCGCCAAGAGCCAGATCGGCACCCCGTACGTCTGGGGTGGCTCGGCCCCGGGCGGCTTCGACTGCTCCGGGCTGGTGATGTGGTCCTACGCCCAGGCCGGCATCGGACTCCCGCGGACGTCGGGGGCCCAGTACGCGGCCACCACCCACATCCCTCTGGCGGACATCCAGCCCGGCGACCTTCTGTTCTACGGACCCGGCGGATCTGAGCACGTCGCCATGTACATCGGCGGCGGCTCGATGATCGAAGCGCCCTACACCGGAGCCACTGTGTGGATCACCGGCGTGCGCACCGACAGTGGATTCGTGGGCGTCGGCCGGGTCGCCTGACCGCTCCCGGCAGACCCGCGCTGATCGTCAGTCCTGATCGTCAGCCCTGATCGTCAGCCCTGATCGTCAGTCCTGATCGTCAGTCCTGATCGTCAGTCCTGATCGTGGGCGGCGAACTCGGCGGGGGGCATCTGCCCCACCGAACCGCCGGCCCGCGGACCGGGGGGACGGCCGAAGTGGAATGGCAGCGCCTCGCGCCCGGCCTGGATGACCATGGCCTCTCCGGTCTCCTCCCCTGACAGGCGGTCGACCACAGCCTCGGCTACGGCCGACACATCGATCAACGGGAACCCGCTCCCCTGCAGCACCTCGCGCATGTCGTCGATCAGGGGCGTGTCGACGATCCCCGGGCACACCGCATTGATGGTGATGTGGTGCTCGCCCAGCTGCGGACCGAGGGACCGCACCAGCCCGACGACGGCGTGCTTGGTGAGGCAGTAGATCGGGTCGGGGGAGAAGCCGATGAGGCCGGCCAGTGATGCGGTGGCCACGATGGCGCCACCGCTACGCGCCGAGATCGCCGGGACCAGGGCCCGCACTCCGAACACGACCCCGTCCACGTTTACTCCCACGGCCCGCCGGTACGTGTCATCGGTCAGGTTGGTGATGTCGGCCTCGCCGGTGGTCACGCCGGCGTTGAGATGAGCGAGGTCGATTCCGCCGAACCGGGAGGTGGCGGCCTCGACGATCCCGGGCCAGGCGTCGGAGCGCCCCACGTCGGCTTGGATCGCCACTCCCCCTAGCTGGGCGGCGGCCCGCTCGGCCGAGGCCCCGTCGAGGTCGACCACCGCCACCGACACCCCGCGGGTGGCGAGACGCTGGGCGGTGGCGAGGCCGATGCCCGATCCACCCCCGGTCACGACGGCCACCTTGCCAGCGAGCTCTCTCATCGTCTTCCCACGTCCTCTCGGTCCTCCCGAGTCTGGTTCCGCTGGTCTGTGCCCTGCTCTCAGGGCGTCCTGGCTGGGTCCTGGCTGGGTGTTCAACCGGGTGTCCGGCCGATATCACCCTACCGGGCACCTGGGGCATACTGGGAGGGCGTCCGCCGTGTCTCGGGCCAGGTGCTCCTCCCTCCATGAGACCCCTTCTTCTTCCATGAGACCGCCTCTTCCATGAGACCGATACCCGTCGCGTTCCACATCTGGTTCCTCGAGGTCCACACCTACGGGATCGGGCTGGCCCTGACCTTCTGGTTCGGGCTGCGCTACACGGAGCGGAGACTGCGCAAGGCGGGCTACCCCTGGCAGTGGGTCACCGGAATGTTCGTGTGGGTCATCGTGGCCGCCATCGTGGGTGCCCGGACCTTCCACGTCCTCTCCAACTTCTCCTTCTATTCCCACAATCCGCGGCAGGTCTTCGCCATCTGGCAGGGCGGATTGTCCTCCTTCGGTGGTCTCATATTCGCGGTGCCGGTTGCCATCGTCAGCGCCAGGCGGCGCTGCCCCCAACTGCCGACGCTCCGCTTCGCCGACCTGATGGCGCCGGTGCTCATGGCGTGCTGGGGCATCGGGCGACTGCTCGGCCCCCAGCTGATGGTCGCCGGCGGGGGCCATCCCACCAACCAGTGGTTCGGCATGTACTACGCCGGACAGGTCGGCAAGCGGCTGCCGGTGCCGATCTTCCAATCCATCGAGGACTTCGCCATCTTCGGGATCCTGCTCCTCGTCGAACGCCGGCTCCGCTCGATAGCCCCGGCCCCGGTCGAATCGGCCGACGGCATCGCTCCCGCCCGCAGGCTGCTTCCCCCGGCGGGGATCGTCCTCGGCGTGGGCATGGTGCTCTGGGGCATCGAGCGGTTCCTCGACGAACACCTGTGGCTCGGCGAGGACGGGCACCTCGGGTCGGTTCTGGTCCAGGGGGCCGGCATCGCCCTGGCCGCGGTCGGCGCCATCCTGCTGATTTCGCGGATCGGGCCCCTCCAGCGGTGGCGGCGGGGTGAGGGAGGCGACCCGGAGCCGACCCCGGAACCCGGCTCAGACGACGCGTCCGTGTCGGAGGGCGAGCCGGGCTCCGATGACGGCGTCGCGGCTGACTCCGGGACCGGCCCCGCAGAGCCCGGGCACGAGACCCCGGCACACGTGGCATCGAGCACCACCGGACCGGGGTCTGCGGACCACGATTGACGGCCGCTCGTTCGAGAGCGGAGGAACCCGTCCGAGCGGCTCAGTCAATCGATGTGCGTCGGACCCCCCGGGGGCCGGGCCGACCTCGTCGAAGCAGCGGTCGCCCCAACCGTACCGGCCCGGGACGGAGCCCGACGGGTGCGCCTGGCGGAGTGGAGAGACGCGGCCGACAGAGCGAACGCCATTCCGACCACGGCGAGGGCCATCGGAGACCGAAGGTAGGCGGCCACCACCACGGCGGTGCCGGATTCGACCGCCACCACCAGCCGGCCCATCGTCGGTCCCACCTGATGGAACCGGCGGTGAAACGCCCGCAGCTCGGTCGGAGTGGTCAGGCGGCGG
>DATBOO010000017.1:0-4535 GCA_036553725.1 Acidimicrobiales bacterium | reverse complement strand
GCCATCGGAGACCGAAGGTAGGCGGCCACCACCACGGCGGTGCCGGATTCGACCGCCACCACCAGCCGGCCCATCGTCGGTCCCACCTGATGGAACCGGCGGTGAAACGCCCGCAGCTCGGTCGGAGTGGTCAGGCGGCGGGTGAGGAGCACCGCCAGCCCCCGAAGCGCGCCGAAGGTCGTGCCCACTCCCAGGGCGATCGCCGGATCGGCGGTCAGGGCGCCGATGACGAGCATCAGATAGACGGCGGCGGTAGTGATGTAGGTGGTGAGGCCTGCTCCGATCTGCCAACCGAATCCGGCGCCGTAGACCCAGGCCCGGTACCGATCGAGCCACCGCTCGTTGACCTGCCGGCGGTGAATGGGCACGCTGAAGCCGAACACCCCGCCATCAGATCCAGCGGCAATGAGGGCGGCCCCGAGCGCCAGCAGGCCGGTGCCGGTCGGCGGGAGGCCCAGCCGGTGGGTGCCGGCGGCCAGTACCGCCATGGCCGTCCCGAGCGTCGCACCACCGAGGGTGGAGCCGAGGACGAACCACGCCGCCGTCGACCGGTAGGAGTTTCCCCTGGCGCCCTCGCTGACCGGCGTGATGCTCGAGAGCATCGACAGACCGCACGGCGACCAGGTGGATCGGGCGGCGGCGGCGATGGCCACGAAGGTCGCCATGATCGAGAGACAGACGGTCATCGGGCTCCCCGGCGGGAAGGTCCCCGCCGGAACCGGCGGCGCGGGAACAGGCGGTGTCCGCCAGGATCAGGTGTCGAAGAGGGTCTCATGACGGACGTACGAGTCGGACCCATGGCTAGGCGGGGGATCCGAAGAACGGAGCGTTGAAGGTGAAGATTCCGCCGTCCTCGGCGACGAGCCAGTAGCCGGCGGCCGATCGGACGGCGGCCATTCCGACGATCGGCCTGTTGAGGGGCTGGCCGCCCATGGAGCCGAGGAAGTGGGCGTCGCCGAAGGAGAAGATGCCCCCGTCGGAGGCCACGGTCCAATAGCCGTTGCCGGACGGGGTGGCGGCCATTCCGACCATGGGCTTGTTCAGTCTCTGGCCGCCCATCGACCCGTGGAACTGGGCGTCACCGAAGCAGAAGATGCCCCCATCGGAGGCCACCGTCCAATAGCCGTTGCCTGACGGGGTCACCGCCATTCCCACCATGGGCTGATTGAGGCGATAGCCGCCCATGGAGCCGTAGAACTGCGCACCCCCGAAACAGAAGATCCCGCCGTCGGCCGCCACCAGGTAGTACCCCCCACCCGGGTGCCCGGCGATGCCGACCATCGGTTTGGTCAGGGTGAGGGCGGAGTCATCGCCCCTGTTCTGGAAGTCACCGAAGGTGAATACCCGCCCGAACGCGGTCACCATCCCGTAGCCGCCACTGTCAGCACTCGGTGCCACGCCGACGACGTCGCAATTGGTGAGGAGCGCTCCGCAAGGGGCCGGCGGGGGTGACGGCGGAGCCGGGGTCCAACACGCCGCGTTCTGCTCTGCGGTGCTGTTGTCCTGGGCGTTGGTGGTGGTGCACGACGGCTCCACCTCCCAGGGTGGGACGCACGACACCACCCGGCACACGATTCGGCCCATGCAGGCAATCTCCTGATTGCACTGCCCGTAGCGGAACTGGAAGCAGCCGGTGACATAGGAGTTGCAACCGTTCGGCCCACATCCGCAGCCGGTGCTGTCGCAGCCGGGCTCGCAAAACCCCCAACCGTTCCCGCATCCGGTGCTGCACCCGCAGGCAGCATTGCAGTCCATGTAGTAGCGCGGGCCGCCGCAGTACGAGGAGTTGTCGGCCTTCCACCAGCCGCCCATCACCGAGTTGGTGGGACAATAGTTGTAGCCCCCATTGACCGAGCAGCAGAACTCGGTGAATCCGGCGCAACAGGTCGACCCGCATCCGCAGCCGGCATTGCCGCAGGTGCAGACGAGGCCGTAGGCGGTACCCGGCTTGAGCACGAGATCCAGGCCGGCCCCGATGGCGACTGCGCTTCCGGCATAGGCCGAGCGGTTGATGAAGCTGCGCCGCGACAGTTTCGACTCGAGAAAGCTCGAAGCCCGCTCGACGAGGGTGGCGGTCATGGTCGGGGGATCAATGCGGGGCTGCGACCCTGGTTGTCCGGTGCGGCGCTGGGCCTCGATGTCGTCATCGCCCTGACCGGAAGGAGACGGCAGTGAGGCGGCGGGCGCCCTGGACGGCCGCCATCGCCGAAATGACCAGGTAGGTGAGCCATCCACACACCGCGCTCACGGCGACCAGCGGCAGACCATGCAGCGGCTGAGAGGCAAGGATGGTGACGATGTTCCCGGTGGGTGCGGAAATGGCCACGGCCGCGGCACTCATGGCCAATCCCGCGTTGACAACCATGTGGAGCGTGGTCGCGGGGGTGTCAGGCGTTCCGAAGCATCCGCAACTGGCGACAGCCCCACCCCTGGATCGTGCGAAGGCCACGGCGGCGGCGAACAACGCGTAGGAGACAGCGACAACGCACGCCGATGCGGTGCGGGGAACCACCACGGCGATCGTTCCCACCGCCGCCTCGGCAATGGATCCGATACGGACACCTGCGTGAAGGCGCGTTGCCGGAATCGGCAGGAGGACGGCCCAGGCACGGGCGGTGTCACCAGGCCGGATGGCCTTGCTCACCCCGGCCCCGATGAGGAGGCCGCAGGCGACGAGATAGAGCCCGATCAGTTCCATGGAGCACCCGTTCCTGCGGTCAGAGGGGTGGCGTAGGCCCCGGCCGGTCCAGTGGGGGCACCGATGGCCACATTGGCCAAGAGGCTGTTGACCCTCGGTACGAGGGCGCTCCGTCGTGCATGACTTCCCAGCGCCACGTACAACGAGAAAGGCCTGCCTGTTTCAGTGAAGAACCACTGGGTCCCGGACTGCCCTCCGAGGCCGCGTCTGAGCACGTACGGACGAAAGTCGGCGGTTGTGAGGGATCGAGGCATACCCTGGCGCTCGAAGAGGCGCTTTCCGAGGCTTTCGGGCCCGTACTCGAACAGTGCGGCGAAGATGTCGGAGACGCCCATCAGATTGACAGCTCCGCTCCCGAAGTCGCCCACCTCCGCAGGAAGGGAGAACGTGGCGAAGTGCGCCACGGGGTAGGTGACCTCGGCGCCGATCGTGGGGCGAACGAAGATACGACCCTCGAAACCGGTGGGAAGAGGTGCTTCGATACCATGGGCGCGGATGGTGGCCACTCAGCCCGCCATTCTGATCGGTGCATCGACCCCCGGCTGAAGGTCCGGCTTCTGGTCGGTCGCGTCGGCCGCGTCGGCCGCGTCGGTCGCGTCGGTCGCGTCGGTCGCGTCGGTCGCGTCGGTCGCGTCGGTCGGGCCCGTGGGATCCGTGGGATCCGCAGGGACGGCTGAGTCGGCCGCATCGACGCCGTATACCTCGGCAAGTGTGGACGGGTAGAGGCTCGGGTCCCCCGGAAGGATCCCCGCGGCTATCAACTCCCGGTCATTGGCCAGTTCCCGCTCAGGACCGTCGAGGCCATCGGAGAATGCACGGCCCCTGCTGGTGAGAGTCATTTCCCTGGCATCGACCTCGGCGCGCCGCACCAGTTCAACAACCTGGTGAAAGTGGTTTGCCACACCTTCGCCCACCCGACGGCCCGATTCACCGTCCACCAGAACGAAGAAAGGTGAGCCGGGAACCTCGTAATCACTCCAGGCATCTGTGGACATGACCACTGACAGGCCTGAGCGAATATGGGGAGTGACTTCGGCTGGAGATTCCATCTCCGGCCCCTTGGTGACGACGACCAGCCTGGTCCGGACCGGGAGGCCGAGCTCATCTGGCCGCTGGAAGGCGTTCCAGAACCCCGCGCAGGTGGTACAGCCGGAGGACAGGAAAGCCAGCAGGGTCAGATGGCCGCCTCCCCCGACATTGACGGCCAACGCGTCGCCGTTCGGTGCAACGCCGGCAATGGTCGGAGCCGAAGTCGAGTTGCGCTCGCCAGGCAGAGGTGGGCCCGTCATGAAGGGGACCGGCGCCGGACTCGCGGGGCCTGAGGCCCGGTGGCTGCCAGTGAGGTCGTGCGCACCACCTGGCTCACCGACCCCGACTCCCAACTCATGGAGCGCTTTCAAGATGTCGGCGTGGCTGCGCAACAAGCCGGCGACGAGCACGGCCAACAGCAACACGACGACGCTCAGGACGACTGCCAATGCAACCACATCACACCTCCGAGTGGTCACGGGAGGGGATGCCTTGCGGCCGCCACCTCCTGACCGAGGCTCATGCTACGGATCGCCGCCGCCGAAACGGTGCATTTGCGATGACCTCGGCCCAAGTTGGCAGGGGAGGTGGTCCCCGGCCCGCCTCACTCCCTGCTGGTGAACAGGTCGGGGTTGGTGGTCTCGGTGGTCTTGGTGGGCTTGGTGGTCTTGGTGGGCCGTTTCGATCGGGACCGGGTCCGGCGGCGGGAGGAGGGCTTGGGGTGGGCCGGGGGCTCCCAGCGCCACCGCCCCGGCCCGCCGTGGAGGGAGAACCCCTGGTGGGTTCGCAGGTAGTGGTGGTGGCTGCA
>DATBOO010000038.1:0-8433 GCA_036553725.1 Acidimicrobiales bacterium | reverse complement strand
GGTCTGGGCACCAGACCGGCCAGCCGGCGGCCGGCTGTGGGCACTCACCGGCGCCGCCCTCTTCTGGTGGGCGCCGATCTGGGGCGTTCCCAACGGCTCCGGCATCGAATTGGCCGAGCACGGCTGGCAGTTGCTGTGGGGTAACTCCTTCTTCTTGGCCATGGTGGTGTTCATGGCCGGTGTCACCGCCATGCTGACCCTGCGCCGCCCGTCGACCGGGTACGTGGACGGCAGCCCGGCCATGCCGCTCCGCGGCGAGATCGACGGCGTACCTCGCGCCCCGTCGGACGGGCACGACGGGCGCGACGGGCACGACGGGCACGACGGGCGCGACGGGCACGACGGGCGCGACGGGCACGAGAGCCTGCCACCGGTCCCTTCCCGATGACCCAAGACGATTCGAAATCACTACGCCTGTCGAATCACTGCGCCTGGCCGAGCCTCCAGAATTGGGGCGGCGACGTGCTGAGCGCATTGGGGGAGGTCGTGTACGCCACCACCAGCCAATAGCTGCCGCGGGTCGGCGCCCAGGTGTAGGCCCGGGGCTGGATGGTCACCGTCGCCGAATCGCCGGGGCCGAGCGCGACGGGGTCGCCCCCGGCCGCGGACGTCCAGAAGCCGGTCGGGTGGCCACCGCCGATGGTCACCATGAAGTGCGGGGTCACCCGCCGGTCGGAGAGGTTGTGGACCCGGACGGTGACCGCATCCAGCCGTTGGGTGAAATTCGACGTACGAAACCCCTCGACGGACACCTGCAGAGGGGCGGAGCTGAAGGCGATAGTCGCCACGGCCAAGGCCGCCACGACCAGGCCGGCGACCGTCAACGGCGCACTCCACCTTCGCCACCGTGCCCCCCACCGCGGCGGCGTCGGCGGCGTCCGGACGTCGATCTGCGGGACCACGGCCACCGGCCCGGCCACGGTCAACGCGGCAACGATGGCGGCGGGGAAGAAGTCGATGAGGTAACTGGACAGGCTGCGGCCGGGGAGGAACAGGACCACAGGCACCAGGAACAGCCAGACCCGCCTCATGCGCGGGTACCAGGCGACGAAGGCCACCAACAGCGCCCCGAAGGCCAGGACTCCGGCGACCGACAGGAGCGAGAGCACCACGCCTCCGGTCAGTCCGTGCAGGGCCAGCGTCACCGCCCCCTGCCCGTCGGCGACCAGTGGTTTGGCGAAGGGGAGGAGCGTTCCGCGCGCCCAGGCTCCCGGCTGCCAGATGATGAACGGGAGATTGACCGCCGCGAACACCGCCACCACGATGGACAGATAGCGGGCCGCGGGGGGCCACGGGGTAGCCCCTCTTGCAGCCGCTTCCATACCCACCCCGATGACCAGGAACGGGATGCAGAACCACGGTGTCTGCTTGACGGAGCAGGCCAATCCCAGGCTCACGGGCCCGATCCACGACGCCAACCCGGCGCTCCTACCGGTTCCGAAGCGGTCCCACCGCCAGACGGCGACCAGGAGGAAGGGAAAGAAGAGGGCATCGGTCCCACCGTTGGCGAACATCCCTACGAACAGGGGGGTGAGCACGATGAGGGCCGACACCCATCGCAGCGCAGCGGGCAGCATCACGAACAGCAGCACACCGGTGATGAGCCAGGCCCCGAGGTCCAACCAGTCGGTGACCTCGTGGTGGAAGCCGAGCACCGTGAACGGAGCCTGCAAGAGGAAGGAGCCGGCGGGATACGACACCTGGGTCACGTGTCCACCGTCGACGGTGTAGGTCCAGAACCTGGAGGCCGGATGAAGCAGCCGGGCGGCCGGTGCCATCGAGGCGGTGAAGGGATTCCGCCCGTGCGCCAAGACTTCGGCCGCCACCTGGTTGAAGGCTGCGGAATCAGTGGTGAAGTACTGGCGCACGTGGGTGCTCACCGCCTGGGGAACCGCCACCGCGGCCAGCGCCCCGCCGAAGGCCACCAGCTGCATCACCCGGGAGCCCGGGTCATCGACCAGCCAGACCGCGGCCATACCCGCGACGCCCCCGATGACCACCAACGGTGCGATCAGGGCTGCGCCCGGCCAGGCTGACCATGCTCCCCAGAAGCCGAGCCCGGAGATCAGCACTCCGAGCCAGACCAGGCTCCACGCGCACCGCTGGAAGAGGGCGTTGGGCTCGGGAACCGGAGCGATGGTGCCCGTGAATGCAGCGGGCGCCGGATCGGGATGGTCTCGGATCGTCGCGGGAGCCTGATCGCTGAGGGTCACGGGAACACCGCCGTGGACGCCAACTCGGAGAGGGTCATCACCACCAGGAGGCACACGGAGACCGCCACCGTCCACCCGTAGGCCCGGCCCCGCAGCCGGGTGCCCACCGCCACGATGAGTGGGAAGGCCAACATGAGAAACCGGGGGCGGAGCCCGATCGGTGCGGAACCGGCGGCGATGGCGGCCGCCACCAGGCCGTAGAGCAGCACCGGCATCGGCTGGCGCTCGCGGATGGCGAACACGGCGCCGATGATCGCGGCCACCGTGCCGAAGAAGAGGAGCTGTCCGGTCCGGGTCGGTGCAACGGGGTCGAAGACGAACGTCGTCACGATATGGATCGGATAGCTCAGTGACGGGTAGCTCTTCCATCCTCCCCGCTCGGCCAGGCGCCATGCCGACAGATTGCCGGTGTGGCCCCACAGCCAGGCCAGATAGGCGACGAAGCCGAGGGGCGCCAGCACCGGGGCGAGGAGGGACCGCCAGTCCCGCTGTTGGCGGATGGCGCTCCCCGAGCACCAGGCGCAGCTGACCACGAAGGCCAGCGCGATAGGGGTGGTGGCGCTGGCGATCAGGCCGAGGAGCCCCGCCAGCCACCACTGGCGACGGAGCAGGGCCAACAGGCCGAAGGCGATGCAGGTGACGACGATGCCCTCCGAGTAGACCAGGCTGAAGACGAACGAGCCGGGGAAGACGGCCATCAGCAGTGCGGCCCGCTCGGCCTTGACGGCGCCGGCGAAATGGCTGACCAGCATCCCCACCGCCACGATGGCGGTGAGGCCGGACACTCCGCTGATGGTCACCCCGACCGCCACCGGGGAAAGACCGGTGAGGTCGGTGAGCCACCGGATGGCCAAAGGGAAGGCGGGCAGGAAGGCGAGCGTGCTGGCGACCACGTGGCCGTGCACCTCGGGCAGGTGGGTGGGCCAGCCCTTTTCGGCCGCCCGGATGAACCAACGGGCGTCCCAGATGTCGAGGTCGCCACCCAGGCCGTGGTGGGTGAAGATGTCGGCCACGGCCAGGCTGGCCAGGGTGACCGCACGGCAGAGCAGATAGACGGCCACCGGTCGGACCAGGTACCCGCGGCCCGGGCCGGGAGGAATCGGAGCGGCATCCGGGGCCGGAACCGGGGACGGGGAGCCATCGGACTGCGCGACAATGTCGGACCGGTCGGCCAGGTCAGGTGTGGTTGCCGCCCTTCGGGCCGTAGTAGTCAGCCCTTGTGCCGTCTGAGCCGTGGGCCCCCGGTCACTGGCGTCCGCCTCCGGGGCATCGAGGGCCGGGGTCGGATCGAGGTCCGGGGTCGGGTCGAGGGCCGGGGTCGGGTCGAGGGCCGGGGTCGAGTCAGACGGCATAGCCCGAGACCACCGTCCGCCAGTGTCGATCACGGACCATCCAGATGCATGCGGCCAGCACCAGGGGGGCGACCACGAAGTAGGCGCCTCCCTCCAGCATCGGGGCCCCGCCCGGGCCCACCGCCAACATCGCCAGTCCGGCCACCGCCGCCAGAGCCTTCGAGCGCTGGGCGGGCGTGGCTGCGAGCACGGCCAGTCCCCACATGAGGTACCACGGCCACAGCGTGGGACTGCCCACGACGATGAGCAGGAGCGCCAGCCCCAGCAGCCGCACGACGTCGAGCCGGTGGGCGTTGGCGACCAGCCACACCGTCCCGGCCACGGCGACCAGGGCGCAGACCAGCTGGGTGGCCGACACGACGGTGGACCGGGCGACCGGGATCCCGAGCCCGTGCAGCACCGAGTGGAAGAAGGCCCCGAGCGACACGGCCGGCGTCGACAGCACCTTCAGTTCGGTCGGGACGCGGAGAGCGCTCGGTCCGAGCCAGGTCCAACCCAGTCCCGACGCCACCGTCACGACGGCGACGACGAGGACGGGAACGAACACCGCCTCGAGCAGTACCCGCCGCCGGCCCGGCCCGCTGGCTCGTCGGAACTGGTCCACGGCGATGAACACGATGGCGGCGGCGGCCGGCAGCTTGATGGTGGCGGCCAGGGCGCAGAGGGAGAGCCCCACCGCCAATCGGCCCCCGGTGGCCAACGTCACGCCCGCCAAGAGCAGCCCGACCATGAGGGCGTCGTTGTGACCGGAGGCGATGAAGCTGAACAGGGCCAGGGGGCTCAGGGCCCCGAGCCACAGGGCGAGGCCCGGGTCGGCGCCCAGCCGGCGGGCCAGGCGAGGGAGCGAGACCATGATCAGCACCACGCCGATGAGCTCCATCATCCGAGAGACCATCACCTGCGCCACCACGGAGCCGCCCGAGATGGCCGCCGCCCCCCGGCTCGCGGTCACGAACAGGGGCCCGTACGGGGAGGCGGTGTGGCGCCACACACTGGCGATCGAGGCGAGCAGGGGCCCGTTGCCCAGTGCCGAAGGGGCGACCGAGTACGGATTGAGGCCGTGGTGGGCGAGCAGGCCCTGCCCGATGTAACTGTAGATGTCCCGGCTGAACAGCGGGGGCCCGATCAGCAGCGGCAGTCCCCACAGGGCCAGGATCACCCAGGCCCGCGAGACGGAGAGACGCCCGGCCCGGGCGTGGAGGCCCACACCCACCCAACCGGCGATGAGCACGGCGACGGACAGGTAGAAGGCGACATGGGCCAGGGTGGAGCCGCCCGTGCCCAGCTCGAACCACCAGCGGTCATCCCCCGGGCGGGGAATGGCACCCAGACTGGTGCCGACCAGGGCCAGGCCGATCGATCCGCAGGTACCCACGCCGATCCACAGATTCATCGACTGGACCGCTCGGCTCAGGGGCGATCCGTCCTCGAGGGTGGGCACTCCTGCTTCAAGGGTGGGCACTCCTACCCTGCTCCTTCAATTTCCTTCGGTTTGACGCCCGAACGGCGGCGGAATGCAGCGAATGGTGTGATCAGAGACGTTAACCCGGCCCATGGGCCCTGATCGGGCACGGAGGCGGTGCACGCCGGGGTGCCTTCCGGGGTGCTTTCGGGGGTGCCTGCCGGGGTGCCTGCCCGGTTGGCCGCCGCAGTGCCGGCCACCGCCGCCGACTCGGACCGCAGCTCGACGAAGGCGGCTGGGTGGCGCCACTCGGCCGCCACCCAGCCGGCCAGGACGACCGCTCCTCCCAGCACCAGTGCATTGCTGGCCAGGTAGGAGACCGGTGGCGTCCGGAGCCACAGGTAGGGAGCGGACACCGCCAGGCCGAGCAGGACCAACAAGGAGACGGCCACGGCCCGATGCACCCTCCACAGACTGGCGGCGACGATCGGGGCCAGCACGAGCCACGACCAGTGGTGGGTCCACGACACCGGGCTGACCAGCAGCTCGGTCAGGGCGAGGACCATGACCGCCTCGGCGGTGCGGGCCTGTGCCACCATCCACCGGCAGAGCACGGCGCCGCCGGCCAGCGTGACGAGGGACAGCACGAGCCACATGGCCGTACCGACATGGCCGCCGTGGAAGGGCGGGCGGTGCACCATCCCGTTCCACGACTGGTTGCTCACGACGCCGAGCGCTCCGGTGCGGCCGGCGTCGAAGACCTCGTGGAACCAGTACCGGACCGAGTCCGAAGGCAGGACCACCCAGGTGAGCGCGGTGGCCCCGGCGACGACCCCGGCGCCGCGCAGCAAGGAGCGCCACTGCCGGGCGGCGACGAAATAGAAGAGGAACACCAGCGGGGTGAGCTTGATGGCGGCGGCCAGGCCGACCAGCAATCCTCGCCAAGGAGGGCGGACCACCGTCAGGTCGGCCACGATCATCACCATCAGGATGAGGTTCACCTGGCCGTAGTCGAAGTTGCTGCGCACCGGCTCGAGCGCCAGGGAGGCCACCCCGGCGAGCAGAGCGGCAACAGCCCAGGTCCGGCGGGCAGAGGCGGTGGTGGAGACGGAGGCAAGGACGGTGGTGGTGGAGGCGGCGAGTAGCAGGGCGACGGTGGCGGTGAGGGACGCCGCGCTGATCAGCCACCACCCGGTCTCCACCAGCCCGAGCCGGCCGAAGGCCAGCGGACTGAGGGCGAGCAGCGCGAAAGGCGTGTAGGTGAACGGGAGCCGGTTGGCCGTGAAGTAGGCGGTGAAGGGCGAGCCGCCGTTGTAGAGGGCGTGGCCGGCGGCGCGGTAGACCCGGAGGTCGAGGTGCCACGATGCGCCGAAATGGAACATGTAGGCACCGGAAAGGAGCCAGACCGCGACGGCGGCGAGGGCGATCCACCTCGTCGACAGGGCAGTGATGCGGGCAACCAGGATCGGACGGTCTCCTGAGCGGGGTTCGGGCCACAAATCGGACTCGGGGTCGCTGGCCTCGGAGTCTCGAGCCCTCGAGCGGATCTCGAAGCAGCTGTTCCATTCGACTGGCCGTCCACGGCCGGGCCGCGGCCGTGGACTGGGCCATCGGGCGGCCACCGCGAGATCGGGGTGACATTGTAGCGGAGCCCCTGTGGGCAACCCGGCTCCGACCGTCCCCGTGGCTCCACCTCAGGTCGCCGGCCGGCCGGTAGGCTCCCCCGCGTGCCGGCGACGACTTTGCGTGCCCCGACGGCCACACGGCCCCACCGGGCCTTCAAGGCCCGACGCCGGACCGAGCTTGGCCTGCTGGTGGCGGCCTCGGTGATCATCGTCGCCGCCTACACGCTGATGATCCTGGGGAACACCAAGTCGGCGCCGTCGGACGTGGTGCCCCTGCTGATCGCCATGTTGGCCCTGGGCGGGGTGGCCCACATCGCCAACCGGATCTTCGTACCCAACGCCGTGGCGGTGATCCTCCCGATCGCCTTCCTGCTGAACGGCATCGGCTATGTGATGATCCTCCGGATCGACCTCGGCAATGCGACGAACTACGCCCCGCTGCAGGCGGCATGGACGGCGGGCGGCGTGGCCGCCTACGTGGTCACCCTGGCGGTCGTCCGCCGGTCGCGGGACCTCGACCGCTACCGCTACCTGCTGCTGACCGGCGGGATCGTGCTGCTCCTGTTACCTCTGATCCCCCACTTCGGCGAGACCGTCTACGGCGCCCGGCTGTGGGTCCGGGCCGGTTCGTTCTCGTTCCAGCCGGTCGAACTGGCCAAGATCGTGCTCTGCATCTTCTTCGCCTCCTACTTCGCCGAGAAGCGGGAGTTGCTGACCATCCCCACCGTCCGGTTCGGCAACCGACTGGTCCTCGATCCGCGCCCGCTGGCGACCATCGCCGTGGCCTGGGTCTTCGCCATCGGCGTGATGAGTCTCGAGCACGACATCGGGTTCTCCGCCCTCCTGTTCACCCTGTTCATCGGCATGCTGTGGGTGACCACCGGCCGCACCGGCTACCTGGTGCTCGGGATCGTGCTCTTCGCCATCGGTGCCTACCTGGCCAGCCACTTCTTCTACCAGACCCACATCCGGGTGGAGACGTGGCTGGACCCGAGCAGGATCCTTCCCAAGGATCCCGGCCTCCAACTCCGGCAGGCCTGGTACGCGTTGGGGAGCGGCGGCATCGGGGGCTCCGGGCTCGGCCTCGGATTCGGGGCCTACCTGATTCCCGTGGCGAGAGCCGACTTCATCTTCGCGGTCATCGGCGAGGAGATGGGTCTGCTCGGTTCCACCATGGTGGTCGTGGCCTTCCTCCTGATGGTGGGGGCCGGAATGCGGGTGGCCCAGGCGGCCCGGTCGGAGTTCGCCAAGCTCACCGCCGTCGGCCTGACCATGATCATCGGCTTCCAGGCCTTCTTCATCATGGCCGGCGTGGTCCGTCTCCTCCCGCTCACCGGGATCAGTCTGCCCTTCGTCTCCTATGGAGGGTCCGCCCTGGTCGCCAATTACGTGCTGATCGCCCTCCTCATGCGCATCTCCGACGAGGGTGGGGCGGCGGCGGATACCGTCGACCAGACCCAGTTCGAAAAAAGCGAGGAACGCAGGGAACGACTGCTGCGGGGGGATTGAGCCGTCGGAAGTCCCGAATCGGTCAGGTGGAAGCGGGCGGCGCCGCGGGGGCGACATCGCCGCCGAGATCGAGCAGACGGCGATCGATGAGGATGGGGACCGGCACCGGCTGGAGCAGAGCCACGGTCAGGGCGTCGGACGGCCGGCACGAGTGCACCGAGCGACCGGTCCGGCCCTGCAGGTCCAGTTCGGCGAAGTAGACCGACCCCTGCCGCCCGACCAGGCGCACCGCCACCACGTCGACGTCGAAGCCCTGGAGGATGCCGCTGAGCAGCTCGTGGGTCAGGGGCCGGGGGGTGGGGATCCTGCGCATGGCGTGGGAGAGCGCCACC
>DATBOO010000013.1:0-20780 GCA_036553725.1 Acidimicrobiales bacterium | reverse complement strand
CGGCATCATCGCACATCCGATCGAGCTGATCGTGACGCTGCAGCCGGTAGTAGAGCCCGCGCGATCGGTCGACGTCGTGGTACTGGAAGTCGAGCAGCGACACGTTGGGGCTGTGCAGGGAGAGCTGGTGCCGTTGGCGGTAGCGGTCGATGAGCCGGTACTTGGCCACCCAGTCGCACTCCCGGTGGAGCGACAGCGGGTCGGACTCCAGGCCCTTCAGACAGTGCTCCCACATGTCGAGGGCCCGATCCCCCTGGGGCGACAGGCCTTGCCGGTCGCGATAGCGGACCGCCCGCTGCAGGTATTCCCCTTGGATGTCCAGCGCGCTCATCTCGCGGCCGTTGGCCAGGCGGACCGGCCGGCGGCAGGTGATGTCGTGGCTGATTTCGCGGATGGCCCGTATGGGGTTCTCGAGGGTCAGGTCGCGCATGACCGTCGAGGGGTCCTCGAGCATGCGCAGCACGATGCTGGTTGCGCCCACCTTGAGGAACGTCGCGTACTCGCTCATGTTGGAGTCGCCCACGATCACGTGCAGACGCCGGTACTTCTCGGCGTCGGCGTGGGGCTCGTCACGGGTGTTGATGATCGGCCGGCTCCGGGTGGTGGCCGACGACACCCCCTCCCAGATGTGCTCCGCCCGCTGGCTCAGGCAGAACACCGCCCCCCGGGCCGTCTGGAGCACCTTCCCCGCTCCGGCGTAGACCTGCCTACTGACCAAGAACGGAATCAGCACCTCGGTGTAGTGGGCGAAGTCGTCGCGTCGGCTGGTCAGGTAGTTCTCATGGCAGCCGTAGGAGTTGCCGGCCGAGTCGGTGTTGTTCTTGAACAGGTAGATGTCCCCGCGGATGCCCTCCTCGCGGAGGCGGGCCTCTGCCCCCTCCACCAACGAGGAGAGGATCCACTCGCCGGCCTTGTCGTGGACGACCAGCCCGGCGATGTCGTCGCATTCCGGGGTGGCGTACTCGGGGTGGCTCCCCACGTCGAGGTAGAGCCGGGCCCCGTTCTCGAGGAACACGTTGGAGGAACGTCCCCAGCTCACCACCCTCCGGAAGAGGTAGCGGGCCACCTCGTCGGGGCTCAGCCGCCTCTGCCCGCGCAGCGTGCAGGTGACCCCGTATTCGTTCTCCAAGCCGTAGATGCGCTTGTCCATCTCCCTCACGGTACCGTGAGGAGGGCCGAAGGCTGCGAACCGGCGGTCGGGCGGCGGTCCGGCGGCCCGGAATCGCTCAGCCCAGCAGGGACTCCAATTCGGAGTCGACCAGCCGCCGGAAGGCCCGCCGGCCGTTGGCCCGGGCCAGGACGGCCACCTCGAGATCCGACCCGACCAGGGCCCGGTCGGGCCCGGCCAGCGCGCTCACCGCGGCGTTGAGCGCCGTACCGAGGGCCCACCCGGCCGTCCACTCCCCCTCGAGGCGCTCGGCGATGGCCTCGGTCTCACCACCGAGCACCGCATAGCGGTCCTCATCGGTGATGGTGCCCTCGTAGGCGATGTGGTACAGCTGGGCGGGGTGGGGCCCGCTACCCAGCTCGGCCACCAGAATCTCCACCTCGAGCGGCTTCATCTCATGGGTGAAGACCTGACCGAGGTACTGGGCGTAGAGGTTGGCCAGGGACCGCGCGTCGACGTCCTCCCGGCTGTAGGCGTAGCCCTTGGTGTCGGCATGGCGGATGCCCGAGACGCGCAGCTGGTCGAATTCGTTGTACTTGCCCACGCCGGCGAAGGCAATCCGGTCGTAGATCTCGCTGATCTTGTGAAGCGACCGAGACGGGTTGTCGGCCACGATGGCGATGCCCATGTCGTAGGTGGTGGCGATCAGGGATCGGCCCCGGGCGATGCCCTTCTGGGCGTATTCGGCCCGATCCTTCATCACCTGTTCGGGGGCGACGTAGTAGGGCATGGTCATGGCTGGCGCCCCTCGGCCCGCCGGCGTTCGATGAGGGCGGCGAAGCGCTCCGCCACCTCGTCCTCGGGCACCGGCTCGAATCCGGCCGCGGTGACCGTGGCCACCAAGGGATAGATGCCCCGGATCAGGTCGGGTCCGCCGGTGGCCGAGTCCTCGTCGGCCGCCTCGTAGAGGGCCTCGATGGCCAGCTCGACCGCATCGTCACGCACCATGCCGACCCGGTACCCGAGCTTGATGGTGGTGCGGGCGTCACGGCCTCCGGATCCGGTGGCGTTGTGCTCGGTCTCCTCGTAGTGCCCGCCGGTCACGTCATAGGTGAAGATCCGGCCTGTCTCGCGGGCCAGGTCGTAGCCGGCGAACAGGGGGACGACCGCCAGTCCCTGCATGGCCATGGGCAGGTGCTCGCGCACCATCTGGCCCAATTGGTTGGCCTTGCCCTCGAGACTCAGGACCACCCCCTCGACCTTCTCGTAGTGCTCCAGCTGGGTCTGGAAGAGCCGGACCATCTCGATGGCCGGACCGGCGGCGCCGGCGATCGCCACCGCTGAATAGCGGTCGGCGGGGAAGACCTTCTCCATGGCCCGGTGGGCGATGGAGTGCCCCTCGGTGGCCCGACGATCGCCGGCCATCACGATCCCTTCGGCGAAACGGAGCGCCACCACCGTGGTCCCGTGCCGGAAGTCCCCGGGTCCGGGGGTCGGGGTGCCGGCGGTCGCGGCCATCAGCGGGTGAACCGGGACCTGCAGCCGCCGAATCAGCCCCGCAAAGTTCGGTCCCGGGTCTTCAGTTGTCGAGAAGAGCGGCAGCGTCACCGGGTCTACTCGCCGCCCTTCTGCACGTAGTTGCGGACGAACTCCTCGGCATTGTCCTCGAGCACCTCGTCGATCTCGTCGAGCAGATCGTCGAGCTCGGCCTTCAGCTTGTCGCCGGTGGCCGAGGTGGCGGGCACTTCCTCCACCACCTCGTCGGCCCGCTCGGCGGTGGCCTTCTTCTTCTGTTCGCGTTCAGCCATCTCGTTCAACCATCTCGTTCAACCATCCCGTTCAACCATCCCTACTCTCCTAGCTGCTCAGTCGATCCAACAGCTCGGAAGGTCCCGCGCACGCCTGTAACAGCTTCTCGACGTGATCGGCCGTGCCCTTTAGGGGGTCCATCATAGGGACGCGGCGCAACGGGTCGGTGCCGAGGTCGAACACCAGCGAATCCCAGTTGGCGGTGACGACTGAGGAGGGCCATTTCTTGAGGCACTGGCCCCGGAACCAGGCCCGGGTGTCCCGGGGCGGTTCGGTCACGGCCACGGCCACCGATTCCTCGCTGATCAGTCGCTCGCTGTCCATCCGCGCGAACAGGGACCGGGACGGCCGCAGGTCGTGGTACTGGAGGTCGAGGGCGGCCAGACGGTGGTCGTCCCAATCCAATCCGTGGCGTTCGCGGTAGGCCTCGATCAGTTGGAGCTTCGCCACCCAGTCGAGCTGGCGGGCCAGGGACATCGGATCGCTCTCGAGCCCGTGGAGGACCGCCTCCCAGCGCTTCAGCACCTCCTCGCCCACCGCCTGGTCACCCATGCAGTCGAGGCCCTGATCGTCCGCATACTTGCGAGCCAGCGAAAACAGCTCCCACTGGATGGCCAGGGCGGTGGCGGTCGAGCCGTCCTCCATCAGCAGGGGCCCTGTGAAGGTCCGGTCCAGGGCGACGTCGTGCATGGCGCCCACCGGATCGGCCAGGGCCAGGCTCCGGCTCCCCGAGACGTCGTCCTCGATCATGGCCAGTACCAGCGAGGTGGTCCCGACCTTCAGGAAGGTGGCCACCTCGCAGAGGTTGGCGTCGCCGACGATGACGTGCAGTCTCCGGTACCGGTGGGGATCGGCGTGGGGCTCGTCGCGGGTGTTCACGATGGGACGCTTCAGCGTGGTCTCCAGGCCCACCTGCTCCTCGAAGAACTCGGCCCGCTGGGACAGTTGGAAGTCGACCCTGGTCCCGTCGTGGACGGCGGTCTCCGCGCCCACCTTCCCCGCCCCGGCAAAGATCTGACGGGTGACGAAGTGGGGGGTCACCCCGGCCACGATCCGGGTGAACGGCGCGGCCCGGTCCATCAGGTAGTTCTCGTGGGCCCCGTAGGAGTTCCCCTTGCCGTCCGAGTTGTTCTTGTAGACCACCAGCCGCGACCCGTCGGCGACGGCCAGGTCGGCCGCCTCCATCGACCGGGTGAGGATCAGCTCGCCGGCCCGGTCGTAGCGCACGCATTCGAGCGCGTCGCGGCATTCCGGGGTGGAGAACTCGGGGTGGGCGTGGTCGACGTAGTAGCGGGCCCCGTTGGTGAGCACGGTGTTCACCAGATGGGTCTCGACCTGGGGCGGCATGGAACCCTCGCGGGCGAAGCCGCGGGCGTCGTTCCCGGGGGCCTCGTCTTCGAAGTCCCAGCCGGTCTGCTGGCGCGCCACATCGCGGGCGTACGCGTTGATCAGGACCGACGATGCCGCGATCGGGTTCGGATCGCCATGCAGGACCTGGATGCCGTACTCGGTCTCGATGCCGCAGACCTTGGGGATGGCCACGCGTCGACCCTATCCTGGCCGGTGCCCCCAGAGATCGATTCCTGTGGGCTCAGAGATACTGGCCGGTCCCCACCCGCTCGATGGACCGTCCGCCCTTCGTCTCGTCCTGGTCGCTGATCAGGGTTCGGATGTAGACGATCCGCTCGCCCTTCTTGCCGGAGATCTTGGCCCAGTCGTCCGGGTTGGTGGTGTTGGGCAGGTCCTCGTTCTCCTTGTACTCCTGGCGGATCGACTCGAGCAGGTCGGCGGTGCGGATCCCCCGTGTCTTGTCGGCGATCGCCCGCTTGATGGCCAGCTTCTTGGCCCGGCGGACGATGTTCTCGATCATCGCCCCCGAGGAGAAGTCCCGGTAGTAGAGGACCTCCTTGTCACCGTTCTGATAGGTCACCTCGAGGAACCGGTTCTCCTCGTCGTTGCGGTACATCTCGGTCACCGTCGACTCGATCATGGACTGGGTGGCCTTGGCCGGATCGCCGCCACCGAGCGTCCGGACCTCGTCGGCGTCGAGGGGGAGGTCGGCGGTGAGGTAGCGGGAGAAGATCTGGGCCGCCGCCGCCTCGTTCGGACGTTCGATCCGGATCTTCACGTCGAGCCGACCGGGGCGGAGGATGGCCGGATCGATCAGGTCCTCGCGGTTGGAGGCGCCGATCACGATCACGTCCTTCAGGGTCTCCACGCCGTCGATCTCCGCCAACAGCTGCGGCACGATGGTCGACTCCATGTCCGAACTGATCCCCGTTCCCCGGGTGCGGAACAACGAGTCCATCTCGTCGAAGAACACGATCACCGGGACGCCCTCTTCCGACTTCTCCCGGGCCCTCTGGAAGACCAGGCGGATCTGCCGCTCGGTCTCACCCACATACTTGTTGAGGAGCTCGGGCCCCTTGATGTTGAGGAAGTAGCTCCGGGCATTGGTGTTGCCGGTCACCTCCGCCACCTTCTTGGCCAACGAGTTGGCCACCGCCTTGGCGATCAGCGTCTTCCCACACCCCGGCGGGCCGTAGAGGAGGATGCCCTTCGGGGCGGGCAGCTTGTGCTCGGAGTAGAGCTCCCGATAGAGGTAGGGAAGCTCGACGGCGTCGGTGATCGCCTCGATCTGGTCGTCGAGCCCGCCCACGTCGGCGTACGTCACATCAGGGACCTCTTCGAGCACCAGCTCCTCCACCTCGGGACGGGCCAGCTTCTCGATCAGCAGGCCGGTCCGTGACTCCATGAGGACGGTGTCGCCGGCACGGAGCTTGACCCCGATGAGCGCGTCGGAGAGCTCCGCCACCCGCTCCTCGTCCGCCCGGCCGAAGACCATGGCCCGCCTGCCGTCGTCGAGGATCTCCTTCAGGACCACCACCTCGCCGGAGCCCTCGCCCTCACGGGCGAGGATGACGTTGAGGGATTCGTTGAGCACCACCTCGTTGCCCCGCTGCAACTCGTCGACCTCGATGTCCGGATGGAGGGACACCCGCATCTTGCGGCCCCCCGAGAAGACGTCGACGGTTCCGTCCTCGTTGGTGCCGAGGAACGTCCCGTACGCCGCCGGCGGCTGGGTCAGCTTCTCCACCTCGTCGCGCAGGTTGGCCACGTGCTCCTTGGCCGTCTGCAGGGTGAAGGTGAGCTTCTCGTTCTGCGAGATGGCCTGGGCCAGCTGGCCCTTGGTCTCCAGCAGCTTCTCCTCGAGGGTCTGCACCCGGCGGGGGCTCTCCTGCAGGCGACGGCGGAGCAGGGTGACCTCCTCCTCGGCCTCCTGGGCCCGGAGCCGCAGCGCGTCGAGGTCGCCGTCATCTGCGGGGCCGGTCGGGCGGTTGTCGCTCACCTCATCGAATTCAGCCGTCGGAATCACCTCGTTCGCGTTCGGGCCCTGTTGGCGACCCTACACCGGCACCCCTCGCGGCAAGAGCACCACCGACGCCTTCTCCGGGTGCGATCTGACGGACCGTCAGTCCCAATGGGTACAGTTGGAGGTAGGATCGGGACCAGGGCATGGTCCTCTGACCGACGGTGGCCACGGGCGCACCGGGACCTGACGGATGGACCGAGACCGGTCGACCGGGGTGTGCGCGCCCCTGTGCACTGGCAGAAGCGTAGGAGAGACGGAGCTGATGAAGGTCTGGATTGACCAGGATCTCTGTACAGGGGACGGCCTGTGCGAGGAGATCGCGCCCGCTGTGTTCACCCTGCTCGACGACGGACTGGCCTATGTGAAGGAGGGGGCCGACGTCAAGAACGAGCCCGGGGGTTCCGCCGGCATGGCTGCCGTGCCGACCGACCTCGAAGACGCCGTGGTCGAAGCCTCCGAGGAGTGCCCGGGAGAGTGCATCTTCATCGAACAGAGTTGATCAGGCCCGGGTTCCGTCCCCGTCGGTGACCATCGGGCCGGTTCCCTCCTCCCCCGGCGAGAGCAGCCGGGCCGTGGTGAGGAAGCCAGTGTGGCCGACCATGCGGTGGTCCGGGCGGACCGAACGGGCCTCGATGTGCCAGGTCCGGTGCAGCACCTCGAGGGTCGAGGCCATGCCGAACCGGCTGTGCTCCATGGCGCTGCGGAGTTGTGCCGTCTGGTTGATCGAAGGAAGGTAGGCGCACAGGATCCCGCCCGGCCGCATCGCCTTCTCGGCGTGGGGCAGCACCTGCCACGGCTCGGGCAGATCCAGCAGGATCCGGTCGAGGCCGCGAAGCTCGATGCCCTGGTAGACGTCCCGCAGCTCGACCCGGTAGGGGGCGTCCCCACCCAGCATGGCCTCCACGTTGCCGACGGCCCGGTCGGCGAAGTCCTCACGCTGCTCATAGCCCACCACTTCGGCGCCGGCGCGCACGAGGGCCATCGAGAGGGCCCCCGACCCGACCCCCGCCTCGAGCACCTTCACCCCGGGGGCGATGTCCGCCTCGATGAGGATCGCGCCCAAGTCCTTCGGGTAGATGACCTGGGCGCCCCTCGGCATCTTCAACACGGTGTCCGACAGGGTCGGCCGCACCACCCAGAAGCGCCGCCCGGTGCTCCCGAGGACGGCCGAGCCCTCACGGGCCCCGATCAGGTCGTCGTGGCTGACGATGCCGACATGGGTGTGGAACGAGGCGCCACGGCGCAGGGTGATCAGGTAGCGCCGCTGCTTCGGGTCGAGGAGCAGCACCCGGTCACCGTCCCTCAGGGTGCTCCGATCCTCGGAGGGGCCCACGGCGCTCAGCCGTCGCTGGCGGGGGCGGGCTTCGAGGTCTCGACGATCAGACGCTCGCCCGGCTTCAGCCGGGTGCGGTAGACCACGTCATTCTGATTGCGGGCCCGATTGATCATCCACACCGCAACGCCGACGACCAGCCAGGCGGTGTGATAGCCCCGCAGTCCCCGGCCAAAGGCCTTCAGCTGGATGTACCGCAACAGGTTGTCCACGGCCTAGATCCGCCGCACCTCGACGACGGCCGACCGGCGGCGCCCGCTCCGCCTGCCGATCAGGAACACTGCGGCCACCAGGAGCACCGCCGCCGCCAGCCCGACCGTGACCACCTGTGACCGGGTCGACTCCACCTCGTCGGTCACGTCCCCGGTCAACTCGCGGAACTTCGTCTCGATCTGGTCACGGGTGATGCGTTCGGCTGCCGGGCTCATGTGGTCTCCTCCTTCGGGTTGGCGGCGCTCCGGCGGAGGCCCCGGCTCACCGCCCGGACGGCGACGGCGGCCACCGCCACCACGGCCACCGTGCAGATGAGATACGGGACCCAGGACCAATTGCCGGCGAAGGTGCTTCCGGTTTCGCCCTGGAGCAGGCGGAGGAAGGCCACCGACAGGATGACCAGGCCGATGGCCAGTGCCACCGAACCGGCCACACCGAAGAGCATGAACCGGCCCAGCCCCTTCAGCGGGTCGAGGGTCTCCTGCTTGATGTAGTCGACGACCAGCTGGAACGCCTCGCGCCCTTCCGATCGGAGCGCGCCCAATCCCTTGCCTCTGACACTTCGACCTCGGGCCACGCTCCTCCTCGCTTCCCTGGAGGACGCGGCCACCAGCCTGCCTCTCCACCGCAACCGGCTCGTTGCTGGTCACAACTATACGCAGGGCATGCCCCCGTCCGGCCCGGACGCCCTGCCGCTCATCCCCTGGGGGTGAACAGGTAGGTCGAACTGGCCCGGGCCACGATGTTCCCCCGGTCGTCGACCACCTCGGCCTCGGCGAAGGCGACCCGGGCGCCACCCGAGACCACCGAGGCGGTGCACTCGAGCAGGGATCCCACCCGCACCGGGGCCAGGAAACTGGTCTTCATCTCTACGTTGGACGAGAACACGGCCCGACCCTCGGCCCGGGCGAAGGTGACGGTGGCCGACCCCATAGCCGAGTCGGCCATGGCACCGATGAACCCACCCTGCACGATGCCGGCGGGGTTGGCGAAGCGCTCGTCGGCCCGCATCCGCCACACCGTCCGACCCGGCGTGGACTTGTCCACACAGGTCATTCCCAGGGTCAATTCACAGTTGGGGGGGACTTGGATCCGCAGATCAGGCACCGTGTGACGCTACCTCCCGGCCGCTCGTCGATACTGGAGGGATGGCCAATCGCCCCTCGGCACCCGAAGGCCCGACCGTGCTGGTGGGCGAGGCCGTCGAGGACTGGACCGGGGATGCGGTCTTCTACGAGTATTCGGCCGCGGTGGATCCCATCGGCACCGGTGCGATCAGCCGGGTCCCCATCCGCAGCTTCCCGCCCGGGCTCCACTCCGCCGGGCCGTCAGGGATCATCCCCCTCGACCTCTCCGCAGACCTGGGCGTCGCCTATCCGGCCACCAGCCCCGGACTCCTGGCCTCGTTCGTGGTGATCGACCCCGGCGAGCAGGTGACCACCCGGCCCGAGGCCACCAGCGAGCTCTACTACTGCCTGAGGGGCGAGGGCCACAGCGACTTCCGGCGTCCGGGCGCCTCGGGCCACATCGAATGGGGCCCTGGCGACTTCCTCACCCTGCCCGCCGGGTGCACCACCGTGCATGCCGCCGGCCGGTCACGCGCCCTGCTGTACCGGGTCACCGACGCCCCGCTGCTCCACTACCTCGGCGCCGTCCCCGACCGAGGCCGATTCGAGCCCACCCGCTTCGACGGGGCGGAGGCCAGGGAGCGGCTGGCCGAGGTCGAGCGCCACCCCGCGGCCTCGGCCCGCAGCCGGGTGAGCGTGCTCCTCGGCAACAGGGCCACCCCCCAGACCCTGACCGTCACCCATACGCTGTGGGCCATGCTGGGCGTGCTTCCGGCGGGGCGGGTCCAACGGCCCCATCGGCATCAGAGCGTCGCCCTCGACCTCGTCACCGACTGCTCCCCCGGGTGCTACTCGCTGATCGGCACCCACGTCGGTGCCGACGGCGCCATCCTCGATCCGGTGCGGGTCGACTGGGAGCCCGCCGGGGCCTTCGTGACACCGCCCGGTCTCTGGCACAGCCACCACAACGAGTCGGGCCGGCCGGCCTACCTGGTCCCCGTCCAGGACGCCGGCCTCCACACCTATCTGCGATCCCTGGACATCCGCTTCGTGCCGGCGGACGACTGAGCGTCATGCCGTTTGCCAGCGCCCTCTCCGAGCACCCGGTCGCCGCCCTGGCCACCGGAGAGGTCTCCGGCGCGGTGCTCGAGGCCATCGGGGAGCGCCCGGACCTGGTGGCGGTGTTCGCCACCCGACCCCACGCCGGGGCGCTCGAGGACATCGTCGGGGCGGTGTCCGCCGTGCTCCACCCGTTGGCCCTCATCGGCTGCTCGGCGGAGTCGGTGGTGGGGACCGGGCGAGAGGTCGAAGAGACCCCGGCCGTCAGCCTGTGGGCCGGGCGGGTCGGTCCCCTGGCTCCCGTGGCCCTCACCGCCACCCGCCTCGGCGACGACTCCTGGCACTTCGACGGGTGGCCCAACCACCTCGGGTTCGAGCCGAGCGCCCTGGTCCTCCTGGCCGATCCGTTCACCTTCCCCGCCGAGCCCTTCATGGCCTGGATCGACGAAGTCCGTCCCGGGCTGCCGGTCATCGGCGGCAACGCCTCGGGCGGGCGCGGACCGGGCGGCAGCCGGCTGGTCGTCGGCGACGCCGTCGTCTCCTCCGGCGCCACCGGGGTCCTGATCGGAGCCGGTGTCGGCATCGAGACCCTCGTCTCCCAGGGCTGCCGGCCCTACGGGAATCCCCTCACCGTCACCCGCTCGGACCGGAACGTGGTCTACGAGGTGGCGGGCGTCCCCGCCATGGAGTGCCTGGTCGACCAGATAAAGAACAGCCTCGGCCCCGCGGAGGTGGCCGGCATCGAGTCCAACGGGCTCTTCATGGGACGGCTGATCGACGAGCACGCCGAGGATCCGGGCCCCGGCGACTACCTGATCCGCAACGTGGTGGGCGTCGACCGCTCGACGGGCGCGGTGGCCGTGGACGATCGGGTGCCGTTGGGCAGCACGGTCTGCTTCCACCTCCGGGACGCCGAGACAGCCGATGCCGAGCTGGGCCTGCTCCTGCGCGGCCGGCAGGCGGGTGGGGGCCTGATGTTCACCTGCAATGGACGGGGAACCCGGCTGTTCGACGACGCCGACCACGACGCCCGGACGCTGGTGGACTCGGTCGGGCCCGTCCCGATGGGCGGGTTCTTCGCCGCCGGCGAGTACGGCCCCATTGGTGGGCGCAACTTCGTGCACTCGTTCACCGCGTCCGCCGCGCTCTTCCACGACCGGTAGCAGCTCAGTCGGCTCCGCGGCCCGTGGCCCGGTCGCCCCGGTCCGGCGTCACCACCTCGGCCGGTAGGGTGGCCGTCGAATGGGTAGGGTGACCCCCAAATGACCGACCGCCTCCGACACAGTCCGGACCCGGCCGTCGGCGGCGATCTCGAGCAGCTCGGGATCAACGTCATCCGCGGCCTGGCCATGGACGCCCCACGCGCCGCCAACTCCGGACACTCGGGCACGGCCATGGCCCTCGCCCCGCTGGCCCACGTGCTCTTCACCAGGGTCATGCGCCACGACCCCTCGGACCCGCTCTGGCCGGACCGCGACCGCTTCGTCCTGTCCAACGGGCACGCCTCGATCCTGCTCTACTCCATGCTCTACCTCACCGGCTACGGGCTGACCCTCGACGACCTGCGGGGGTTCCGCCAGTGGGGCAGCCGCACCCCGGGCCACCCGGAGCTCGGCCACACCCCCGGCGTCGAGCTGACCACGGGACCCCTCGGCCAGGGGGTGGCGAACGGCGTGGGCATGGGGATCGCCGAGCGCTGGCTCCGGACCAACTTCTCGCCCGAGGTCTGCGACCACCACACCTTCGTCATCGCCGGCGACGGGTGCTTCGAGGAGGGCGTCTCCCATGAGGCGGCCTCCCTGGCCGGCCATCTCCGGCTGGGCCGGCTCGTCTACATCTACGACGACAACCACATCACCATCGACGGGCCCACCGAGTTGTCCTACTCCGACGACGTGGCCGGGCGCTTCGCCGCCTACGGATGGGGGGTGGACGACATCGGCGAGGTGGCCGACGACCTCCCGGCCCTGGAGGCGGCACTCGTCCGGGCCAAGGCGGAGGAGGACCGCCCCTCGCTGATCATCCTCCGCAGCCACATCGGCTACCCCTCGCCCCACCTCACCGACACCGCCAAGGCGCACGGCGACCCCTTCCCCGAAGAGGAGATCCGGCTGACCAAGGGCATCCTCGGCCTGCCTGAGGATGAGTCGTTCTGGGTCCCGGAGGAGGTCATCGAGCTGTACCGCCGGTGCATCCCCCGGGGGCAGGCGTGGCGGTCCGACTGGGAAGGGCGCTTCGAGGCGTGGACCGGGGACAAGGCCCGGTGGGAGGCGGCCCAGCAGGGCCACGGCATGCCGGGTTGGGAGGCGAAGCTCCCCACCTTCATGCCCGAGGACGGGCCCATGGCCACCCGCAAGGCCATCAAGGCCTGTCTCGACGCCACCGGCGACCTGATCCCGGGGATCATCCCGGGCAGCGCCGACCTGACCGGCAACACGGGGATGGCCATGGCCGGCGCCGTGGCCCAGTCGGCCGGGGAGCCGGGCGGCGACCTGATCCACTTCGGGATCCGCGAGCACGGGATGGCCGGGGTGATGACCGGCATGGCCGCCCACCGGGGCATCGTGCCGGTCGGCGGGACCTTCTTCGTGTTCAGCGACTACATGCGGGGGGCGGTGCGGGTGGCGGCCCTCTCCGACGTCCATGTCATCTACTCGTGGACGCACGACTCGGTGGGGCTGGGCCAGGACGGCCCCACCCACCAGCCCATCGAGCAGCTGGCCGCGGTCCGGGCCATGCCCAACCTGAGGGTGATCCGCCCGGCGGACGCCAACGAGACGGCCCGGGCCTGGGGCATCGCCGTCGACCGGGCCGGGCCGACGGCCCTCATCCTGACCCGCCAGGAGATCCCGGTGCTGGCCGAGACGGCCGAGCGCGCCGAGCAGGGTGTGCCCAAGGGCGCCTATGTCCTCCGGGAGGCCGGGGGCGGGCCCCCCCAGGTGGTGCTCATCGGCACCGGCAGCGAGGTGCACGTCTGCCTGGCGGCCGCCGACCTGCTGGCCTCGACCGGAGTGGCCGCCCGGGTGGTGTCGTTCCCCTCGTGGGAATTGTTCGCCGTCCAGACCGACCGGTACCGGGACGAGGTCCTCCCCGCCGGGATCCCCCGCCTGGCGGTGGAGGCGGCCAGCTCGTTCGGCTGGGACCGCTATGCCGACGCCACCGTCTGCATCGACCGTTTCGGGGCCTCGGCTCCCGGGGAGGTGGCCCTGGAGGAGTTCGGCTTCACCGCGCAGAACGTGGCGGCCCGGGCCGCCGCATTGCTCGAGCCCGCGCCCGGATGACCGGGCCGGCCGAAGGAAGGGACGTCCATGAGCCTCCTCGATGATCTCCACGACCGACAGGGCCAGAGCCCCTGGCTCGACAACCTCCGGAGGGACTGGCTGCGAGACGGAACCATGGCCCGCCTGGTGGCCCAGGGCATCCGGGGAGTGACCTCCAACCCGACCATCCTGGCCAAGGCCATCGCCGGGCAGGACACCTACGACGAGCAGTTCGGCGAGCTGATCAAGACCAAGTCGGTCGGGGACGCCTACTGGGACCTGGTCATCGACGACATCGAGGGGGCCCTCGCCCTGTTCCGCCCGGTATTCGACTCGTCACAGGGAGGCGACGGCTTCGTCTCGATCGAGGTGGCACCGGCGCTGGCCCACGACACCGACGCGACGGTCGCCATGGCCCGCGACCTGCATGCGCGCATCGACCAGCCGAACGTCATGGTCAAGATCCCCGCCACTCCCGAGGGTGTCCCGGCCATCCGGGCGATGATCAGCGAGGGCCGCAGCATCAACGTGACCCTGATCTTCAGCATCTCCCGCTACGACGAGGTCATCGAGGCCTACCTGTCCGGCCTCGAGGCCCTGCTCGAATCGGGGAGCCAGGACCTCTCCCGTGTGGCCAGCGTGGCGTCCTTCTTCGTGAGCCGGGTCGACACCGAGGTGGACCGCCGGATCGAGGCGGCGGCGCCGTCGGCCCCCGACGGGGAGGGGCTGTCGGCATTGCGGGGCCGGGCCGCCGTGGCCCAGGCCCGGCTGGCCTACCAGCTGTTCACCGAGCGCTTCTCGGGGCCGCGATGGGAGGCCCTGGCCGCCAAGGGGGCGCGGCTCCAGCGGCCGCTGTGGGCGTCGACCTCGACGAAGAACCCGGCCTACCCCGACCTCGCCTACGTGGACACGTTGATCGGCCCCGACACGGTCAACACGATGCCCGAAGGGACCATCGCCGACTTCTTGGACCACGGCACCGTCTCCCGCACCGTCGACACCGGGGTGGACGCCGCCCGCTCCGTGATGGCGGCCCTGTCCGCCGCCGGCATCGAGATCGAGGACGTGGCCCAGACCCTCGAGGCGGAGGGCGTGGCCTCGTTCACCAAGTCCTTCGACGAGCTCATCCAGACCCTGTCCGACAAGGCCAACGCCCTGAACAGCGGTGGGTAGGCCCCGACCTGCCATCGTCGACCCGGTGGCCCGCTCCCGCTAGGGGGTCCCGCCTCCCCGGCGGCGCCCACCCCGCCCCCTTTCACCTTCCGGTCATGACGGACGGGGCAGCCGGGCGGGCACAGCGCTCAGGACTCCCGTCCCCCGACGGCGGGAGAGGGGCACGCGGGGAAGACTGGGAACCGGCATGGGAAACAGAGCACCGCACACACCGTCCACCACACGGAGGAGTACGAGATGAAGATCGCCATGGTCGGCCTGGGCAAGATGGGCGCCAACATGACCCAGCGCCTCGTCGAGCACGGGCACGAGGTCGTTGCCTTCGACCTCTCGGAAAAGGCCCGTTCGGCGGCCGCCGCCATCGGCGCCGAGCCCGCCGCCACCCTCGAGGAACTGGCCGGCAAACTGTCCCCGCCCCGGGTGGCATGGGTGATGGTGCCGGCCGGCGAGGCCACCAACTCGACGATCACCACCCTGGCCGGTCTCTTCGGGCCCGGTGACGTGATCGTCGACGGAGGCAATTCCAACTACAAGGAAACCGCGCCCCTGGTCACCGAGCTCGCCGCCCAGGGGGTGGCGCTGGTCGACGCCGGGACCTCGGGCGGCATCTGGGGACTCAAGGAGGGTTACTGCCTGATGGTCGGTGGGACCAAGGAGGCGGTGGCGGTGGCGGAGCCGGCTTTCCTGGCCCTGGCCCCCGAAGGCGGCTATGCCCATGTCGGCCCGCCGGGGGCCGGCCACTTCGTGAAGATGGTCCACAACGGGATCGAGTACGGACTCATGCAGGCCTACGCCGAAGGATTCGAGATCATGTCGCAAGCACCCGAATTCGACCTCGACCTCCACCAGATCTCGGCCATCTGGCGCTACGGGTCGGTGGTTCGCAGCTGGCTCCTCGAGCTGGCCGAGCGGGCCCTCCGGCCCGGGTCGGGATTCGACCACATCGAGGCGGTGGTCATCGACTCCGGCGAGGGACGCTGGACGGTGGACGAAGCCATCGACCGGAGCGTGTCGGCCCCGGTGATCACGGCCGCGCTATTCGCCCGGTTCGCCTCCCAGAAGAAGGACGCATTCGGCCTGCGCCTGGTCTCGGCCCTCCGGAACCAGTTCGGGGGCCACGCCTTCATCACCGCGGACGGGACCCAGGGCGGCGAGACCTTCACCCCGAAATGACCATCGACCGGAGTACGGCACGACTGCCGCAGGTGAGTGCGAATGAGTACTGACACGGGAACGACGGACGCCGGCCCAGCCTCCGGCACCGGTACGACGACCGACGGCCCACCGGGGGCCCCGACCCCGCCGGGCCCGGTCACCAGGAGACGGCGTTCACTCCCGCCGGTCCTGTCCAAGGCCCCCCCGGCGGCCATGGTCATCTTCGGCGCCTCCGGAGACCTCACCGCCCGGAAGATCCTCCCCGCTCTGGCCCGGCTGGCCGACCGCGGCGTGCTCGACGACGGCTTCACCGTCATCGGGGTGGCCCGCACCGCGTGGAGCGACGAGGAGTTCCGGGCCCATGTGGCCGACGCCACCCCTGAGGGCGGCCCCAAGTGGAAGGCCCTGGTCGGGCGGTTCAAATACATCGCCGGGGAGTACGACCATCCGGACACCTTCGCCCAATTGCACGACCACCTGGACGAGGCCGATCGGGTCGACGGGACCGACGGCAATCGCCTCTACTACCTCGCCACCATCCCGAGCGTGTTCGGGCTGGTGGCCTCGGCGCTGGCCGACCATGCCTGCACCCGGCCCGGCCAGGGGGGCAGGTTCGCCCGGGTGGTGGTGGAGAAGCCCTACGGCCACGACCTCGAGAGCGCCATCGCCCTCGACGAGCAGATGCACGCCGCCTTCGACGAGAGCCAGATCTACCGGATCGACCACTACATGGGCAAGGAGACCGTCCAGAACCTCCTCGCCCTGCGCTTCGCCAACGCCATCTTCGAGCCGATCTGGAACCGGCGCTACATCTCGCAGGTGCAGGTGACGGTGGCCGAGAGCCTGGGGGTGGAGCACCGGGGCGGCTTCTACGAGACGGCGGGGGCCCTGCGCGACATCGTCCAGAACCACGTGATGCAGGTCCTGGCCCTCACCCTCATGGAGTCCCCCACCAGCACGGAAGCCGACCGGGTCCGCGACGAGAAGGTGAAGCTGCTCCACGCCATCGACATCCCCACCCCGGACGAGGCGGTCGACAAGTCGGTACGGGGCCAGTATGCCGCCGGCGTCGTCGACGGCCGGCCGGTGGCCGGCTACCGCCAGGAGGAGGGCGTCAACCCGGAAAGCCAGACCGAGACCTACCTCGCCCTGCGGTTGCGGGTCGAGAACTGGAGGTGGGCCGGGGTGCCCATCTTCGTCCGGACCGGCAAACGGCTCCCGGCGCGGGTCACCGAGGTGGCGCTCACCTTCCGGCCGGTGCCATTCCTGCTCTTCGACCATCGGACCAGCCGGGACCTGCGGCCCAACACGCTCATCCTCCGGATCCAGCCGGACGAGGGCATCAGCCTCGAGTTCGGGGCCAAGATTCCGGGCGAGAGGTTCCATGTGCGGTCGGTGGCCATGGACTTTTCCTACGCCGAGGCGTTCGCCGGGGCGGAGGCGGCCGACGGGTACGAGCGGCTCATCCACGACGCCATGGTCGGGGACGCCACACTCTTCATCCGGACCGACGAGGTCCGGCAGGCCTGGAGGATCGTCGACCCCTACCTCCAGGCCTGGTCGGAGCCGGGCGGCGGGATGCACTTCTATCCCGCCGGCACGTGGGGACCGCACATGGCCGACCTGCTGGTCGAGCGCTCGGGGGACGAATGGCGCAATCCGGTCATCGACCTCGAATTGAGCGGTGGGCGCCTCACCGACCTCCCGCAGTGAGGGGGCGGCGGAACGGGGCCCCCCTCCACCACCACGGCCTGGTGGCGTCGTGAACGGGACCGTCGAGGTGGTCGATTCCGTACCCGCCGCCTTCGCCGACCTGGTGTCCGTCCGGCTGGCCGCGGCCCCGGACCCGCGGCGCCGCGCAGGCGGCGGGCTCTCCCTCTTCCTCTCGGGTGGCCCCACGGCGGAGGCCTGCTACCGGCAACTGGCCGCCCGGTCCGGGCCGCCGCGGTCCGGGCCGCGGTCCGGTGACGGGCCCGGTGTCGACTGGACCGCCGTCGACGTCTACCTGGGCGACGAGCGGTGCGTGCCCCCCGACGACCCGGACTCCAACCACCGGATGGTCGCCGAGGTCCTCCTCGGACCGGTCGGACCGGTGCGATCGGACCACCCCATGTACCGCTCCGGGTCCCCCGAGCAGGCGGCGGCCGACTACCAGCAGCTCCTCGATGCGCTGGGTCCCTTCGACGTGGTCCACCTGGGCATGGGTCCCGATGGCCACTGCGCCTCCCTCTTCCCCGACTCCCCCGCCCTGGATGTCGAGGACCCGGCGGTGCTGGTGATGGCCAACCGCGACCCCCACGCCCACAACCCCCACGACCGGATCACCCTCACCCTGGCGGCCATCGCCCGGGCCCGACTGGTCGTTTTCACCGTCTCGGGCGACTCGAAACGCGACGCCTTCCGGCGCCTGATGGCCGGCGACGACCTCCCGGCGGCGCGGGTAAGGGCCGGCGAGGTCATCTGGCTCGCCGATGCCGCCGCGGTCGGTGACACCCGGATCCCCTCCGGCACCGGCCGATCCGCTCCGGGGCGCCCACGGGGGTGACTGGCGCACGGTCGCCCCGGCAGGGTCCTCCGGTAAGGTGTCGCCGATGCCCGCCGATCCCGGCTCCAACCCCGTGAGGACGGCCGGCTCGTTTGCGGCTCCGGACCTCGACGACCTCGTCGACCTCGTCGACCTCGTCGACACGCCGCTCGACGCGCTGCGGGCCAGGGCCCGTGAGGTCCGCGACAGCGCGCATGGCAACCGGATCACCTATTCGCCCAAGGTGTTCATACCGCTCACCATGCTCTGCCGAGACCGCTGCGGCTACTGCACCTTCGCCAAGGCACCGGCCCGGGTCGGGTCCCCGTTCCTGACCCTCGACCAGGTCCTCGACGTCGCCCGGGCCGGTCGGGAGGCCGGCTGCCACGAGGCGCTCTTCACCCTGGGCGAGGGTCCCGAGGACCGCTATCCGGCCGCCCGTCAATGGCTGAGCGACAACGGGTACACCTCCACCGTCGACTACCTGGCCGCAGCCTGTGGCGCCGTGGTCGAGGAGACGGGCCTGCTCCCCCACTCCAACGCCGGCGCCCTCGACGGGGCCGACATGCTCCGGCTGCGGGCGGTTTCCGCCAGCCAGGGGATGATGATCGAGTCGGTCAATCCCGATCTCGCCGCCCACCGCTCGGCGCCGGACAAGACACCGGCCCGGCGGCTGGCCACTCTGGAGGCGGCGGGCGAGGCCCGGGTGCCCTTCACCACCGGCCTGCTGGTGGGTATCGGCGAGTCCCGGACCGACCGGCTGGAAACGTTGGCAGCCATCGCCTCGAGCCACCGGCGCCACGGTCATGTGCAAGAGGTCATCATCCAGAACTTCCTGCCCAAGCCGGGGACCGCCATGCACCGCTCAGCGCCGTGCCCGACCGACGAGTTCCTGTGGACCATCGCCGCGGCCCGGCTGGCACTCCCGGCCGAGATCCACCTGCAGGCGCCGCCCAACCTCTCCGACGACCTCGCCCCGCTCATCGACTCCGGTATCGACGACTGGGGCGGCGTCTCGCCGGTCACCGCCGACCACGTCAACCCCGAACGGGCGTGGCCGGCGCTGGAAGTCCTGCAGGACGCGACGGAGGCGGCCGGGTTCACCCTGGCACCCCGGCTGACCCTCTACCCGTCGTTCGCCCTCCGGCCCGACCGGTGGCTGGACGAGTCGATGCGGTTTCCGGTGCTCGACGCCTCGGACGCCGAAGGACTGGGACGCGACCATCCGTGGTGCTCGGGCGGCGAGGTGCCGCCCCCGGAGCTGCTCCGCGGGGCCGTCCGTCGCCGAACCCCGTCGGCGACAGGAGGGGGCGTGGGCGGTGCCACCCGTGGTGCGAAGGGCGGCGCGGTGGGCGAGGTGCTGGCGGCCGTGCTCGACGGGGACGCGGTGGGCGAGGACGAGATCGTCACCCTGTTCGGCGCCAGAGGGCCCGAGGTCCGAGCCGTGGCCGAGGTGGCCGACGGACTCCGGTTCGAGGCGGTCGGGGACGAGGTCACCTATGTCGCCAACCGCAACATCAACTACACCAACGTCTGCACCTTCAAGTGCAAGTTCTGCGCCTTCTCCAAGGGCCCACTGTCGCTCAACCTCCGGGGCAGCCCCTATCTGCTCGAGTTGTCCGAGATCTCCGACCGGGTGCGGGAGGCGGAGGTCCGGGGGGCCACCGAGGTCTGCCTCCAGGGCGGAATCCATCCGAAGTTCGACGGTGGGTACTACCTCGAGGTGATCAAGGCGGTCCGGGAGGCATCGGCCACCATCCACATCCACGGGTTCACCGCCCTCGAGGTCACCGAAGGTGCGCGCCGCTCCGACATGGCGCTGGCCGACTACCTGGTCCTGCTGCGCGACGCCGGCCTCAAGACCCTGCCCGGGACGGCGGCGGAGATCCTCGACGACCCGGTGCGCCAGGTCCTGTGCCCGGACAAGATCGACACCGAGGAGTGGCTCGAGGCCCACCGCACCGCCCACCAGGTCGGGCTCCGCTCCAACGTGACCATCATGTTCGGCGCCGTCGAGCAGCCCCGGTCGTGGGCCAGGCACCTGGTCCGCACCCGGGACCTGCAGAACGAGACCGGCGGGTTCACCGAGTTCGTACCGCTGCCCTTCGTGCACATGGCCACGCCCATCTACCTGCAGCGGCGGTCCCGACGGGGCCCGACGTTCCGGGAGACGCTCCTGATGCACGCCATCGGACGCATCGCCTACCGCGGCGCCATCGACAACATCCAGATCAGCTGGGTCAAGATGGGGCCCGAGGGGGTACGCGAGTTGCTCCAGGCCGGCGCCAACGACCTCGGTGGCACGCTGATGGACGAGAACATCTCCCGGGCCGCGGGAGCCAGTCACGGCCAGATGATGGATGCGGAGAGCTTCGGTGCCATCGTCACCCCGCTCGGGCGGACGCTGGCCCAGCGGACCACGCTCTACGGACGGGTCCGGGGTGGCGGCGGAAGCACCGAGATGGTGGCGGCGGCCACTGAGGCGGCGGGAGATGAGCCCTGACCCGAGCCGGGGGGAGCCAGGGGCTCCCGAATCGGTCGCCACCGCCAGCGACCGATTGACCGAGGCCCTGGTGTCGGGCGATACCTCTCGGACCCAGCAGCGTCTGTACCGATCGCTGCTGGGCACCGTGGCCGGACTGGCCGCTGAAGGGGCCGAGGTGATCGACCTCAAGGTGGCCGACTCCGCCCTGGCCGAGATGGCCG
>DATBOO010000002.1:0-12849 GCA_036553725.1 Acidimicrobiales bacterium | reverse complement strand
GCCACCGCCCCCTGGTCCCCCCGGTCCTGGGCGGACATCACCGATCATCTGCCCAACCGGCGACCGGTCCGGACCGTCGAGCTGACCGTGAGCTACCGCACCCCGGCCGAGGTGTTGGCCGTCGCCGGCCGGGTCCTGGCCCTGGCCGCTCCCGAGCTCACCCCGCCCCGGCCGGTGCGTCGCACCGGTGAGGAGCCGCGGGTGATCGCGGCCAGGGGGCCCGACGGCGCGCTCCGGGGCGGGACCCTCCGGGATCTGGCCCGCCGGGTGGCCGACGTGGCCGGCGAGGAGGTGGACCGGGTGGCGCCCGGGCGTGTGGCCATCCTGGCCCCCGAGTCCCTGCTTCCGATCCTGTTCGATGCCCTGGGCGCCGTCGACCTCTCGGTGGTCGATGCCCGCGACCTGCGCAAGGGGGGGCTGTCCGAGCCGTTGGTGCTCCTGGCGGCCGACGCCGCCAACGGGCTCGAGTTCGACTCGGTGGTGGTGGTGGAGCCGGCGGTCATCGCCGGCGAGACCGCTCGCGGGCTGCGGACCCTGTACGTGGCGCTCACCCGGCCCACCCAACGGCTGACCGTGGTGCACCTGGCCCCGGTGCCGACTGCCCTGCAAGGGGCCTGAGCAGGCCAGCTCGGCCGGGGTCCGGGGGGCAGCCCGCCGGGCCCGGCGGGACGGCCCGATGAGTTGGCCCCCCGAGCGTCCGATCGACTAAAAATACGGCGTGACCGAGGCCCTCGCCGTCGAACCGGCGGCAATCTCCCGCCAGCGACACCGCCCCGACAAGCCGTCGATGCTGGCGGTGGGCGTCATCATCTGGCTGGGCTCCGAGGTGATGTTCTTCAGCTCGCTGTTCGCCGCCTTCTTCACCATCCGAGCCCATGCCTCGGTGTGGCCGCCGGCCGGGACCAAGCTCGACACCATCCAGGCCGGCATCTTCACGCTCATCCTGCTCGGCTCCAGCTTCACCATGCAGAAGGCGGTCTGGGACCAGGAGCGCGGCGACCGGCGCAGCGCCAAGACCTGGATCGTGGTCACCATCGTGATGGGCGGGCTGTTCGTGAGCAACCAGTTCTACGAGTGGGTCACCCTCTCCCACGACGTGGCCACCAACCCCACCCATACCGCCTTCGGCTCGCTGTTCTACATCATGACCGGACTGCACGGGCTGCACGTGTTCCTCGGCCTGGTGGCCATGGTCTTCCTACTCGGCCGGCTGAAGGGCCCGAAGGGGGACCCCGGGGAGACGCCGGTGTTCCAGGGCGTGAGCTACTACTGGCACTTCGTCGACATCGTGTGGATCGGCCTCTACAGCTGCCTCTTCCTTCTCAAATAGATGCAGCACGGGACGCTCGACGAGATGGGACACGGAACGCGCCGGTTGCTCAGGGCCCGCTACGCGGCACCGGCGGCGCTGGTGGGGTGCGTGGCCCTGGCCGGGCTGCTCGGGTTCTGGCCGAGCTCCGCCCAGGCCGACCCGGTGGCCACCACCACGCTTCCCACCCTCACCTCGACGTCCACCACACCCACACCGATCGGGCAGCCGGCCCCGCCCAGCGTCGCCGGCGCCCTCAACTACGCCGCCCCGTCCAACCAGACCGGCATCTACTACGCCACGCTGCCGTCGACGTTCATCGCCCCCGGCCAGGCGCTCTTCGCCGCCAACTGCTCCAGCTGCCACGGACCGGAGGCCCTGGGGACCACCCGGGCGCCGAACCTGCAGGGCCTCGGGGCCGGGACGGTCGACTTCTGGGTCTCGACCGGCCGGATGCCGCTGGCCAACTCCAGCGTCCAGGCCACCCGCAAGCCCCCCCGGTTCAACCGGCTGCAGACCCTCGAGATCGCCGCCTGGGTGCAGTCGCTCACCCCCGGGCAGGGGACCCAGGTGCCGATCGTCAACACCAACGGCGCCGACCTCGAGGCGGGCAACACCCTGTTCACCCTCAACTGCGCGGCCTGCCACACCATCACCGGCGCCGGCGACGCCCTGGCCAACGGGGCCTACGCCCCCAGCCTGCACCTGGCCACCCTCCCCCAGACCGTCGAGGCCATCCGCTCGGGGCCGGGCAACATGCCCCACTTCAGCGAGGGCAACATCACCAACACCGAGGCCCGTGACATCGCCGCCTACGTCAACGGGGTAATCCAGCATCCCGTCAATCGCGGCGGCTTCGGCCTCGGGGGGATCGGTCCGGTGGGTGAGGGGTTCGTGGGCCTGCTCCTCGGGGTGGGGGCGTTGATGCTGGTCTGCTTCTGGATCGGAGACCGCACATGAGCGACGAGCCCCGCCTGGAGGGGCCGCTGCCGCCGGCCGCGCTCGACGACCCCCATCTGCAGCCCTACGCCAAGCACCCCGACCGGGCCCAGGCGGTGGCCGCCGTCTCCATGGTGATCGGGTTCATCGGGTTCATCGGTTTCGGGATTGTCTACTGGGTGGGCGACAACAGCCAGTGGGAGGCGGTCACCCTCGGTGTCGGCCTCCTGGCGCTGGGGTTCGGGGTCACCGCCTGGGGGAAGTACCTGATGCCCCAGGGACCGTTCGTCGAGGAGCGGCACGAGTTCCACTCCACCGAGGACGAGCGGGCGGCGATGACCGCGGCGGTGGTCGAACGCGGCGGCATGGTGGTGAAGCGGCGCAAGGTGCTGGGCGGGCTCTTCGCCCTGGGGTCGACGGCCATGGGGATCGTCCTCCTGTTCCCCCTGATCCGATCGCTCGGCCCCAAGCCCGGCGACGCCCTGTTCAAGACCAACTGGAAGAAGAACTCACAACTGGTCACGGTCGACGGGCGCAAGGTCACCGTGGCCGACCTCGACGTCGGAGGGGTGCTGACCGTCTTCCCCGAGGGCTTCGAGGGGTCGTCACCCGACCAGGTGATCCTCATCCGATTGGCCCAGCTCGGCCCCTTCGACCCTCCGCTGGTGCTCAGCCCTCCGGGGCGAACCGACTGGGGGGTGCAGGGCTACGTGGCCTACTCGAAGATGTGCACCCACCTGGGGTGCCCGGTCGGCCTCTACCAGGAGCAGACCCAGCAGCTGGTGTGCCCGTGCCACCAGTCGATCTTCAACGTGCAGTCGGGTGCGATCCCCGAGTTCGGCCCCGCGCCCCGCCCGCTGCCCCAGCTGCCGCTCAAGGCGGACCTGGTCGGCAACCTGCGCTCCCAGGGCGGCTTCGACCAGGCGGTCGGGCCCGGATTTTGGGAGCGGCCATGATCGACAGCTCCCTCCGCTGGCTCGACGACAGGCTGGGCATCGCCAAGGGCGGCCGGACCTTCCTCGACAAGATCTTCCCCGACCACTGGTCGTTCATGCTGGGCGAGATCGCCCTCTACTCCTTCGTGGTGCTGCTGGCCACCGGGGTGTTCCTCTCGCTGTACTACATCCCCTCCGCCCACGAGATCGTCTACCACGGGTCGTATCCCCCACTGCGGGGGCAGCGGGTCTCCGAGGCCTACGCCTCGTCGGTGGGCCTCTCCTTCGACGTGAAGTCCGGCCTCCTGATGCGCCAGGCCCACCACTGGGCAGCCGACATCTTCCTCGGTTCCATCGCCGTGCACATGGCCCGGGTGTTCTTCACCGGGGCATTCCGCAAGCCGCGCGAGTTCAACTGGATCGTCGGGGTGAGCATGCTCATCCTGGGCATCGTCAACGGGTTCCTCGGCTACTCGCTCCCCGACGACCTGGTGTCCGGCACGGGCATCCGCATCGCCTACTCGATCATCGAGTCGATTCCCCTGGTCGGCAGCTACCTGGGCTTCTTCCTGTTCGGGGGCAACTACCCGGGCAACGGCGTCATCATCCCCCGCTTCTACATCCTCCACGTGCTGATCGTCCCGCTGGTGCTGATCGGGTTGCTGGCCGCCCACCTCGGACTGCTGGTCAAACAGAAGCACACCCAGTTCAAGGGCAAGGGGAAGACCGAGCACAACGTGGTCGGGTCGCCGATGTTCCCGACGTTCATCGCCAAGACCACCGGGTTCCTGTTCATGACCTCGGCGGTGATCTTCCTGCTAGGAGGCCTGGCCCAGATCAACCCGATCTGGCAATTCGGCCAGTACGAGCCCTACCAGATCTCCTATGCGGTGCAGCCCGACTGGTACATGGGCTGGCTCGACGGCGCCCTGCGCATCATGCCCAGCTGGGAGTGGGTCGGCTGGGGGCACACCATCCCGCTGGAGGTCTTCCTGCCCGCGGTGATCTTCCCCGGTCTCATCTTCAACATCTTCCTGATCTGGCCGTTCATCGAGTCCCGGCACACCAAGGACCTGGCCTACCACAACCTGTTGGACCGTCCCCGCGACCGGCCCCTCCGTACCGCCGCCGGTGTGGCCATGCTCTCCCTCCTGTTCATGGTCTTCTTCGCCTCGTCCACCGACGTCCTGGCCAACTTCTTCCAGGTGCCGCTCAACGCCGTGCTGTGGTTCTTCCGGTTCGCGGTGGTCATCGCGCCGATCCTGGCGGCGTTGGTGGCCTACAAGATCTGCAACGAGATGCGGGCTGCCGAGGGTGTGGGCAAACGCAAGCGGGCCCAGATCGTCACCCGGTCGTCGACCGGCGAGTACTCCACGACCGACGCCGAAGCGCGTCCCGGTGATGGTGCCGAGGAGATCGACGCCATCCCCGTCCCCACCTACATCGACCTGGTACCGCCCGAACTGGCCACGGGCGCGGGCGTGCGCCGGGTCATGCGCTGAGCGGAGGCAGTGGCGTCGGCTGCCGATCTGCCTCACCTCGGGCGGGACCCAGGGGCGGGAGCGCCGATGGACGACCCGTTCCACCTCGACCGCTTCGTCTCCGCCCAGGACGCCGAGGGCACCTATGACGGGGCAGCCGCGGAGTTGCGCCGCGGCCGGAAGACGAGCCACTGGATGTGGTTCGTCTTCCCACAGATCTCGGGGCTGGGACAGAGTGCACTGTCGAAATGGTTCGCCATCTCGTCACTGGAGGAAGCGCGCGCCTACCTGCACCACGCCGTACTCGGCCCCCGCCTACTCGAGTGCGCGGAGATCCTCGCCGGGCGGCGGGACCTCACCGCCGTGCAGGTATTCGGTCCGGTGGACGCCCGGAAGCTCCATTCGTCGATGACGCTGTTCAGGCGCGTCGATCCGGACCAACCGCTGTTCCGGCAGGTACTCGAGCGCTATTTCGACGGCCTCCCCGACGCCGCCACCGACGAACGCATCTGAGGCGGGCCCACTGGCCGGCCCGACTGGCGGCGGCCCTGTGCCGCAGCCACCCCTGGTGCAACGGGGGGCGTCATTGACGCTCGAGGTTCGATAGGGTTGTGGGCTGAGGTACCTTCACAGCGGCGAGGCGAGGTTGCTGGATGAATGGTGGACGGATTTGTCGGGTCTGGATCCATGCCCGAGGAAACGAGCACGGGGCCAGACCGCTTGCCGCCCGGCCCCGAGGCGGAGCGCCCTTGACCGCGACCGACCTCCGAGGGCACCGCGCCGCGCCCATTCGGATGAGGGGCCGCTTTCCCGTCCCGACGCCGGTCGTCAGGGTGGGCGGAGGTGCCGCCGCCGGCCGCCTGATGTCCTTGGGTCGGCGAACAGAGCGACGACGCCCCCAACCTGAACCGCCGGGATTCCCCGTCGTGCTCACGCTCCGCTGACCGCAATCCAGAAGACCACAACCCAGATCTCCCAACCGAACGGAGGACTCCATGACCACCACCGAACCCGGCGGAGCGGCCGGATCGCCCGTCTACTGTGCCGGGCCGATGTTCAGCCTCGGCGACAAGCGGGAACAGAGGCGGATCTCGAGCGTGCTCAAAGAGGCGGGATTCACCACGTACCTCCCGCACAAAGAGGGCATCGAGGTGGCCCAGGCGCTGCGGCTGCTCACCAACGCCCCCCCTGACGACCCTGCCGACTTCGCCGCCATCGTGGACTTCGCCCGAAAGATCGGGTTCGCCCTGGACATCTTCCAGGTCGTGAAGAGGTGCAACTCCGTCGTGTTCAACATGGACGGAAGGGTGCCTGACGAAGGGAGTGCCGTCGAGGCGGCGGTCGCCTTCGCCGTCTGCAAGCCGATCGTGATCTTCAAGTCGACGGTGATCTCACTCATGGCGGGCTATGACAGCCCGATGATCCAGGGCCTGGCCACCAACTGGAGGTACGCGACCACTCTGGACTCGCTGCCGGGGGCGGTCAGAATCGCGGTCAAATCCAGGACCGTCAGCGCCGATGACGGCCGGTGCGAGCACCTGGGGGCGGTCGTCGATCTCGGCGGTCGGGTGTGGGAGATCATCGATGAGATCCACCAGGCGATGGGCGACTCGATCCCGGCTCTTCTCCTTCTGGTGAACGACCTCAAGCAGAGTTGGCGTACCCAGCTAAATGCGGCGTTTGGTCCGGACGCGCCGGCCCCTCCCGCCCCGCCGGTCCCCCAGGTCCACTGAACACGGGATCTGAGGAGTGAGGATGGCCGGTCTCGACGACGATCCCCGCTCCAGCCCCCCGGAGGCCGGATGAGGATGTGCCATGGATGAAGTGCCCAGAGCCCGGACACTCGGGGGCGGGTCGGACACGCTGGCCGGCCAGCGGCGGCAGGTCACGGTGTTGTTCTGCGACCTGATCGGTTCCACCGAGCTCTCGTATCAGCTGGACCCGGAGGACCTCGGCGAGCTGGTGTTGGCCTACCAGGAGCTCGGGCGCGCCGCGGTGGCCCGCTTCGGGGGCAACATCGCGCAGTACCTGGGCGACGGGCTCATGGCGATCTTCGGGTACCCGACGGCCCACGAAGGAGACGCCGAGCGTGCCGTCCGCGCCGCCGCACGGATCATGGAGGACCTCGAGGTCCTCAATGCCGGTCACGCAGCGGGGCTCGGGGTGCAGATTCAGGCACGGGCCGGCATCGCCACCGGCATCGCCGTGATGGGAGCCATGGGCAACCCGGACCGGGTCGACGTCTCGGTGTTCGGGTCGACCACCAACCTGGCGGCCCGGCTCGAGTCGATCGCCCCGCCCGGGGCGGTGGTCCTCAGCGACAGCACCAGAGTCCTGGTCGGCCACTGCTGCCGCGTCGCCGACCTCGGCGAACCGGTGCTCAAGGGCGTGGGGGCCACCCGGGCCTGGCAGGTGACCGAACTGCTGGCGCCCGGAGCGGCCCACGGGCTGCGCGCCTCGCCGTTCGCCGGGCGCGCCGCCGAGCTGGGACTCCTGCAACGGCGGTGGCAGCGGGCCGGAGATGGGCACGGGTCGGCGGTCACGGTCGTGGGGGAGCCCGGCATCGGCAAGACCCGCCTCCTCGACGAGTTCTCCGCCCTGACCGGGCCACCGCAGGTGATCTTCGCCTGCTCACCACTCGAGACCGCCACCCCGCTGGCCCCGGTCATCGCCGCCCTCGGCCGGCTGCTGGCCGGTCGTCCCGAAGGCCATGGGTCCGTCGGCTCCTGGGCGACGGCGCTGGGCGCCCCCGACGGCAATCTGCTGGACACCCTCGACGGCGCCGTCGACCGGCAGCCGCCGACGGGTGGCGACCGCGATCTCCGCTGGCGCAGGACCATCGCCGCCGCCGCCGACTTCCTCATACGCGTCCTTGCTCCCGGGCCCGCGCTGGTGCGTGCCGAGGACGTGCACTGGGCGGATCCGTCCACTCTCGAGTTGTTGCGTCTACTGGCGGAGGCAGCGCCGTCCTGCGCCCTCGTCCTCCTGGCGTCCCAACGGCCCGACGAGGGAGGTGGGTTGGGAACGGTGGCCGAGGTCATGAGGCTCGAGCGTCTGGGCAACGACGACACGGCCGCCATCGCGGACCGGATGCTGCCCGTAGACCTCCCGGATCGGGCGGGGACCATCTGCATGATCCTGGGCCGGGCCGAAGGGATCCCACTCTTCGCCGAGGAACTGGCCGCAGCGGTGTCCGACCGGCAGGCCCTCAGTGAGATACCCGCCTCACTCCACGAGGCGCTGTTGAGTCGCCTCGACCGCTTCGGCGAGACGGCCCACACCGCCCGGCTGGCATCGGTGGTCGGACGTGACGTCAGCTCGAGACTCGTCGCGCAGTTGGCCGGATACGACGTCAGCGGTGATTTCGAGGCGCTGGTGGCATCGGGGCTCATGGTCCGCGTCGGCAACGGGACCGACACGATCGTCTCCTTCCGTCACTCGCTGATCCGCGACACTGCCTACTCGTCGCTGCTGCGCCGTGATCGGAAGCGGATCCATGCCGCGGTGGCCGACCTGCTGGTGGCCAGGGATGCCTCCTACGCTCAACACCAGCCCCAAGTGCTCGCCCACCATCTCGAGGCCGCGGCCCGCAACCTCGAGGCGGCGGCGATCCTGCGCTCCGCCGGTCGACGGGCGGGCGGCGACGGCGCCTACCGCGAGTCCATCGACCTCATCGAGAAGGGGCTGGCCGCCCTCGGGCCGGCGCCGGCCGGCGAGGCCCGGGACCGGCTCGAGCTCGACCTCGTCGCGCTGCTGGCCAACGGCATCATGGCCGCCGAGGGCTACGGTGCCGAGCGGACGTTGCCCCTCTGGAACCGGGCCATCGTCCTGGCCGAGGCCCAGCGCGACGTCGACCAGCTGACCAGCATGCTCAACGGTGTCGCCACCTACCACTTCGACACCGGCCACTGCGACACAGCCGCGGTCGTGGCCCAGCGGATCCTGGACATCGCCGCCGAAGAGGACCTGAGGATCGCCGCACTCCGCGGCCACTGCACCCTGGCGCTGTGCCACATCTACCTCGGCCACCCGGCCGAGACGGTGGCCCACAGCCGCCAGGCGCTGTCGCTCTACCACCCGGAGGACTTCGAAGAGGTCACGCTCGGCCTGGGGACCGACCACAGGGTCATCGCCCTCGGGGCCGAGGCGACGGCGTCGTGGCTGTGCGGGCGCCCGGACCGGGCGCTGGCGCTCGCCCTCGAGGGTGTCGACCACGCCGACGCCATCGGGTCACGTCTGAGCGGCTCGATGGCGATGAGCCTGGCCGCGCTCGTCCACCACCTCCGAGGCGACCATGACGCCGTCCTGGACATGTGCCAACGGCTGATCGCCGAAGCGTCGCTGCTGCGGTTCCCCTACTGGCTGGCCTTCGCCAACCTGGTCGGAGGCGCGTCCACCGCCCTTTCGGGCGAGCCGGATCGGGGACTGGCGCTGGTGCAGTCCGCCCTCGAAGCGCTCGCCTCTTCGGGCAGCAGCAGTGGAGCATCCCTCGGGCTCACCCTCCTGGCCCGGTCGCAAGCAGCCGGCGGGGACCATGCCGGGGCGTTCGCCTCGCTCGAGCTGGCCGAAGCGGTCTCCGCCCAGGCGGGCCAGCCGTTCTTCGATGCCGAGGTGCTCCGCCTCCAGGCCCAGACCGGCCTGGCCGCCGGGCTCATCGATCTCGAAGGGGCCCGGTCGCGGCTGCAGCGGGCTCTGTCCGACGCCAGCGAGCGCGGTGCCGCCGCGCTCGAGCTGCGCGCCGCACTGACCTGGGCGGCCATCGAGGCGCCGGAGCACCGCCTCCCGGCGGTCGAACGGCTCGAGTCCCTCCTCGCCGCCCTGCCGGAGGGCGCCGGTACCGAGGACCGCAGCGCCGCCGAGGCCATCGTCCGGGCCGGCGCAGCCGGCATCTGAGAGACCGGGACCGGGCTCAGCGGCCGGGAGTGCCGACCTGGTGCAGCTCGACGGCATTTCCGGCCGGGTCGTTGACGAACGTCTGCCGGTTGGTGCCGATGCCGATGGGGTCGGCGGCGTCGATCCCCTTGGAGCGCAACTCCCGCACGACGGCGTCGAGGTCCTCGACGCGGATGGCGAAGTGCTGGCCCAGGTTGGAGGGGACGGGCGCCTCCACCAGGTGGACCTGCTGGGCGCCGAGTTCGATCCAGGCGCCGGCGATGCCGAGGTCGGGCCGGTCGGGGCGCAGGGTGCCCCCGAGCACGTTGGTGTAGAAATCCACGCCTGCGCTCACGTCGGTCACGTTGATGGCCACGTGGTGGATGGCGAGGGGCTTCATAGGGTGGATTCTGGTCCCTGCGGGGTGGTGGCGCAACGGGGCGACTACGACGGGCGCCGTTCCATCCAGCGTCCCGGCTCGGGCACGGTGGCGAAGCCGAACCGCCGGTACAGGTCGTGCGCATCCCTGGTGCCCAGGAGGAGGAGCCGGACACCCCTGATCTCCGGGTGGTCCATCGCCGACCGGACGATGAAGGCACCGAGTCCCCGTCGGCGACGGCCGGCGTCGACGAACACGTCGCAGAGCCATCCGAAGGTCGCCCCGTCGGTGACCCAGCGGGCGAAGCCCACCTGGACGCCGTCGGGACCGAAGCACCCCAAGGCGATCGAGCCCCGCACCGATCGGGCCACCTGGTCGGCCGAACAGCCCTCGGCCCAATAGCTCTCCCGGCTCAGCCAGCGGTGGACCCGGACCAGGTCGAGCCGTTCCGAGTCGTCTGTCACCCGATAGCCGTCCGGCCGTGCCCACTCCATCCGCTGAATGTAGTGCCGACCGCGATCGGTCCACTCGGCTCGGATCAGGACAGCCCGCGGCTCCGATCAGGACAGCTGGGCCAGGCCCTCGGTGGCGATCCGCTCGAAGGTGGCGGAGTCGCCGGCGAAGACCGAGTCGGGGACGGGCCAGTGGATGACCAGGTCGGTGATCCCGAGGGCCTGGTAGCGACCGGCCCAGTCCACGAAGGCGTCCAGCGAGCCGAGCGGACGCTCGGAGGTCGATCCTTGGAGCAGGACCTTGTCGATCGACCCGTAGCTCCGGCCGTGCCGGTCACAGGCGGCCTCGAGCCCCTCCATCTGGGCCCGCACCACGTCGGGGGCCCGCCACGCCGGCGCACCGGCCGGGTCACGGGGGTCCCCGTAGGTGACCCAGCCCTGCCCGTGCTCCGCCGCCAGCCCGAGCCCCCGGGGACCGGTGGCGGCCACCACCAAGGGCATCCGGGGCTGCTGCACCGGGCCCGGGACCATGCGGGCCGCCCGAGCCGAATAGTGGGTGCCGGCCATGGTGGTCGATGGCTGGGTCAGCAGCCGGTCGAGGAGCGGGACGAACTCGCCGAACCGCTCGGCCCGTTCCGTGGACGACCACGGGGGCCCTCCGAGGACGGAGGAGTCGAACCCCACCCCGCCGGCGCCGATGCCCACGGTGAGCCGGCCGTCGGAAATGTCGTCCAGGGTCATGAGCTCCTTGGCCAGCGTCACCGGGTGGCGGAAGTTCGGGGACGTCACCATGGTCCCGATCCGCAGGCGCCCCGTCGCGGTGGCCGCCGCGGTCAGGGTCGGGATGGCACCGAACCAGGGGCGGTCCCGGAAGCTGCGCCAGGAGAGATGGTCATAGGTGAACCCGGTGTGGAACCCGAGCTGTTCCGCACTTCGCCAGACCCTCTGGCCCTCGGCCCAGCGATAGACGGGGAGGATCACCGTGCTCAGGCGCATGGGGGCGAAACCTACTGTCGATGTCGGGATCCCGCTTGTCCCATCGCCGCCCGCCGTCCATGATCGGGAGATGGACCGAGACAGCATCAGAAGCAGCTTCCGCGCCCTCCACGTCGAGGGGACGTTCGTCATGCCCAACCCGCACGATCTCGGGGCGTGCCGGCTCCTGGCCTCGCTGGGCTTCGAGGCCCTGGCCACGACCAGCAGCGGGTTCGCAGCATCGCTGGGCCGACCGGACATGTCGGTGGGCCGTGACCAACTGGTGGGCCATGTGCGCGCCCTGTGCGGGGCCACCGACCTCCCGGTGAGCGTCGACGCCGAGCGGTGCTTCCCGGACAGTCCCGGAGGGGTCGTCGAGACGGTGGAATTGTTGGCCGAGGCGGGGGCGGCCGGGTGCTCGATCGAGGACTGGAAGCCCGATTCCGGGGAGATCGAGGCGGTCACGGTGGCCGTCGAGCGGGTGGGTCTGGCGGCGGCGGCCGCCGATCGCCTCGGCCTCACCCTGACCGCCCGCGCCGAGAACCACCTGCGCGGGCGGGACGACCTCGCAGACACGATCACCCGGCTGGCGGCGTACGCGGCGGCCGGGGCACACTGCGTCTACGCCCCCGGCCTGGCCGACCTGGCGGCCATTGCCCGGGTCGTCGAGGAGTCCGGCGCACCGGTGAACGTGCTGCTCAGGCCGGACGGCCCCACGGTTTCCGAGTTGGCCGGGGTCGGCGTGCGACGGATATCGGTCGGCGGCGCGCTGGCCTGGATCGCTTACGGCGCGTTGGTCCGGGCGGCCGAGCAACTGCTGGAGTCCGGCTCGCTCGGGCCGGAGGCGCCCTACCTGAGCCGGGCCACGGCGCACCGGGCGTTCGCGGCCAATCGGACGTGAGCCCGACGGGCCGGTCGGGCCGGTCGGGCGGGCGAGCGGCTCAGACCGCCCCGCCCCGGCGGCTCTCGACGGTCACCCCGATGGCGGCCGAGATGATCAGGGCGGCGGCAATGGGCGCCAGCCATAGTCCGAACACGAAGGTCAGAACGGCGAACATCGCCCCCATCCCGAGGATGAAGGGCCAGATGCTCGATCCGGGGAACGAGTCGACGGCCCCGGCCCCCTCGGCGATCTCGCCCTCCGGGTCGTCGTTGAACTGGGGCTTCATCTTGTACGACCACCAGAGGTAGTACGAGCCGGGGAGCAGCCCGAGCAGCATCGACCCCAGCAGCATCAAGAAGCCGGCGTCCTCGTAACTGGTGAACCAGTAGACGACGCCGATGACGCCGAAGAAGACACCGGTCCCGGCGAGGAACAGTGCGCTGACCCTCATGGCCGGGCTCCTACTTCTCGTGACTCGTCAGAGGCTATGGCCGGTGACTTGCCGGGATGTCGGGTCTGCAGCGTGCGGTGCTCGGGATGGTTGTAGTCCCAGGTCGGCCGCTCCGAGCGGATGGGAGGGAGGTGGGTGTAGTTGTGGTGGGGGGGCGGGGACGAGGTGAACCA
>DATBOO010000203.1:0-7755 GCA_036553725.1 Acidimicrobiales bacterium | reverse complement strand
TTCCAACGAAGAAGCGACCTTGCGAAGGGGCCCACATGGACAGGACGAACTGCTTGGCCCACGCCGCCCGCGCCGCCCACGCCGATCCGCCGGGCTCGGTGGCGAGCAGGCTGAACAGTGCGTAGACGTCGAGGTTCTGCTCGGTCGACTTCCACTGGATCTTCGCCCCACGCGCCGGAAGGCCGCCGGTATAGCCACCGCTGCCCCGGGTGTCGACGGTGTTGGACTGGATCCACTGGGCCAGAGCCGTGGCGCCGGTCAGGTAGCCAGGGGATCCGGTCCGGGCGTAGATCTGGAGGAGTGCCTGGCCCACCCAGGCCATGTTGCCCACGTCGGCCGTCTTGTCGGTGGCGGTGACGGCACCGGGGCCGGTCAACGGGTCGGGTGCGTAGGCCGCCCGGATCCGGCCGTCGTGGGCGGCGTCGTCGGCCTGCACGTAGAGCAGGGAATCCCCGATGGTCTCGGCCCGGGCCAAATCGTCAGGGGTCCCACGAACCAACAGCGCATCGATGACCACGGCGTCGTCGTAGGTGACGGAGCCGGTGAACCCCTTCTTCTGAAGGGTGCCACCGGTGAAGCTCTGGACCAGCCGCAGCGTGGGCCCGGTTGCGTACCGGTCCATCATCTGGTCGAGGAACAGATAGGCGCTGGCCGGGCTCGAGGGGGCCGGGAGCGGCGTCGCCCCCGCCGCCGACGGCGCCCCTGACACCGTCACGGCCAGGGTCAGGGCCAGCATCACTCCCGCCACGACGATCGCACCCCGTCGGCCACGGTGCGGTGGCGCGGAGATCCCTGGTCCACTCACTTCTGTCAACCCCACCTCGAATGTCGGGCTACCCCGATGGCGGCCGTGCTCCCGGTGACCGGGACGAGCTTGCCACAATGGCAGCGGTTCGGTCCCCCTCTGCCCGGCTACGCCGCTCGACTACCCTTGCTCGTCGAGCTCCGACGGTGTTTCGGGGCGAGAGCGATCCTGATGCACATCCCCTCCCCCGATCGCACCACCGGCGAGTCGGAGTGGCGCTCGTTCGTCGAGAGCCAGGGTTTCGGTCACCTGGTCGCCGCCGGGCTCGGCCGCGACCTACCGGTGGTCGTGCCGACCCAGTTCATCCTCGAAGGCGAACGGGTCCTGCTGCATCTGGCCGGACCCAACCCGATCTTCGAGGCGCTGGCCGAGCAGCCGCGGGTCGTGCTCAGCGTCGCCGGCGACTGGGCCTTCATTCCGTCGGCGTGGAAGGCCATCGGGGCCGAGGACCCGATGCTGGGCATCCCGACCACCTACTACGCCGCTGTGCAGCTGGCGGGAGTGGCCACGGTGGAGAGCGAGCCGGCGGCGGTGGCGGCGGTGCTGCGGAGGCAACTGGCGGCGCTCCAGCCCGACACCCCGGTGGCCGATCCCGAGCTGGCCCACCCGGGCCGGCTCCGGAGCATCCGGGCCATCGTCATGGCGGTGGACTCGGTCCGGGCCAAGTTCAAGTACGGAGGCAATGTCGACGAGCACCACCGGCTGGCCGTGGTCGAACGCCTGCGGGCCCGCGGCGGTCCCGGTGACGACGCCGCCGCCGCCAGGGCGGCCTCCTGGACCCGACCGTCGCCCTGAGCCGCGGCCATACTGCTCAGCCGGCGGCCAGCGCCCTTCTCCGCAGCGGGGGGAGGGTGGGAGGAGGTTGGCGGCGCGGGGGCAGCCCGGCCAGCAGCTCGCTCGTGGCCTCGGTCACCTTGCGGACGGCGACCTCGAAGGCGTCCTCGGTGGCGGGCGACGTGGCCTGGACGCCACTGACCTTTCGTACGTACTGACGGGCGGCAGCCTCGATCTCCTCACCGGTGGCCCGGGGTTCGAGGCCGCGGAGGGTAGTGATGTTGCGGCACATGCTCCAAGGCTACGCCTGATCGGAGGGAGTCACGGCCTCGCAGCTCCCCGCCATCTGCCGTCCGGTAGCGGGCGGCGGATCAGGCCGCCTCGCCGACGCACAACGAGCGCTCGCCTTTGTCGTGGGAGTCGCCCGGGTCGAGGACACGGTCCGACGACCGTTCGGTCGCTCCGGCCGTCGGGGACGGGTCGGCCCGGTCGGCCGGTGTGTGGCCATGGTCGTGTTTCGTTCTGAGATCGTCGTGGTCGCCCATGTCGTTCTCCTTTCGTTCGTGTCGTCGTGTGGCTGGGACCGGCTCGGTGAGCCGGTGGTTCCATTCCCCTCGGGCGGGCCGCGCCGGCCACGTCGGCCGTCCACCGGCGCGGAGAGGGTCAAGAACAAAGGGTCCAAACAAAAAAGGAGCCGCTTCCTAAGAAGCGACTCCTCGACGGTTCCAGACCTTGTCAGTGTCTGTTCATTCCGTCGAGAGTGCCTCCCGAACTGCCTTGGCGCTGGAGACGAGGGCGTCCTTGCTGCACGCCCGCGATACGCCGGCAATGGATACGGCCATGGAGGACGGAATCTGACACGCGTCCTGCTCCGACGCCGTCTGCCCGTCGTCGGCCTGAATCTCCGGGTTCGACTGAACTTCCGGGTTCGACAAACTCTCCCTGCTCCTCACGACAACCATTGTAGCGGCGCAGGCGGCGAAATGGGCGGCATCTGACGCATTTTCATGCTTTTCTCCGCCAGAGAGGCGGTCACCGGCGTCAGGTGGCGACCCGGCTTCTCTGGCCGGGACCTCGTCGACGGGCCCCAGGGGCCCCCACCGGCGCCACCGGACGCGGCCGTTACCGTTGACGGGTGGCCCGGTTCGTCGTCGACGTCTCCCCCTTGCGCCGACACCGTGACTTCCGTCGACTGTGGGCCGGCCAGGTGGTCTCGGGGATGGGTACCCAGCTGACCCTGGTGGCAGTCTCCTTCCAGGCCTACAGCTTGACCCACTCGACCCTCGTCGTCGGATTGATCGGGCTCGTCCAGCTGCTGCCCCTGCTCGCCGGAGCCCTCTGGGGCGGAACCCTCGCCGACGCCATGGACCGGAAGCGGGTGCTGGTCCTCACCCAGGTGGCCATGGCCGCGGCGGTGGGCGGCCTGGCCGTCAACGCCTCGCGGACCCACCCCACGGTGTGGCCGCTGTTCGTGTGCACGGCGGCCGGGGCCGGGTTTCAGGGGGTCGACTGGCCGGCCCGCCGGGCCGCACTCCCCATGCTGGTCGACGACGTCGACGTCACCGCCGCCATCGCCCTGCAGACCAGCATCCAACAGCTGGCCCTGGTGGCGGGCCCGGCGCTGGCCGGCGTCTTGATCGCCACCATCGGCCTCGGTGCGGTCTATGGAATCGACGTGGCCACGTATGCCGTGGCCCTGTTGGCCGCCCTCCTCCTGCCGGCGCTGGTGCCCAGCGGGGGCGGGACGCCCATGGGACTGCGGTCGATGACCGAGGGATTCCGCCACCTCCGGCGCCAGCGGCTGCTGTCGGCGACCTACTGGATCGACCTCAACGCCATGATCTTCGGCATGCCCCGGGCCGTCTTCCCGGCCTTGGGGGTCGGCCTGTTCGGCGGCGGGGCCGGGACGGTCGGGCTGCTGTACGCCGCCCCGGGGGCCGGGGCACTCGCCGGATCGCTGTTCACCGGGTGGTGCAGCCGGGTGCGCCACCAGGGCCGGGCCATCGCCGCCTGCGTGGTGATCTGGGGGGTGACGATCGCCCTGTTCGGGATCATCCCCGTCCTGTGGATCGGGCTGTCCCTGCTGGCGCTGGCCGGCGCGGCCGATGTGGTGTCGGCCGTCTTCCGCCAGGCGGTGCAACAGCGGACCGTTCCCGAGCACCTGCAGGGACGGCTGTCGGGGACGTTCTTCGCCGTGGTGGCCGGGGGCCCGCGCCTCGGTGACGCCGAGACCGGGGCGGCCGCGGCCATCGGCGGGCCGCAATTCGCGGTGTGGTCGGGCGGACTGGCCTGCGTCGTCGGGGTGGGCGTGCTCCTCTGGCGGGTGCCCCAGCTCTGGCGCGACGACGGCGGGGGCCGGGAGATCAGCGCCGAGGCCCAGGCCGGTGCCATCGCCGAGGTCACCACCGAACTGGGTGAGGGCGAGCCCCTGTAGAACCGGGTACCCGCCGGATCGGGCTCCCGGCCTACGGCGTCGCGGGCGGGTGGGCCAACCGTCGCATGAGGAATGAGAGGGAGATCTCCAGAACGCCGTAGATGATCAGCCAGATCCCCATGATCACCGCCAACGTGGTCACGGTCAGGTTGGGCCAGACCAGGGTCACCACGCCGGCAGCGAAGGCCAGCACGCCCATGGCGATCCTCCACACCCGGGCCGGCGAGCCGTAGTCGCTGTAGGCGTTGAAGAACTCGATGATCCCGCCCACGACCCAGAACAGGCCGATCAGGAAGGCGAGGGTCTTGACGGTCTGGTCGGTGTGGCGGAGGAAGAGGATACCCACGATCACCGACACCAGTCCGAGCACGGCCATCATCCACCGGGCGCCGCCGCTGTCGTCGTGGTCGGCGATGGCCACCACGATGCGGAACAGCCCGGCCACGAAGAGCCAGATGCCCAACACGATGGCGAAGGCGTAGACGCTGTCCTTGGGGTGAATGGTGACGACCACCCCGAGGCCCAGGGTCACGATGCCGAAGAAGAGCACCCACCCCCAGGACTTCCCGATCAGGCGAAGGACGTCACCCTCCGGAGGCGTCACCTCCACTCCCCCAGGACCAGACATGGCAACCTCCGTGTCACTCGAGGGCTCGAGGCCCACCAAACCCCCACCTACCCTACGGCTGGGAGTCCCACGATGGTGGGACCGGGAAGGGGCCGCCTGGGACCGGGCCCGAGGCCTCAGCCCGTCCCGCTCCCCTGGGTGGCCTCCGCCACCAGCCCTTCGCTGACCGACCACAACCGGGCGGCCGCCTCGGCGTCGCGGGCTGCAGCCGAGGGCGAACGGGGGCGGCACTTCACGAAGTACTGCCCGGTGACCTCGGCCACCTCCGGGGAGGATGCCAGATAGACCGAGGTCCGAGCTCCCTTCTCCGGCGTGAGGACGAACGGCTTGATGACCTTGATCCCGAAGGCCAGCACGCCCGAGGCGTCGTCGTCCCGGGCGAAGCCGGTGGCCACCGTGCCCGGATGCGCGGAGTTGGCGGTGACCCCCGTAGAGGCCAGTCGCCGGGCCAACTCGTTGGTGAACAGGATGTTGGCCAACTTGGAGCGGCTGTAGGCATTCATCGCCGAGTAGCGCTTCTCCGATTGGAGGTCGTCGAAGCCGACCCCGTGGCGGGCCGAGCGGTGGGCGGTCGAGGCGACATTGACCACCCGGGCGGGGGCGGAGGCGACCAACCGGTCGGTGAGCAGCTGGGTGAGAGAGAAGGGGCCCAGGTGGTTGGTGGCGAACGTCGTCTCGAACCCGTCCCTGGTCTCGGTCCGCTGGGAGAGCACCAGGCCGGCGTTGTTCACCAGCACGTGGATCTCGGGGCACCGGTCGAGGAGCTGGGCGGCACCGTCGCGGACCGAGGCCAGATCGGCCAGGTCGAAGACGACCAGACCCACCCGGTCCGATCCGCTGTCCCGTTGGATGTCGTCGAGCGCCTGGCGGCCCCGGGACTCGCTGCGGGCGGTGATCACCGTGTCCGCACCGGCCGCCGCCAGGGCCGTGGCGGTGGCCTTGCCGACACCGGAATTGGCTCCGGTGACGATGACGGTCCGCCCCTTCATCGAAGCCGCGCCAGCCGGTCGTTCTGCGCTCATGGTGTCCTCTCCCGTCGTCGACCGGGCCGGACCATCTGCCGGCCCGACGCTGGCACGAGCCTACGCCGTCCGGCCCGAAATCCCTGGTTGACACCCAATGTTCGGCTTGCCTAATATTTTTAGTGATCACAGCCTTATCTCAACCAGTTCCCGATGAACCGGGCCATCTCGAACTCCCGACCGCAACGCCCGACCAGAGGAAGAGGACGATGATCGGGTCCGGCGTCGCGATGAGCACGGATCCGGGCCCGGTGCGGAGGGCCCCGGTGGCCGTGGCCCTGGTCGCCGTGACCGCCCTGTCGCTGCTCGGCGCGGCCTGCAGCTCGTCTCCGTCGTCGGGTCCGTCCGGTGGATCCGCCACCATCACCCTCTACAACGGCCAGCACCAGCAGACCACCACCGCCCTGGTCACCGCGTTCGAGAAGAAGACGGGCATCGGCGTCAAGGTGCGCAGCGATGACGAGTCGGTGCTGGTGAACCAGATCATCACCGAGGGATCGGCCTCCCCCGCCGACGTCGTCTACACCGAGAACTCGCCGGCCCTCGAGCTGCTGTCCGGGAAGGGCCTGCTGGCGACCGTCGACCGCTCCACGCTGGCGGCGGTGCCGTCCCAGTACAGCTCGCCGAGGGGCCGGTGGGTCGGAGTGTCCGCCCGGGCCGGGGTGATGGTCTACAACACGGCCCAGCTGACCCCGGCGCAGCTCCCCGGCTCGGTGATGGAACTGGCGGAGCCGAAGTGGAAGGGCCGGATCGGGCTGGCGGCGGGCGAGACCGACTTTCTCCCCATCGTCATCTCCATCGAGCGGGCCAACGGGAAGGCGGCGGCGGCCGCCTGGCTGGCGGGGGTCAAGGCCAACGCCGGCGGCAATCTCTATCCGTCCAACGAAGTGCTGACCAACGAGGTCAACCTGGGCCACGTGCAGCTCGGCGTCATCAACAGCTACTACTGGTACCGGCAGCGGGCCGAGGTGGGGGCGGCGGCCATGCACTCGGCCGTGGCCACCTTCCAACCGGGCGATCCGGGATACCTGATCAACATCTCGGGGGCCGGGCTGTTGGCATCGAGCGGGCAGAAGGCGGCTGCGCAGAAGTTCCTGGCCTTTCTGGTCAGCACCGAAGGCCAGGAGATCATCGCCCACAGCCAGAGCTACGAGTACCCCATCGGCTCCGGGGTCACCACCGCCCAGCCGCTCCCGCCGTTCGATTCGCTGCAGCCGGCGCCGCTGACCGTCGCCGAGCTGGGTGACGGCTCCTCGGCCATCGCCCTGCTCCAACAGGCCGGGTTGGCCTGACCGTGGCCGAGTCGACTGGCGCGGCGGCGACGGGCCCGAGTCGTTGCGGGAGCCGGCAACCCGGGGCGGGCCCGCCGTGGTCCTGACCGGGTCGGCCACCACCGAGATGGTCCTGGCCGACCCGACGCCGCCACCGGCGGCGGCCCGCCGCGACCGGCCGCTGGGGCTGTGGGTCTGCGCCCTGGCGGTGGCGGGCCTGTTGGCCCTGCCGGTGGCCTACGTGGTGGTCCAGGCCGCCCAGACCGGCTGGTCGGAGGTCGTGAACCTGGTCTTCCGGCAATTCACCCTCGGCCTGCTGTGGAACACGGTACGCCTGGCCGCGGTGGTGACCGCCGCCTGCGCGGTGATCGGGACGGCGGCGGCGTGGCTGGTGGAGCGGACCGATCTCCCCGGTCGGCGGTTCTGGGCGGTGGCCGTGGTCCTGCCCGTGGCCATCCCCGACTTCGTCATCGGTTACGGGTGGGTCTCGGTGGCCCCTGGCGTCCACGGGTTCACCGGCGCGGCCCTGGTGATGACCCTGGCCCTCTTCCCGCTGGTCTATCTTCCGGTGGCGGCCTCCCTCCGGGGTGCCGACCCGGGCCACGAGGAGGTGGCCCGTTCCCTCGGGCTCTCGCGGCTGGCCACGTTCCGACGGGTCACCCTGGCCCAGGCCCGCCCGGCGCTGCTGGGCGGGTGCGTGCTGGTGTCGCTGGCCCTGCTCGCCGAGTACGGCGCCTTCGAGGTCCTCCGCTACCAGACCCTGACCACCCAGATCTTCTTCGAGTCCCAGCGCAGCTACAACATCCCGGTGGCGTCCTCGC
>DATBOO010000180.1:0-30775 GCA_036553725.1 Acidimicrobiales bacterium | reverse complement strand
CCGGGGAGCGCCGGGTGACCGATCGGCGGGTGACCGTTCGGTGGGCGACATCGTGTCTGGGCGCCTGGGGCGTCCGGTCGTCGAGCGCCTGGTGGACCCGCTCGTGGGCGGGATCAACGCCGGTGGCGTGGACGAACTCAGCGCCGCGGCCACCTTTCCCCAGTTGCTGGCCGCATCGGAGCAGCCCGGGAGCCTGATGCGTCGGCTCCGGCCCTCCCCCACCGGTGGGCCGGTGCCGGGCCCGTCGTCCCCGGTCTTCTGGTCTCTCGGCGGGGGCACCGCCCGTCTCGCCGGCGCACTCGTCGAGGCGCTGGCGGGACGGGGTGTCACCATGCGGACCAACGTGTCGGTGCAGTCCATCGAACGCCAGGAGGCCGGTCGGTCGGGGAGGGCGGAATGGCGGCTCGCCCTCGAGGGCCCGGGCGCGGGTCCGGACGCGGGTCGGACGGGGGGGCCCGACCGGTTGCAGGCCGACTGCGTGGTCCTGGCCGTACCGGCCGTGGAGGCCGCGGTGTTGCTCGCCCCCCTGGCGCCGGCGGCGGCCGGTCGGCTCGAGGTCCTCACCTACGCACCGGTGGCCGTCGTGACCCTCTCCATCCCGAGCGGGGCCATCAGTGCGCCGTTGCTGGGCACCGGCTTCCTCGTGCCGCGAACCTCGACCATGGGCGGGCGCCCGGCCCTGATCACCGCCTGCACCTACCTCACGAGGAAGTGGCCCCACCTGGCCAGACCGGGCGACGAGCTGGTCCGGGCCTCGGTGGGGAGGTTCGGGGACGACCGACACCGCGGCCTGGACGATGCCGAGCTGGCGACGTCGGTCTTCGGCGAACTGGCTCAGATCCTCGACATCCACGGTGCCCCCCTCGACCAACTGGTCGCCCGCTGGGACCGGGGGCTCCCCCAGTACGAGGTGGGTCACCTGGAGGCGGTCGAGAGAATCGACCGGGAGGTGGCCGGTCTCCCCGGCGTGGCCGTGGCCGGCGCCGCCTACCGGGGCGTGGGCATCCCCGCCTGCATCGGAAGCGGTCGGGCGGCCGCCCGCCGGGTGCTCGCCTCGGTCTCCGGCGGAGCGCCGGGCGGTGGCGCCCCCGCCGGTCGGGGGCGTGGGGGTTGACTCCGGACTCACGGCCGGCGACCACGGCCGACCCGCGGTCGCCCGACGGGACGACGAACCCGCCCTGGAGGCCCTCGAGGGTCTCGTTGACCCACCGCCGGACCACTGGGGTCGTGCCCCGGCGGGGAATGGTGGCGCTCCCCGCCCTCGGATCCGGCGTGGGACTGGCCCTCTCCCTCCCTCCCTGGGGATGGTGGGTCCTGGCCTTCCCAGCCGCCGGGCTGTTGTGGTGGCGACTGGGAGGCCTACGGCCCCGGACCCGTCTGTGGGCCGGGTGGCTGGCGGGCCTCGGGTGCTACGGGCCGGGGCTCATGTGGGCGCGGTCGTTCACCATCCCCGGAGCCCTCGTCCTGATCGCCCTCGAGGCGCTGTTCATGGGCGTGGCGTGCCTGCTGGTCCCCAGAGGGCCGGCGGGCGCACGGGCCCTGGCCTTTCCCGCGGCCATGACGCTGGCCGAGGCGGCGAGGGCCACCTGGCCGTTCGGCGGCCTGCCGGTCGGCGGTGTGTTCCTCGGACAGGCGGGCGGGCCGGTGCTCGGCGTGGCCCGGCTGGGCGGACCGCTGGCCCTCACCGCCGCGGTCTACGTCGGAGGGGTGGCGCTCGCCGCCCTGTCCGAGGCGGCCGTCCGGGCCTTCCGCGACGGCGCCAGGGCCCGGGCCTTCGCCCATGCCGATGCCGGCCCCGATGCCCGCCCCGATCCTGTGGACGGCCCGACGGTGGGGTCGGGCCGCCTCCCTTCCATGTCGGCCGCAGTGGCCGGCCTCGGCCCGCTGGTGGTGGCCGGGGTGATGGCCGCCGTGGTGCTGGTCGGTGCCTCGATCGGTGCCGACCACTCGCCTGACGGAGGCGCGTCGGTCGGCGCCGTCTCCACCGCGGCCGTGCAGGGGGGAGGGGCCCGGGGCTTCCGCAAGTCCCAGATCGATCCCCGGGTGGTGCTGGCCGCCCAGGTGTCGGCCACCGACCGCCTCGGACAGCTCGACCACGGGGTCACGCCCCGGCTCGTGCTGTGGCCGGAGGACGTGGTCTCCCTCGACACCTCCCTGGCCGGCTCACCCGAGGAGGCCGCCCTCTCCGACCTGGCCCGTAACCTGCACACCACGCTGGTGGTCGGGATCACCGAGACCATCGCCGCCACCGCCTTCCGAAACGAGGTGGTGGCGTGGGGGCCCGACGGCACGTTGGTGGCCCGCTTCGAGAAGGTCCACCGGGTCCCCTTCGGCGAGTACGTCCCCTACCGGAGCTTCTTCGCCCACCTGGCCGACCTGTCCGCCGTCCCCCTCGACGCCGTGCCCGGTACCGGGACCGGCCTCATGGACACCCCGGCCGCCCCCCTCGGGGCGATGGTCTCCTACGAGGTCTTCTACGCCGGCCGGGGCCGGGCTTCAGTGCGCGACGGCGCCCAACTGCTGATCGTCCCGACCAATACCTCCTCCTACGGCACCGCCCAGGTGCCCACCCAGGAGATCGCCGCATCCAAGGTGCAGGCGGTCCAACAAGGGCGCGATCTCCTCCAGGCCGCCCCGACCGGGTACAGCGCGGCCATCACCAACCGGGGCACCCTGCTCCGGCGCTCGGTGCTCGGCCGGCAGGAGATCGTCTTCGCCACCCTCTCCCGACGGACCGGCTGGACGGTCTACGTCCGCTACGGGGACTGGCCGTGGATCGGTCTCGCCGGGCTGGCCCTGGTGGCCGGGTGGCTGGTGGCCGGACGTCGGCGGAGCGGTCGACCGACCGCCCGGGGATCTCGTACGTGAGATGGGTGTCACCCACGGCGTCCTACTCGTAGTACCCCGAATGGATGTAGACGCAGGGAATCCCCTCGCCGTGGAACATGGCGAAGTTGTTGGGGTCGTCCTCGAAGGCCAGCCGCAGGTCGAAGCCGTAGGACCGCAGCTCCTCCACGCTCTCCCGCTTGAACCAGGTGACCTGGGCGTAGTCCCCCCGGGCCCGCATGACCAAGAGGTCCCACCGCAGTCCGTAGCGCTCCAGCCAGGCCAGGGTCTGGGGCTGCACCCGCATGGGCCGGCCGGTGAGGAGGATCACCTGCAGGCGGGAGTCGAGGAGCTCCAGGACGCGGGCCAGCTCCTCGATGACCGGGTCGTCGCCACAGGCGTCGAAGAAGCGGTCCCAGTCGCGGCGACCCCGCTCGAGGAAGTGCTGGCGCCCGACCGCGTCGGACAGCACCCCGTCCACATCGAAGATCACTGCCTCGCCCGGCGATCGGAGCGGCGCCTCCCGCCACGCCCAGTTGGGCGGACCGGCAGCCGGGCGCAGTGGTCCAGCCGGGCTCACTCGTCGGTCGGCGAGATCGCGGCCAGACGCCGGATCTCGTCCACCACCGCCGGGTCGGCCAGGGTCGTGGTATCGCCGAGCCTGCGGCCCTCGGCCACGTCGCCCAGCAGGCGCCGCATGATCTTGCCGCTGCGGGTCTTCGGCAGCTCATCGGTGAAGATGATCGTCCTGGGCCGGGCGATGGGGCCGATCTTGGCGGCCACATGGGCCCGCAACTCCTGGCCCCGCTCGTCGTTCGGCTCGCCGGCATCGGCCCGCAGGGTGACGAAGGCCACGATGGCCTGGCCCGAGGTCGGGTCGCTGGCGCCGACCACCGCCGACTCGGCCACCGCCGGATGGTCGACCAGGGCCGACTCCACTTCGGTGGTCGAGATGCGGTGTCCCGACACGTTCATCACGTCGTCGACCCGCCCGAGCAGCCAGAAGTAGCCGTCCTCGTCCACCTTGGCGCCGTCGCCGGCGAAGTACCTGCCCTCGAAGCGGCTCCAGTAGGTCTCCCGGTAGCGATCCGGATCGCCGTAGATGCCCCGGGTCATCGCCGGCCACGGCTCGGTCAGGGTGAGGTAGCCGCCGCCCTTGTCGACCCGGGCGCCCCGCTCATCCACCACCTCGGCGGCGATCCCCGGCAGCGGGAAGGTGGCCGACCCCGGCTTGGTGGCGGTGATCCCCGGCAGCGGGGCGATCATGATGCCACCGGTCTCGGTCTGCCACCAGGTGTCCACCACCGGGCACGAGCCCCCGCCGATGTGCGTCGAGTACCACATCCACGCCTCGGGGTTGATGGGCTCCCCCACCGAACCGAGGACGCGCAGCGAGGTCAGGTCGTGACGCTCGGGGTACTGCGTCCCCCACTTCATGAACGTGCGGATGGCGGTCGGGGCGGTGTAGAGGATGGTCACGCCGTAGCGCTCGATGATCGACCACCAGCGGTCCCGGTCGGGGAAGTCGGGTGTCCCCTCGTACAGCACCGAGGTGGCGCCGTTGGCCAGTGGCCCGTACACGATGTAGCTGTGGCCGGTGACCCAGCCGATGTCGGCGGCGCACCAGTAGACGTCCTGTTGGGGATGGAGGTCGAAGACCACCCGGTGGGTGTACGCCACCTGGGTGAGGTACCCGCCGGTCGTGTGCATGATGCCCTTGGGGGCGGCCGTGGTGCCCGACGTGTAGAGGATGAACAGGAGGTCCTCGGCGTCCATGTGCTCGGGCTCGCAACGGTCAGAGGGCGGTCCGCCGGCAGCGTCGTCCGCCCCGTTCAGCAGGTCGTCCCACCAGTGGTCCCGGCCGGGGAGCATGGCCGGCCCGTCAGCGGGCCCCTCCGTGGTCCGCCTGGCCACCACGACGTGGTCGACGCAGGGCGACTCGATGACCGCCGCGTCCACGTTGGCCTTCAGGGCCACCGGGGCGCCCCGCCGCCAGCCGCCGTCGGCCGTGACCACCACTCGCGCCTGCGCATCGAGGATCCTGTCCCGGAGCGCCTCGGACGAGAACCCCCCGAACACCACCGAGTGGACGGCACCGATCCGGGTGCAGGCCAACATGGCCACCGGCAGCTCGGGGATCATCGGCATGTAGACGGCCACCCGGTCGCCCCGGCCCACGCCCAGTCCCCGCAGTACGTTGGCGAAGCGCGATACCTCGGTCAGGAGCTGGCCGTAGGTGAGGGTGCGGGTGTCGCCCGGCTCGCCCTCCCAGTGGAAGGCCACCTTGTCCCCGCGTCCGGCGGCCACATGGCGATCGAGGCAGTTGTAGGAGACGTTCAGCGTGCCGCCGTCGAACCACCGGGCAAAAGGCAGCTTCCACTCGACCACGGAGTCCCAGGTCCGGAACCAGTCGAGCGCCCCGGCCTGCTCCGCCCAGAACTCGGGGCCCTCCGCCGAGGCCTGCTCGTAGACGCCGGCATCGGCCAGCACGGCCTGGCCCCGGAACGCCTCGGAGGGCGGGAAGACCCGGTGCTCGGAGAAATAGTCCTCGATGGTGGCCTCGGCGCCGGGCGAGGACTCGCCGGCCAGGTGCTCCGCGGCCTCGTCTGGCATCGCTCCCCTTCTTTCACCGATGGCGGCAGAGGTCCCCCCGGACCTGCCCCAGCTTAACGGCGGCTTGACTCTACGATGGAGGGGCTGTGACTGCGACCACCCACCCGACCGAGGGGCTCGGGCCTGACGGTCCGACGCCGGGCATCGAGTCCACCGGATTCTCTCCCGAGCCCGGTGCCACCCGGGTGGAGGTCCCCCTCGGTCGCCGGGTCATGGTGGTGAGCGACCTGCTCCTCACCCCGGAGGCGACCCCCACCTCGACGGCAGTCAGCACGGAGGTGGCCCGCGCCCTCGAGACATGGGACGGTCCCGGCATCTTGATCATCGCCGGAAACCTGTTCGACCTCACCGGCTGCGACTCCCCGGCCTCCGAGACCCAGCGGGCCCTCGGGGCCCATCCGACGCTGGGTGGGGCACTGTCCCGGTTCGCCGGTGCCGACGACCGGCGGGTGATCCGCCAGACCGGCACCCACGAGCCTGGCCTGGAGGCGGACCCGGACATCCTCGAGACGATGAAGGCCCGGGGCGTGGAGCAGCTCGGGCCGGTGGACCTCCACCTCCACACCGCCACCGGTGTGCGGGTGGTGCGGGTCGAGCCCGGCGAGCACGCCTACGCCGCCGGGTGCAGCGGGCACGAGACCGAGTTCGACCCCGCCGCGGATGCGAAGCCGGGGATCATCGGCCACTCGTCGGCCGGCAGGGGATGGCACTCGCTGGCCGAGCGGTCCGCCGCCGATGCTGCCTGGCTGGTCGGACTCAACCGGCTGAGCGATCCGTCGGCCCTGTCGCGATTCGTGGTCTCGCGCACCCTGTACCGCCGTCTCGGTCGCTATGCCTGGTGGCTGCTGGCTCCATTCGCGGTCGCCGGTCTGCTGCGGGTGGCGGTGACCCCCTGGGTGCTGGGGCACATCGGATCGGGCACGGCGGCCCGGGCCATCCGGGCCGCGCACCGGGCCGACCTGGGCGATCAGATCGTCATCGCCCTGCTGGTGGCCCTGGTGGTGCTCGGGGTCATGGCCCTGGTGTTGGGGCTGCTCAGCCGGCGGATGTGGTCGATCCTGGGGGGAGGATCTCTGGAGGCCGTCCAGTCCGTGGCGGCGGCCAACGACACCGCCCGGGACGCCGCCCGCCGCCTGGTGGGAAGGGGATACGCCGGGCTCATCACCGCGGCCACCTTCCAGTCGGAGCTCACCCACCTCGGCATCGGGTTCTATGCCAACGTCGGGGCCACCGCCGAGGTGGTCGAAGAGCACCGGGGCAGACTGGGGCTCCCCCCGGTCTTCCTGGACAACCAGCGGGTCAGCTGGGTCGAGCTCGAGACCGGCGCGGAACTGCACGTCCGGATGCTGTTGGCGCGCAACGAATTGCGCTCCCCGAGCCTCCTCGAGCGGTTGATCACCCGGGGACGGAGTGTCCGCAGCCTCCACCCCTCGCTGGTGGCTTCCTATCCGATGGGCGAATCGTGGCCGGCACCGCCGGACCTGCTCCTGGTCCACCGGCGCACCCGGCGAGTGCGACGCCTGGCATCGGCGGCGATCCTGTTCGCCGGGATCGTCGACCTGCTCGACGCCGTCACGCCGCCATTGCGCGGGCGCCTGCACGTGGTGCTCGAATACCTCCCGTTGCGGGCCAGCGTGGCCGCCGGTGCGCTGATCGCCATGGCCGGCCTGGCGCTGGTGGCGCTGGGAAGGGGCATCCTGCGAGGGCAGCGCCGGGCCTGGAGGGTGGCCGTCGCCCTGCTCTCCGGCACCATCATCCTCCACCTCATCGCCGGCGCCGACATCGAGGAGTCGGCGATGGCACTGGCCGTCCTGGTGTTGCTGATCACCTGCCGGCGGGACTTCCAGTCGGCCTCCGACTCTTCGTCGCTGCGCTCGGCGCTGATCGCCATCGGCATCGGGGTGGTGGGCATGACGCTGCTCACCGCCGTCTCCATCGAGCTCTTCATCCACGTCGGCCCCGACCATCACTCGCACATCCCGTGGTGGACGGCACTGTGGGCGGTGTCCGAGCGGCTGGTCGGCATCAAGACGGTACCCCTGCCCCATCGGGCGGACCGGTACCTCGCCCCCAGCCTGCTGGCCATCGGCCTGTCCGTGGTGGCGGTCACCCTCTTCCTCTTCACCCGGCCGGTGGTCGACCGGCGCCTCACCTCGGGGCGGGCCGCCGAGTTCCGCGCCCGCGACATCGTGCGCCGCCACGGCACCTCGACCCTCGACTACTTCGCACTCCGCTCTGACAAGAAGTGGTTCTTCCACCGGGACAGCCTGGTGGCGTACGCCGTCTACGGCGGGGTGTGCCTCATCTCCCCCGACCCCATCGGGCCCCGCAACGAACGCGAACAGGTGTGGGGGGCCTTCCGCCGATTCGCCGACAGCCACGGCTGGGTCACCTCGGTCATGGGAGCCGGCGAGGACTGGCTCTCCATCTACCGCGATTCGGGGATGCACAACATCTACCTCGGGGACGAGGCGGTGGTGAAGGTCCAACCCTTCACCCTGGCCGGTGGGGACATGAAGGGCCTGCGTCAGGCCTTCAACCGGATCAAGAAGCACGGCTACTCCGCCACGTTCCACGATCCGGCGCACCTTGACCCCGCTCTCTCCGAGGAGCTGACCGCGCTCATGAGCCTGAGCCGGCAGGGTGAGCACGAACGGGGCTTCTCCATGATGCTCGGGCGGGTGTTCGACCCGAGGGACACCGGCCTGCTCCTGGCCGTGGTCAGGGATCCGGACGGGGCCGCCGCCGCCATGTGCCAGTTCGTGCCGGCCCCGGGCATCCACGGCTACTCCCTCGACCTCATGCGGCGCGATCCCGGCAACCATCCCAACGGGCTCTTGGACTTCGCGCTGGTCTCGACCATCGAGCATCTGCGGGCGGGGGGCTACGAGGGCCTCAGCCTCAACTTCGCCGCCTTGCGATCGACGCTGTCGGGCGACAAGGGGGACGGAACCGTGCAACGGGCCGAGCGGTGGTTCCTGAAGCGCCTTTCGAACTTCGCCCAGATCGAGTCGCTGTGGCGCTTCAACGCCAAGTACGAGCCCGAGTGGCTACCGCGCTACGTGGTCTTCGACACCGCCGAGCACCTCGTTCCGGTGGTCATGGCCATCCTCCGGGCCGAGTCCCTGTGGGAGATCCCCGTCCTCGGCCGGTTGCTGGCGGCGGGCGCGGAAAAGCGCATGGTGGCCGCCCAGCGCGACACCGAAGCCTTCATCGCCGGGTTCGGCCCGTGGGACGGGAACGGGGACGCGGCGCAAGGGCAGGGCCCGATCGACGAGCCGATCGACGAGGGAATCGACGAGGGCCTCGGCGCCCGCCGGCCGTCCCCGGCGGTGCCGGGACCGCCGGGCTCGGCGGCCTGACCCGAATCCAGCGGCTCCCAGCCGGTCGGACCGGTCCGGCCGACACTGGCGGGGGCCCGACTCCGATGTCGGATTTCCGCCAGTGAGGGCACCTTCTCGATGACATGCTGTCCGGGTGCACGAGGATTTCGACCGCTGCTTCCGGGCCGTGCAGTCCAAGGACCCCCGTTTCGACGGATGGTTCGTGACCGCCGTGCTGACCACCGGGATCTACTGCCGGCCGAGTTGCCCGGCCCGGCCCCCGTTCGCCCGCAACGTCCGGTTCTACCCGACAGCGGCCGCGGCGCAGCACGCCGGGTTCCGGGCCTGCAAGCGGTGTCGACCGGATGCCTCGCCCGGATCTCCGGAATGGAACATCCGCGGCGACGTCGTGGCCCGGGCCATGCGGCTGATCGCGGACGGCACCGTCGACCGTGAGGGCGTCGGCGGGCTCGCCGGTCGGCTCGGCTACAGCAGCCGCCAGCTGGAGCGCCACCTGGTGGCCGAGGTCGGCGCCGGCCCCCTCGCTCTCGCACGGGCCCAGCGGGCCCAGACGGCCCGCCTCTTGATCGAGACGACCGAGCTCTCATTCACCGAAGTCGCGTTCGCGGCCGGGTTCTCGAGTGTCCGGCAGTTCAACGACACCGTCCGCCTGGTGTTCGACGGAACCCCGACCTCGCTACGGGCCCGTGCCGGCCGCCAGGCAGCGCCGGCCGCCCCCGATGCACTCACCTTCCGCCTCCCGTTCCGGGAGCCGTTCACTCCGGACGGCCTGTTCGGCCATCTCGTGGCCACCGCCGTTCCGGGCTGCGAGGAGTACCGCGACGGGGCCTTCCGCCGCACGCTTCGCCTGCCCGGTGGCAACGGCATCGTGTCGCTGGCCCCGACGCCGGAGCACGTCGCCTGCCAACTGGTCCTCGACGACTTCCGCGACCTCCCCACCGCCATCGCCCGCTGCCGGGGTCTGCTCGATCTCGATGCCGACCCCGAGGCGGTGGCCGACTCTCTGGCCGAGGACCCCTTGCTGGGCCCGCTGGTGGCCAAGGGCCCCGGCCGTCGGATCCCCCGCACCGTCGACGCCGCCGAGCTCGCCATCCGGGTGGTGCTGGGCCAGCACGTGTCCACCGCCGCGGCACGCACCCATACCGCGCACCTGGTCGAGCGGTTCGGGACGCCGATCTCCGACCCCGGCGGCAACCTCACCCATCTGTTCCCTTCGGCCGACGAGCTGGCAGCCCTCGATCCGGACAGCCTCGGCCTCCCGACGGCGCGTCGGCGGTGCGTGGCCTCACTGGTCGGCGCGCTGGCCGACGGGAGCGTCGAGCTCGATGCCGGCGCCGACTGGGACCGCGCCCGCCACCAGCTGGCAGCGCTGGCCGGGGTGGGACCCTGGACCCGCGAGATGATCGCCATGCGCGGCTTCGGCGACCCCGACGCCTTTCCGGCCACCGACCTCGGCGTCCGCAACGCCGCCGCCCTCCTCGGCCTCCCCACCACCGCGGCCGCGCTCGCGGATCGCGCCGGCGCCTGGCGCCCGTGGCGCGCCTACGCCGTGCAATATCTGTGGGCGGCTCTCGACCACCCGATCAACCACTGGCCGCCGAGCCCGCCACCATGACCGGAACCCGCTGGCGCAGCATGGACAGCCCGGTCGGCCCGCTCACCCTGGCCGGGCGCGGCGATGTCCTCACCCATCTGCGGATGGACGGCCAGACCCATCCCCCGCCGGGGCGCCACCGGTGGCGGCACGACCCGAAGGCGTTCGGCAATGTCGTCGACCAGCTCGATGCCTACTTCGCCTCCGAGCTGACCGTCTTCGCAGTCGACCTCAGCCTCGAGGGAACCGACTTCCAACGACGAGTGTGGGAGGCGCTGCTCGAGATCCCCTACGCCGAGACGAGGTCCTACGGCCAGCTGGCGGACCGGATCGGGCGGCCCGGCGCCGCCCGGGCGCTCGGATCGGCCAACGGGCACAACCCGATCGGCATCATCGTCCCGTGCCACCGGGTCATCGGTGCCGGTGGCGCCCTGGTCGGCTACGGAGGCGGCCTGCCGAGGAAGAAGGCGCTCCTCCAGCTCGAACAGGACCACGGAACCCCGCGACTCGCCCTCGACGCCTGATGTGGGCGGCTGGCGCCATTCGGCAATGGTTGATCCAACGTGGATCACCATATTGGGCGGTGCCACATACAGAAGGAGCCAGCCGTGTTCCATCGTCACTGATCGGCGGCTCGGCTCAGGTCTGCGCCCGCGTCGGCAACCCGATGGGATTGGGGAACGGGATCGTGCCGGAGCCGATGACCGACCCGGACATCACGCGCAGGCCCTCGAGGAGCACCGACCGCTCCCGTACGGCCAGAGCGGCGAAGGGTGGGGCGGCCAGCTCATCGGTCACCTGTTCGAGCCGGCGACGCAGCTCGAGGCCGGCCGGGGACGCCTGCGGTCCCTCCATCAGGCCCCGGCCCTCCAGCCGGCCTCGGGCGGCTTCCCACTCACCGGACGACCACCCGCGACTGGCCTGGAATACGGACCCGTCGATGCCCTCCGACCCGGCGAAGAGGACCAGCGCCTCGCATCCGTCGAGCCCGCTGGCGGTGAGCGCAGCCACGTGGCCGTCGCCCCGGTGCTCGCGCAGGTCGGTGCAGCCCTGCCACAGTGCCTCGACCGGGTCGTCGGGCGGCACGAGCTGGCGATTGGCGCTGAACAGGGCGCGGCCGGAGCCGTCGGCCGCCTCGACGACCGTGTCCAGCAAGGGAAGCAGCGTCGGGGCCCGCTCGTCGACCGACGGGACGAGGCGGCGCAGGGCGGCCGCCGCCCCGGCGGACCGGGCCCGCAGAACGGACGACGGATCGGCGAACGTCCAGGCATCGGGGATCGATCGGTGCACCATCCGCTCGTGGAAGTTGAAGAAGGTGGCACGGACCACCGCCGGCCCGGCCGCGCCGAGGGGTGCCGATCGCGCCGCGAAATAGCCCATCCAAAAGCCCCGCAAGCCGGTGGCATCGAGGGCCTGGCGGCATTCGGGGGCGAAGTAGATCACGGCGTGGACCGGCTCGAAGCACGTCCACCAGGTTCGTGCACCCGACCCGTCCGAGGGCCGCACCGGGGGTCGTCCCGAGGACTGCGCCGGCATCAGGCCGGGTCGGTGCCCCCCGGCCCCTGCTCGCCGGCGTCCGGAGCGGCCGGGACGGGGGCGGGGCGGCGCCCGGCGTAGACACCGACCAGGCCGGCCAGGGCCAGGGCGACGAGCACGACGATGACCGCCACCCGCGTCGTCGGCTTGCTCCACACCACCAGGACCAGCAGACCCAGGCCGAGGACGCCCCACTGCAGCCCCTTCCGGTGGGCGACGGCGAAGGTGTGCACGGGACCCTCCGTCATCCATGAGGGCCGGTTCCGGGTGGACAGCCACCCCCGGAACCGGGCATTGCCGGCCACCATGGCGCCGATGGCAATGAGGGCGGCCACGATGAGCACGGTGCGGACGGTGTCGAGCAGCAGGGCACTGACGGCATCGATGGTGGCGGCGTTGGCCGCCTTGGAATGGGAGGGATCCAATGAGGACAGGTACTGATTCCGGGCCACCGACGCCACCACCAGCACCAGCGCCATGGAGAGCGCCAGCCCTACCGCGGCACGCACCAGACCCCGTCGGCGATCCCGGGTCAGCACGACGCCTCCGGCGAAGCACAGCAGGGTCACGATGGGCAGCACCAAGGAGAGATGGTTGAGGAACCGGGTGAGCCGCTGGAAGCGGGCCAACTGGTCGGACTGGAACAGCACGAACTTGAGTCCCTTGGCCGCCGGCACCTTGTCGAACACGGTGATGCCCTTGGCGTCCAGTGCCTTCTTTGCCTGCACCTCGACCTGGGAGAGGTCGATGGTGACTCTGCCGTTGCTCGAGGTCAGCGTGCCCCCCTGCTCTCCGGTGAGCAGGGCCACCAGCTGCTTGTGGGAGGCGCGGTTGGCCGCGATCCAGAGCTTCTCGAACTGCGGGGACTGGACCGCCTTCAAGGTGATCTGCTCGGTGGCGTTGCGGAGTCCGTTGGTGATGGGCGTGGCCAGGAAATCAGCCCGGGGCGGCAGCGCCTGCTTGACCCTTTGCTGCACGTCGGTCTGGGCGATCAGCCGTCCGCTCACCTGGTGCGCCACCGCCGCTTGGATGGCCGGATCGCTGGCCAGTGGGGCGACCGTGTTCACATAGGCGTCGGTGTTCAGCAATTCGTTCCGAGCGAAGACTACGAAGATCGACACCACGGCGAGGATGCACGCCAGGACGATCAGCACCCAGGAAGTGATCCGCTTCCAGAGCCTTCCCCGTTGCTTTCCCCCGTCCGCTCCCTGAGCGGCGCGGAGTTCCTCGTTCTCCTTGCGCACCTCTTCGACCGCGTGCTCGAGGGCCTCGGCCTCGGGGTCGGTGCCCTCGTCGTCCGCAGCCACGTCCCAGACTGTACCGGGTCCCGATTTGCCGGCCCGGGACCCATTCTTCAGTCCGCCAGCCGGCTGGTGGCCGACGGAGGACACCGCCAGGCACGGCGATGCATCACGCAGCGCCGGCAGTGGCCGTCCCGACCCGTAACCACCCCGGGACGGCCATCTGCCTGCGTTGCCGTGATCTGATGCGGCCGACCGGGGTCAGCGCATCGGCTCAGCTGAGCAGCTTGGCCTTCTGGGCCTCGAACTCCGCGTCGGTGAGGACGCCCTTGGCCTTGAGGTCGGCCAGCTTGGACAGCTCATCGGCACTGCTGGAGCTTCCGGCGGTCTCCTTCACGTAGGAGTCGAAGGCCTGCTGCTGCCGTTGGGCCTGGGCCGCAGCTCGCTCCTGCATGCTCCCGCCCCGGGCGATGAGGTAGATGAGCACGCCGAGGAAGGGGAGGATGATGACGAAGATCACCCACAGGGCCTTGGCCAGCCCGCCCATGTCATGGCTGCGGAAGATGTCGGCGAAGATGACGATGAGGAGCCAGATCCACAAGAAGAAGAGGAAGAATTCCAACATCGTCCAGAAGATGCTGAGCAATGGGTAGTTGTAGGCAAGCATGTTCGGTGCCGCTCCTTGTTCGGGGACAGCAATGCACCATAGCGGCCCGGGCGCCTGCGCCCGGGTTTCATCGTGTGCCGGCCATCCGGAGGACCCGGAGGCCAGGCACCGGTTCCTCGTGTCCCGGACCACCCCTCCCGCGACAAAACCACCTAGTGTCCACAGACGGAGATCGGACAGGTTGGGGGATTCGTGAACATGGTTGGCTCTTCGCCCGGTGCCACGGCGGGCATGGCGCGGGTTGGACCCTTTGCCGCAGGGCGGCGGCGGATCCATGCCTGAGCCCGGGCCGATGCGGTCCCCACGGCGTCACCCGCCGGTTGTGGGCGTGGCGGCATGAGCATGCCCGCGGCGGGCGGGGGCCCCGAGACATCCGCAGTCCCTCCCGATCCGATGGCGCTGCTCAAGAGCCGCAGCTACATCCAGCTTCTGGTGCTGGCCGCCCTCATCGGCGCGCCCGTCTCCGCCGTCGCTTACGGATTCCTCAAACTGGTCAGCCTGCTGCAGAACTGGTTCTTCGCCACACTGCCCGGTGAGCTGGGCTTCCACGGCGTGCCGGCGTGGTGGCCCCTCCCGCTCCTCGGGATCGCCGGGCTCCTGGTCAGCTCCGTGATCCGGTACCTACCCGGAACCGGAGGGCATTCGCCGGCTGACGGGTTCCAGGCCGGGGGGACGCCCGATCCCGTCGACCTGCCGGGGGTGGTGCTGGCCGCCTTGGCCACCTTGAGCCTGGGCGTCGTCCTCGGTCCCGAGGCGCCGTTGATCGCCATCGGGGGCGGCCTCGGCGTGCTCTCCGTGCACCTGGCCAAACGCGACGCGCCACCGATGGCCGCCGCAGTGATGGCCGCAGCTGGCAGCTTCGCGGCGATCAGCACCCTCTTCGGATCGCCGATCGCCGGCGCCTTCCTGTTGATGGAGGCGGCCGGGCTCGGCGGCCCGGTGCTCGGGTTGGTGCTCGTCCCCGGTCTCCTGGCCGCCGGGGTGGGGACGCTCATCTTCGTCGGGCTGGACTCGCTGACCGGATTCGGCACGTTCTCACTGGCGATTCCCGGTCTCCCTCCGTTTCATCACCCGACGGTGGCCATGTTCGGCTGGGCACTGGCCTTCGGCGTGGCCGCGGCGGTGGTCGGCGGCGGCATCCGCCTGATGGCGCTCGCACTGCGTCCCCACGTCGAGCGACGCATGATCCTTCTCACCCCGGTGGTGGGCCTGGCGGTGGCCGGACTGGCCATCGCCTTCGCCGAGGGGACCGGACGGGGACCGACCGACGTCCTGTTCTCCGGGCAGTCTGCCCTCCCCGGTCTCGTGCAGCACGCAGCCGGCTGGACGGTCGGCGCCCTGCTCCTCCTGGTGGTGTGCAAGTCGTTGGCCTACGGGCTCTCGCTCTCCAGCTTCCGCGGCGGGCCGGTGTTCCCTTCCATGTTCATCGGCGCCGCCGGCGGGATCGCCGCCTCGCATCTCCCCGGACTGGTGCTGGTGGCGGGCGTGGCCATGGGGATCGGGGCCATGTGCACGGCCATGCTCAAACTCCCCCTGACCTCGACGCTGTTGGCCACCTTGCTGCTCTACAGCGATGGATTGGCCGTCATGCCCCTGGTTATCGTGGCGGTGGTCGTGGCCTATGCCACCACCGCATGGCTGCCCCAGACGGTGACCGAGCTGCGGCGGGAGGTGGCCGGCGGGGCTGCCGCACAGGATGGTGGAGCACCACCGCCTTCCGTCCACGATGCCGGCGGAACGGGGCCCGGGCTCCGATGAGCGTCGTCGATCTGATCCTCATCGGACTGGCGGTCACCCTCGAGCCGATTCCCATCACCGGGTTCATCCTCGTGCTCAGCACGGAGCGGGGGACGTTCAAGGGCGCCGCCTACATCCTCGGCTGGTTTCTGTCGCTGGTGGTGGTGATCGCCGCCACCGTCCTGGTGACCGGCGGGAAGCCGCCCCAGCCTTCGACGGCGCCCTCCGACGCGGTGCTCGGGGTCAAGATGGCGCTCGGGGTGGTCCTCATCATCCTCGGCTTCCGGCAGCGGAGCCGGGTGGGAATGCCCAAGAAGCCCCCGACCTGGATGGCCAAGCTCGACCACATGTCGGCGTGGGCCGCAGCCGGTCTGGGACTGCTCCTCCAGCCGTGGGTGCTGGTCGGTGCCGGCGCTGCCGCCGTGGCCCAGATGCATATCTCATCGATCGAGACCTTTGCCCTGCTGGTCGGCTTCTGCCTCCTGTGCACAGCGAGCATCCTGACCATGGAGCTGTACGCCGTCTTCTCCCCGGATGCGGCCGCGCAGAGGCTGGACGGGCTGCGGCAATGGATCGACACCCACCGGGACCAGGCCATCATCGTGCTCGCCCTCATTGTCGGCCTCTGGCTCGTCGGGGACAGCATCTACTTGATCGTGTCGTGATGGCAGGTCTCGGCCTGTCATCGGCAACGCACGAGGGAAGGGAGCTCGCCTGTTGATCCTGCTCCATGTCATCGCCATCCTCGTCGGCATCACGGTGGTGATGTCCGTGCTCATCTCGGCCCTGGAGACGGTGGTCCTCCCCCGCGGATTCACCCACATCGCCCGTTTCGTGTTCGCGGTGGCGGACCGGGTGCTGGTCCACCGCTGGCGGGACCCGGAACGGGAGGACAACCTCCGAGCCCTCTATGCCCCGATCGCCCTGGTCAGCCTGCCCCTGGTGTGGATGCTCTCGGTGACATTCGGCTTCTCGTTCATCTTCTGGGCGGTCAGCCACGACACGGCGCAGCGGTCGTTCGAGATCAGCGGATCGTCATTGTTCACGTTGGGATTCGCCGAACCGGAGGGCAGTGTCCGGATCTGGCTGACCTTCGTGGAGGCCACCATCGGGCTGGGGCTCGTCGCCCTGTTGATCAGCTACCTGCCCACCATCTACGCCGCCCACAACAGCCGGGAGCGGGGCGTCAGCCTGCTTCGCCCCTTCGCCGGCACCCCCCCGTCTCCCGTCGGCATGGTCGAGGACCTCCACCGCTTCGGCTCGTTGGACAATCCGGATCTTTGGAGGACCGTGGTCGACTGGATGCTCGACCTCGACCAGACCCACACCTCCTTTCCCGCCCTGTGCTACTTCCCCGAATCGTCACCCGGTCAGTCGTGGGTCGCATCGGTGGGTTCGATGGTCGACGGTGCGGCCCTGCTCCTCTCGGCGTCGGAGTTCAGCACGGGAGAGCACACCGTCGAGGAGGTGAAGGGCCCGATGCTGGCCCTGGGCTACGGCATGCCCGCGCTGGTCCGGATCGGGAGGGCCGCAGGGCTGCCCATCAAGCCGCCGGTCCTGCTGGCCGAGCTGATGGCCACCTGGTCGGGGCCGGCTCCGGAGATCTCTATCCACCGCTCCGAGTACCTCGGCGCCCTCGATCGGCTCAGCGCGCTGGTGAGCGTCCCCGAGGCCGAGCAGGAGGGGTGCTGGCAGCGCTTCTCCTGGGTCCGCTCCGGGTACGACCAGGCCCTGCGCGGACTGGCCGGCTTGACCCTGGCGACGCCGTCGCCGTGGACCACCGACCGGCCGGCAGTGGTCGGACGCCCGCGGCTGCTCCTCCGCCGTCCGATCGAGGTGGACTGGACGGTTCCCGACCGGGGTTGAGGCGGGCGAGGGCGTGCCGGGTGACTACCGGGGCGAGGGTGGCCTATAGATGGCTGAACCCGCCGGACTCGTCCTTGGTCATGGCTACCGACACCGGATGCTTGTCGAAATGGCCGATCGACTGCTTCATGTCGTCGAGCAGCAGGAGGGCGAGGTCCAGGCTCACCCCCTGGCGCACCAGGATCCGCTGGACCGAGATGTCCGCCACCGATCCGGTCAGCGGATAGGCCGGAACCTGCCAGCCCCGGACCCGCAGACGGTCGGCCACGTCGTAGAGCGTGTAACCCGGGTCCTCGCCCTCACGGATCCTCCAGGCCACCGACGGTATGCCCGAGTGGGCGTCCGAGTCGCAGAGCAGCTCGAACGGCCCGAGCTTCACGATCTCGTCGGCCAGGAACTTGCCGGTGGCGTAGCACGCGTCATGGACGTCGCGGTAGCCGTGCTTCCCCAGCCGCACGAAGTTGTAGTACTGGGCCACGATCTGACCGGCCGGCCGGGAGAAGTTGATCTGGAAGACCGGCATGTCGCCGCCCAGGTAGGTGACGTGGAAGATCAGATCGTCCGGCAACTCGGAGGCATCGCGCCACAGCGCCCATCCCACGCCGAGGGGGGCCAGTCCGAATTTGTGACCGGAGGTGCTGATCGACTTGACCCGGGGGATCCGGAAGTCCCACAGGATGTCGGGGGCGCAGAACGGGGCCAGAAAGGCGCCGCTGGCCCCGTCGACGTGGATGTCGACGTCGAGGCCGGTCTCCTCCTGCAGCTTGTCCAGCGCCTGGGAGAGCTCGAGGACGGGCTCGTAGGAGCCGGTGTAGGTCACCCCGAACGTCGGGACCACGGCAATGGTGTTCTCGTCGACCTGTTCGAGCATCTGCTCGACGTCCATGCAGTAGCGGCCGGGCGACATCGGGATCTCCCGCATCTCGACCTCCCAGTACTTGGCGAATTTGTGCCACACCACCTGTACGGGGCCGCACACCATGTTCGGCCGGTCGGTGGGCTTTCCCTCCGCCCGGCGCTTCTCCCGCCACCGCCACTTGGCCGCCATCCCACCGAGCATGCACGCCTCCGATGAGCCGATGGCCGAGCAGCCCACGGCCGCGCCGTCCTCGGGTGCGTTCCACAGGTCAGCCAGCATCTGCACGCAACGCCGCTCGATCTCGGCGGTCTGAGGGTACTCGTCCTTGTCGATCATGTTCTTGTTGATGGCCAGGTCCATGAGCTGGTGGACCTCGGGCTCCTCCCAGGTCTGGCAGAACGTGGCCAGGTTCTGGCGGGCGTTGCCATCCAGCAGCAACTCATCGGAGATGGCCTGGAAGGCGTCTTCCGGGCGCATCTGGTCGGCGGGGAAGCGGTGCGACGGCAGGGTGGTCAGCAGGTCCTGGCCCGCGTAGACCGACTCGATCATTGCGTCGCGGATGGACTGGCGTTTGTGCAGGGGCATGCTTCATCCTCATCTCGGTGGTCGGTGGTTCAGTGGCGGATGGGTTCAATGGTGGATGGCCGACTGCATACGATCGGCTCCCGGAGCACCCGGTGGGCCCAGGTCCCCGCCGGCAACAGCTCCGGTCCTGGTCATACGCCGCTGACCGCGTCGACCCGACCGCTGGCGATGGCCAGGGTCAGGGCTTCGAAGTCGCGTTCGTTCTGGTCGGCGTAGTGCCGGGCGAAGCGGCACAGGGCCCGGTCGAACCGGTCGCTGGCCCCGAGGTAGGCGCCGAGGGCAACGGCATCCCCCGAGCGGGCATGGGCGCGGGCCAGGGTCCACCCGCATATCTGGGCATAGATCCCGAGGACGTCCGGCGACATCTGGTCGACCGCCGCCGAGGCCTTCCAGTCCCAGAGCTGACGCATGTAGAAGTCCCGGGCGATGCCGTCGTCGCCCTCGAACCGGTCCCAGCCGAGGAAGATATCGCTGGCGCCCTGCATGAGCCGCTGGCCCTCGACCACCCGCTGACCCTGGTTGGGGAACTGGCTCTTGGCCAGAAAGGGCTCGCCGACGGCGGCCTCGGCTTCCTTGATCTGCAGGAAGAGCGGGTCTCCCTTGTCGCGTCCGGTGAACAGCGCCACCCAACACCGGGTCCCGACGCTACCGACGCCGACCACCTTGCGGGCCAGGTCGATGAATTCGTAGCGCTCGAGCAACTGCTGGCGATCCACCGACAGGGTCTGGCTGTAGTCGGAGAGGGCATCGAAAAGATTCCGCAGGGTCCGGTTGGACTGCATATCGGTGAAGACGTCCTCGGCCGGCACGATGAGGGGCGGGTTGTTGACGAATCTGAGCTGGCCCTCGTGCTCGACCGTCAGCTTGGCCAGGGCGGCGAGGTGGTCCTTGGACTGCGCCTTGGCCACCCGGCGCCGGAAGGCCTCGGTCACCTTGCGGCCGGCCTGGTCCCCCCATCGGGCCACCAGGGTGGCGGTGTCGAGCCGGGAGTACCAGACCTCGAGGTCACGCATGTCGGCGAACTCCCGCACGGCCGTCCGGTACGAGCACGAGGCCTGGGCGACGATGGACGAGCACACCGGCTCGTCGAACTCGCGGCTCCGGGCGGCGATCTCGAGGCTGGCGGCCAGGCGCTTCAGGTCCCACTCGAAGGGGCCGGGGATCGTCTCGTCGAAGTCGTTGACGTCGAAGATCAGGTCGCGCTCGGGTGACGCGAAGCCCCCGAAGTTGGACAGGTGGGCATCGCCGCACAGTTGGACGTCGAGCCCGGTCGACTTCTCCTGGGCCAGGTCGGCGGCCATCACCGCCGCGGCTCCCCGGAAGAAGGCGAAGGCGGAGTCGGCCATCCGCCCGTAGCGGATGGGGACGAGCTCGGGCACCCGGGTGGTGGCCTGCAGGGCCAGGATCTCGAGGGGATCGGTCCGACCGGGTGGGGGCTCCCACTCGCCGTGGCGCGCTCGAGGGACCCGGACCCGTGCCTCTCGTCCGAACGACGCGCGCTCAGCAGGGGACGCCTGTCTCATGGAACCATCATTCCACTACGGACACCGGGCTGCCCGAGCCACTTCTCCGACGAGGGGCAGGATGGAGCTCGGTCCACTGGCTGGCGTCAGCCATCGGGCGTCCCCGGACCCGCTCAGAGTTCAGGTTCGGTCAGGCCGCGGCATTCCGGTCCGGAGCCGGGCCGACGGCCAGCTTGGCGCTCAACTTGATGGCCTTGACCGCGCTGGTGGCACCGGTCTGCAGGACGACGGCCACCGCCAGCAGGACGACGGCGAGGACCCGGAACGTATGCGAACCGAGCATCAGAATGGCGACCCGTCCGAGTAAGTACGGCGGCGAGCACACGGCGGCGCCGACCGCGCCGCCGATGGCCGTGGCGGTGAGCTTGTCCCGACGCGATCGGCTCGACTTGACTCCGAGGAGACGGGCGGGGATCAGGACATAGGTGACCATCATCACGCCGACCACGATGCCCAGGGAAAACCCGAACCAGCGAACCCCCCACCGCTGGACGACCACCGTCGAGAACCCCAGGGCCAAACCGATGGCGAATCCCCAGCCCAGCACCGTCACTCTGTGGGCCCGCGCCTCGGCGAACGCCGGGCGGATCTCCGGTGCCCCCGGCTTTGAGATGGCGAAGGCGAAAACTGCATTGAGGAAGAAGGCCGCGGCGGTGATCGAGGCGATGACCAGCAGGACGGGTACCAACAACGGCCCGCGCATCATGTGGAACTCCCTGCCATGGAACACGTGGGCCTTGAGGTCGACCATGGCCGCCCAGATCCACATGGCCGGCAAGATCTGGACCAGCGTGAGGCGCCAATTGGTGAACAGCAGCTTCACCCCTTGGAAGAGCATGGAGAACGCCCCCACCGCCATGGCCAACGGCGCCAACCAGCGGCTGCGCCCGCTCAGAGTCCGGATGGTGCTCTCGACCATCGCTTCGTCGCCGGTCCGAATGGCGACGACCAGGCGCTCGAACTGGATCGCCACCGTCCGTCGCCGAGATCGGCCCGATGAACCGTCGGCCGCGCCGTCCGCCGGCCCCGGACCTCCTTCCGGGGTCAAAACGCTGACGGCCTCCGTGGAGCGGGCCCGGGGACCGTCGCGGGCTGAATCCGAGGGTCTGCGGCGCGCGGCCCGGAGTGGCATCGCGGTCAGGATAACCCTGATGGTCGCGCTGGTCGGATGCGGCCTTGTTCCCATCCGGGTGGTGCGCCGGCGATCGGGCGGGGCGGTCGGCGGTCGGGCGGCCCGGCGGCCCGGCGCAGGGGCCTAGCGCTTCGAGACAGCCCGGCTCCGGCGACGCTGGCCCAGGAGAATGACCAGGCGATCGACGAGGGCGCCGAGGACGGCGGCGATCAGGAGGACCCAGATCAGGCTGAGCTGGGCGCTGAAGAACACGAACCCCACCTTGACGGTCTGGCTGTTGTCGAGCACGAAGGCGACGAGCAGGATCAATCCGGCGACCGCCACCACGATCCGGGCGATCTCACGCGGCTCGCGCTTCTTCCCCGGAGCCTTGCCCGGGGAGCCCTGGCTGGGTTGTCCTACGGCCTCGGCCATCCCTGACTCACTCCTCGCCATCGGCGGGCGCCGGGCGCCCTTCCGGACGACAGTACCCGGGAACGTGGGCGGCGGCGCGGACGCCGGGAAGTCGTCGGGCCCCAGGCCGGCGTGAACCCTGTCCACCGGGTCGGCCGGCGACTCAGGCCGCAGGCCAGGTGATCAGCAGGGCAGCTCAGGTGAAGAGCAGGGTGGCCTGGTGGGCGAAGTCGAGGATCGGCCCGGGGAAGATCCCGAACACCACGGTGAACGCCACCGACAGGCCGATGGCCAGCCGGCTGAGCGCGGGAACAGGCACCAAGCCCCGATCGGTCACCGACTCGGACGGGGGGGCCTCGGTGAGCACCTGGAGACTGGACACCGGGTCGGTGGCGCCCGGGTCCGCGGGGCCGGGTCCGGCATCGCCGGGGTCGCCGGGGTCCGCCGCCCCCACGCCGGCTGAGCCGACGCCGTCGCCGACCAGGTCGCCGACCAGGCCGTCCGGCGAGAACATGGTGACCACCACCCGCAGGTAGAAGAAGGCGGCAATGGCCGCCGACGACATGGCAATGGCCGCCAAGACATAGGCGTGGGTGGCCACCGACGCCCCCACCACTTCGAACTTGGCCCAGAACCCGGTGGTGAAGGGCACGCCGGCCTGCCCGAGCAGGAGCACGGCGAAGGCCATGGCCAGCAGCGGCTGCCGCCGGGCGAGCCCCCGGTAGTCCGAGATCTGATGACCGGTGTCCCCCTCCCTGGCCATCACGGTGATGACGCCGAACGAGCCGATGACCAAGAACATGTAGGTGAAGAGGTAGTAGAGCGACGCCTCCACGCCCCGGGTGGTGGCCGCCTCCACGCCGAGGAGGATGAACCCGGCATGGTTGATGGACGAGTAGGCCAGCATCCGCTTCACGTCCCGCTGGACCAGGGCCACGCCCGCCCCCACCAGCAGGCTCAGGATGGCCAGCCCCCAGATGATCGGCTGCCAGTCGGTCCGCACCGTGCCGAACGAGGAGACGAAGACCCGGAGCAGCGCGGCGAACGCCCCGGCCTTGGCCACTGCGGCCATGAAACCGGTCACCGGTGAGGGGGCGCCCTGGTAGACGTCGGGTGACCACATGTGGAAGGGCACGGCGGCGATTTTGAAGCCGAACCCGACCAGCAGCAGCGCCAGCCCACCGAGCAGCACGCCGTTGGAGGCGATCACGTTCCGTGACAGATAGTCGGCGATCTGGGGCAGGTTGCTCGAGCCCGTGGCCCCATAGGTGAGGGCGATGCCGTAGACGAACACCGCCGAGGAGAACGCCCCGAGCACGAAGTACTTGAGGGCGGCCTCGCCCGACTCGGCCCGCTTGTGGTTGAAGGCGGCCAGCACGTACAGGGAGATGGACAGGATCTCCAGGCCGAGGAAGATCACGATGAGGTCATTGGCCGCCCCCATCATCATCGCCCCGGACGCGGACAGCATGGCCAGCACGTGGAACTCCGGTCCCTCCACCCCCTCGCGCCGGAGGTAGCCGTCCCCGATGAGGGCGCTGAGCAGCACGGCGATGGCCACGGTGATCTGGATGAACACGTCGAATCCGTCGAAGGCGATGGCACCGGCCACCGTCACCTGGGCGCCGTGGGTGCTGACCTGGTCCCACTGGAACAGGCCGGCCACCAGCGCGGCCACCGACACGGCGCAGGCCGCCGCCGTCCCGGCGCCCACGGTCAGGATCCTGCGGAACAACGAGGACACCACCATCAGGGCCAGCGCCCCGCCCATCATGATCAGCATGGGCAGGATGCTCAGATAATCGACGTGGGGGACGTGGATGGACGGGGACGCGGCGGCGACGAGGGCGAGCATCAGGGGGCACCCCCCGTCGAACCGGTGCGAGCCGGTGCCCGCCCGGCGGGCCGGATGGGGGCGGCCGGGGTGGCACCCGGGGTCCCAGGAGCACCAGGGGCGTGGCGGGCGACCGGCGCCGACACCGGGCCGGGATCGAGGCCGGCGGGGATCCGGGTGTGGGTCACCTGGTCGACATGGACGACCAGTTGGTTGACCGACGGGTTGATCCGGTCGAGGACCGGCTTGGGGAAGACGCCCAGGGCCACGATGAGGATGACCAGCGGGGCGATGACCAGTCGCTCGTTCCATCCCAGGTCCCGGGTCTTGGTGTCGGCTTCAGTCGGCTCCCCGTGGAAACCCTGCTGATAGGCCCACAGCAGGTAGACGGCGGCCACGATCACCCCGGCGGTGGCCGCCACCGCCCACCACCGATGGGCCACGAAGGTCCCGATCAGGACCAGGAACTCGCCGACGAACCCGTTGAGGCCCGGCAGGCCGATGGAGGCCATCATGGCCACCGTGAACACCCCGGCCAGCACCGGAGCCGGCGACTGCAGCCCCTTGAGGCCGGACACCTGCCAGGTCCTCCGCCGTTCGTAGATCCAACCGACCAGGATGAACAGGGTGGCGATGATCAGCCCGTGGTTGACCATCTGGAGCACTCCGCCGCTCAGCCCCTGGCTGTTGAGGGCGAAGGTCCCGAGCACGATGAAGCCGATCTGGGCCAGGGAGGAGTAGGCCAGCAGGCGCTTCAGGTCGCGTTGGCCGCAGGCCACCAGGGCACCGTAGATGATGCCCACCACCGCCAGGGTCAACAGCACCGGAGCCAGGGTACGGGTGGCCTGGGGGAAGAGGTTCAGGTCGAAGCGGATGATCCCGTAGGTCCCGAGCTTGGCCATCACCGCGGCCAGCAGCACCGATGCGGCGGTCGGTGCTTCGGCGTAGGCATCAGGCGACCAGGTGTGGAAGGGGAAGACCGGGGCCTTCACCGCGAACGCGGCAGTGAAGGCGATGAAGAGCAGGACCCCCTCCACCCCGGACAGATGGGTCCGCATCAGTGCGGGGAGCTCGAAGGTCAGCACGCCGGTCTGGGACTGGTGGATGAAGGCGACCGCCAGGATGCCCACCAGGAGGAAGGCCGAGCCCGCGAAGGTGTAGATGAAGAACTTGATGGCGGCGTAGCCGCGCCGGGCGTAGCCCCAGGTGCCGATGAGGAAGTAGACCGGCACCAGTGTCAGCTCGAAGAACACGAAGAAGAGGACGAGGTCGAGGGAGACGAAGCTTCCGAGACAGGCCGCTTCGAGGAGGAGGACCCAGGCCACGAAGGAGCGCGGGTCCCTCCGGGCCCTGGCCCCGAGCACGGCCAGTGGGAACAACAGGGCGGTCATCACCACCAGGAAGAGCGAGATGCCGTCGATGCCCAGTGACCAGTGGATGCCCAACTGCTTGGCCCAGACATGATCGGAGACCATCTGGTAGCCGCCGTCCCCCGTCTTGAACCGGAAGGCGATGACGACGGCCACCACCAGGGTGGCCAGCGCCACCGCGGCGCCGACCATCTCGTGGAACCACCGGTTGACGGCCTCACGGGGCACCAGGACCACCACCGCGGCGCCCACGGCCGGCACCAGCACCAACACGGTGAGGAACGGGAAGGCGGGCGCCGGCATCAGGACCACCACAGCCGGGTCAGGGCGAAGGCCAGGACCAGCACCGTGCCGAGCACGATGCCCAGCACGTAGTTGCGGACGTACCCGGTCTGGGTGCGCCGGACCAGTGAGGCGGAACGGCGGACCACGGTGGCCACCCCGTTGACGGCGCCGTCGATCACCTTGGGGTCGATCACGTCGGCGCAGAAGGCGGCCAGGCGTTCGGACGGGCGGCCGAGGACCGTGTCGTAGAGCTCGTCGATGTACCAGGACCGGCCGAGGAAGTCGGCCTCGAGGGCGGGGCGGTCGGCCCGGGTGGCCCAGAGCCGGAGGCCGATGAACACGGCGACCACGGCGATGACCCCGTCCACGGTCCCGAGCGCCCAGATCGCCGCGCTGCTCAGGTGGTCGTTGTAGAGGTTGCCCCCGAATACCGGGTCGACCCAGTTGGACAGCGAGAAGTGGACGTTGGAGGTGGCCATCAGTCCCCCCACGGCGGCGAAGAAGGCCAGGATGAACAGGGGCACGGTCATGATCCAGCCCGACTCGTGGGGCTCGGGGATCGGCCCCTCGGCGTGGTGGGCGACGGGCACGCCGGTGGTGGGGCGGGTGGCCGCCTCGTCGGGCCAGCGGTCTTGTCCGAAGAAGGCCAGTCCAGTCAGCCGGCTCATGTAGTACGCGGTCAGGGCCGCGGTCACGATGCCCACCGCCCACAGGGCGGGATGGGCGGCCCAGGCGTTCTCCAGCACCGATCCCTTGGCCCAGAAGCCCGACAGCGGGGGCACTGCGGCGATGGCCAGCCAGCCGACGGCGAAGGTGATGAAGGTGATGGGCATGTAGGCGCGGAGGTTGCCCATCCGCTTGAGGTCCTGCTCGTCGTGGAGCCCGTGGATGGTCGAGCCGGCGCCGAGGAAGAGCAGCCCCTTGAAGAAGGCGTGCACCACCATCAAGAAGATGGCCGCGGTGTAGGCGCCGCAGCCGATGGCCAGGAACATGTAGCCGAGCTGGGACACTGTCGAATAGGCCAGCACCTTCTTGATGTCGTTCTGGGCACAGGCAATGGTGGCCGCCACGAAGGCGGTGGCCGCTCCGACAATGGCCACGGTGAGGGCGGCGTCGGGCGAGGCGTGGAGGAGCGGGTTCACCCGGCAGAGCAGGTACACCCCGGCGGTGACCATGGTGGCGGCGTGGATGAGGGCCGACACCGGCGTCGGGCCCTCCATGGCGTCGGCCAGCCACGGGAACAGGGGGATCTGGGCCGACTTGCCGACCACGCCCACCAGCAGCAGCAGGCAGATGGCGGTGATGTTGGCCGATCCGATCGAACCGATGTGGGCGAAGACGGTGGAGTACTCGAGGGAGTGCACCTTGTCGAAGGTCAGGAAGATGGCCACGAGGAACCCGACGTCGCCGATCCGGTTGAAGATGAAGGCCTTCTTGCCGGCGCTGGCGGCCGATTCGCGGGTGAACCAGAACGCGATCAGCCAGTAGGAGCAGGCCCCGACCCCCTCCCAGCCGACGAAGGTGACCAACATGTTGCTGCCCAGCACCAGAATCAGCATCGAGGCGACGAAGAGGTTCATATACAAGAAGAACTTGGGATAGTCCCGGTCGCCCTTCATGTACCCGATGGAGTACAGATGGATGAGCGTGCTGACCCCGGTGACGAACAGCACCATGGTCATGGACAGCGGGTCGACGAGGAGGCTGGCGCGGACCTGCAGGCCCCCGACCGGGATCCACGTCCACAGGCTCTGGGTGAAGGTCCGCACCGGGCCGCCCACGCCCAGCAGGTCCACGTAGACCCCGACGGCCACCACGAAGGAGGCCCCGACGAAGCAGGTGGCGACCGCCCCCGCTGCCGGGTCTCCGAGCCGCTTGCCCGCGACCACCTGGACGGCGACGCCGACCAGGGGCAGCAGGATGATCAGGTAGGTCACGTGGAGCATCAGCCCGGTCAGCCCTTCATCGCATGGAGGTCGTCGGCCGTGGCCGTGGACCGGCGCCGGAAGATGGCGACGACGATGCCCAGTCCCACCACCACTTCCGCCGCGGCCACCACCAACACGAAGAACACCAGCACCTGGCCACCGATGTCGTGCAGCATCCGGGCGAAGGTGACGAACGTCAGGTTGGCGGCGTTCAGCATCAGCTCGACGCACATCAACATGACCAGCACGTTGCGCCGGACCAGCACGCCGAGGGCGCCGATGGAGAACAGGACGACGCCGAGCGCCAGGTACCAGTCGGGATTGACGGTCATGGCCGCGCCCCCTCGGCCGGGCCGGGGGCGTCTGCCCGGTCCTCCGGTGTGGCGGATTCATCCGTCCGCACCGGTTCGGCGGCCGCCGGCGGCCGGCGGGCCAGCACCACGGCGCCGACGACGGCGATGACCAGCAGCGCGGCCGTGGCCTCGAAGGGGAAGAGGTAGGTGGTGTACACCGACTTGCCCAGCAGAGCCACGTTGGACTGGCCGGTGTCCGGCCCGGCCACATGGGGAGCGCCGGTGGTCCAGGCCGAGACCTGTCCGAGGAGCAGGAGCCCGGTGGCGCCGAGCGCGGTCAGCGCCACGGCCAGCGGCCTCTGGCCGCGGAGGGGCTCGGCCGCGATGTTCTCCTCACGGTCGACCCCGAGGAACATGATGACGAACAGGAAGAGCACCACGATGGCACCGGCGTAGACGATCACCTGCACGGCGGCCAGGAAGTCGGCCCGCTGGAGGACGAAGAGCACGGCGATGCCGAACAGGGTCATGACCAGCATCAGCGCCGAGTGGACCGGGTTGCGGGCCACCACGACCCCCACCGCGCCGGCCAGCACGATCGCCGCCGCCACCGCGAAGGTGCCCACGTCCACCCATGACGCGTGGGTGGCCGTCGAGGCCGCGGTGAGGGTTCCGAGCAACCCGGCCATCACGTCGGGCCCGACGCGGATGTCGACTCCGGGCCCGGGGCCGCCGGCGGGGGCCCGGCCGGCCCGCCGGTCCCGGCTTCGTCCCGCTCCGAGTCGCCGGCCGTCACCGCTGCCGCGTAGTCTTTGTCGGCCTTGGCGCGGTGCTTCCGGCCCGCGCCGGGGGCGAACCGTTCGGCCTTTTCCCGCAAGCGTCCGATGGCGCCGCGGGGGCCCCGGCGGGCGGCGGGCAGGTCACTTGGGACCAGATGGCGCTCGAGCGTGTCACGCAGCTGCCGGCTTCCCGTCGCCGCGTCGTCGCGATGCGCACTCTGGCCCCCCTCCGGCGAGCGCACCCCGAATCCCAGCTCACCCGACCACTGCACCCGGCCCTCGTACTCGGCGCTGCCCGACGGCGAAGTGGCCCGCATCCATCCCGAGGTGTAGAGGTCGTCGCCCTCGCGCCAGTCCTCCCACGGAAGTTGCCTGGGCTTCCCGTCGTCGTCGACCAGCAGCTCCTCTTTGGTGTAGATGGCGTCACTCCGGTTGGTGAAGGAGAATTCCATCAGCTTCGATTCGGTGATGGCTTCGGTGGGGCAGGCCTCCACACACAGGTCGCAGTGGATGCACCGCAGGAAGTTGATCTCGTAGACGTAGCCGTACCGCTCGCCGGGCGACACCGGATGGTCGGGCGGGTTGTCGAGGCCCCGGACATAGATGCAGTCGGCCGGGCACACCCCGGCACACAGCTCGCAGCCGATGCACTTCTCCATGCCGTCCTCGTAGCGGTTGAGGACGTGGCGGCCGTGCTGGCGGGGCTGCTTCGGCCGCTTCTCCTCGGGGTACTGGCTGGTCACCGGGAGCCGGCCCAGGTGCTCGAGGGTCAGCTTGAACCCGCCCAGGAAGTTCTGCCGCCGACGCGGCGGCTCGGGAACGGCCATCAGCGGCCACCTCCTTCGGTTGCGGGGGAAGCCGGCCGTCCGGAGGGTGAGGGGACGCCGTCCGACTGGTCGGCGGGGCGGTCGGCGGGGATGCCTCCGGAGTGGTTGCCGGCCGGCACGGTCGGTCTCGTCCACAATCGAACGCCGACGACCGGGATGATGGCCCGGGTCTCCTCGCGCTCGGCGCCGACGGCCAGCGCCCGGGTGATCCCCACGGCTGCCACCACGACCGCGGCCGCCATCCCGAGGCCCCACCATCCGTCCACCACGAACCCGGCCACGACGAGCAGCCACCCGAGCGCCAGGGGGATCAGCTTCTTCCAGCCCAGGTCCATCAGCTGGTCGTAACGGAGCCGGGGCAGGGCGGCACGCAGCCACACGAAGACAAAGAGGAACACGATCGTCTTTCCCAGGAACCACAGGATGGGCCAGAGCCATTGGAGGTGGGCGACGTGGGGGACCGGCCCGTCCGGTCCGCCGAAGAAGAGGGTGACAGTGATGGCCGACATGGTGATGGTGTTCATGAACTCGGCCAGGAAGAACAGGGCGAACCGGATCGACGAGTACTCGGTGACGAAGCCGCCCACCAGCTCGGAGTCGGCCTCGACCAGGTCGAACGGGGGCCGATTGGTCTCGGCCACGATGGCGATGAAGAAGATCACGAAGGGGACGACCGCCAACCGGATCGCATTCCATTGCCAGAGGTGGCCGGCTTGGGCGTTGACGATGTCGCGGGTGCTCAGAGAGCCGGTGATCAGCACCACCATCACCACCGTCATGCCGAGGGCGGCCTCGTAGGAGATCATCTGGGCCGACGCCCGGACCGATCCGAGCAACGGGTACTTGGACCCGGAGGACCACCCGGCGAGCATGATCCCGTAGACACCGATCGAGGACATGGCCAGCAGGAAGAGGATGCCCATGGCCGGATCAGCCAGCTGCAGTTCGAAGGTGTGGCCGGCCACGGTCACCTCGCCGCCGATGGGCACGATGGCAAAGCTGAGGAATGCCGGGATGATGGTCAGATACGGCGCCAGCTTGAAGACGAAGCGGTCGGCCTGGTCGGGAAGCAGGTCTTCCTTGAAGAAGAGCTTGATCCCGTCGGCCAGGGTCTGGGCGATGCCGAAGGGCCCGGCCCGGTTGGGCCCGATGCGGCTCTGCATGTCCGAGATGACTTTTCGCTCGAACCAGATCATCAGCATCACCGACACCATCAGGGCGGCGAAGACCACCAATACCTTGATCGCCACGATGAGGACGACGACCCATCCGACGCCGCCGCCGTACAGCGGGTCTCCCGCGGCCAGGAATTGCACGGCCGGTGCCAGCGGGCTCACGGCGACTCCATCCGCAACTCGACCACGGGGCCGCCAACGTCGATGAGATCGGCGATCGTCCCCTCGTCCAGCGGGACGTTGAAGTCGGCGGCCACCACCCTGCGGGGCAGCGACGGGTCGGGGACCGACCTGAGCACTGCCGACGCGGAGGACGTGCGCACCCGCACCGGGCCTCCAGCGGGGATCCCCAGCTCGTCGAGGTCGTG
>DATBOO010000049.1:0-12004 GCA_036553725.1 Acidimicrobiales bacterium | reverse complement strand
GCCCTCAGCGAACTGGCGGCCGACGGGGTCTTCCACGAGGAGTGGTGGCCGGCGCCGGGCCGTCCCGCCTCGGACGGGCTTCCCGAAGGCGAGTTCCCGGTGTGGTTCTTCGACCTGGCCGGCGTGACGGTGTGGGGGGCGACGGCCCGGACGCTGGTCGAGCTGATCTGCTCGGTCCTCGGGGTGGCGGCCCCGCCGTCACTCCGGATGTAGGGGACGGTCCGGACCGGTCGCGCCCGCGCCCGGCCCGCAACGGGCCTGCCGGCGCCCGGCGCGGACCCAGTACCGTGGGCCCAGACGGTATCGTGGGAGGTAGTCGGCGCAGCGTCGGAGCTGTCGTCGGCCGGAGGTTCCCAACCGATTGCGACAGGGGTCCGGAGGACGTTGACGTGGCTGAGCTAGAGATTGGCATCTTCAAGTCGGGTCGGAGGGCCTACGGGTTCGACGACATCGCCATCGTGCCCAGCCGGCGGACCCGCGACCCCGAGGATGTCGACATCAGCTGGGAGATCGACGCCTACCGGTTCGACCTCCCGCTGATGGCATCGGCCATGGACGGCGTGGTGAGCCCGTCCACCGCCATCGAGATCGGCCGCCTGGGCGGCCTCGGCGTCCTCAACCTCGAGGGCCTCTGGACCCGGTACGAGGACCCCACCCCGCTATTCGACGAGATCCGCGAGCTCCCGGCGGAGAAGGCAACCTCCCGTATGCAGCAGATGTACACCGAGCCGGTCCAGCTGGACCTGGTCACCCAGCGGATCAAGGAGATGAAGGCGGCGGGCATCACCACGGCCGCCTCGGTCACCCCCCAGAAGACCGAGTCCCTGGCCGCCGCCGTGCTGGATGCCGAGCTCGACCTGCTGGTGATCCAGGGGACGGTGGTCTCCGCCGAGCACGTCTCGAAGACGGTCGAGCCCCTCAACCTCAAGCGCTTCATCCGTGAGTTCGAGATCCCGGTGATCGTCGGCGGCTGCGCCTCCTACCAGGCGGGGCTGCACCTGATGCGGACCGGCGCGGTCGGGGTCCTGGTCGGCGTGGGCCCGGGCAACGCCTGCACCACCCGGGGCGTGCTGGGGATCGGGGTACCCCAGGCCACCGCCATCGCCGACGTCGCCGGGGCCCGCATGCGGCACCTGGACGAGACAGGTGTCTACTGCCACGTGATCGCCGACGGCGGGATGTCCAAGGGGGGCGACATCGCCAAGGCGGTGGCGTGCGGAGCCGACGCGGTCATGCTGGGCTCGCCGCTCTCCTCGGCGGTGGAGGCACCGGCCCGGGGCTTCCACTGGGGCATGGCCACCTTCCACCCCACCCTCCCCCGGGGGGCGCGGGTGAAGACGAGCACCAAGGGGACCCTCCAGGAGATCCTGCTCGGCCCGGCCCACGAGAACGACGGCCGGATGAACCTGTTCGGAGCGTTGAGCACGGCCATGGCCACCTGCGGCTACCAGACGGTCAAGGAGTTCCAGAAGGCGGAGGTGATGGTGGCTCCGGCACTCCAGACCGAGGGCAAGGACCTGCAACGCTCCCAGGGCGTCGGCATGGGCCATTGAGCCCGGGGACGACCGGCGCCGGCGAGGCCGGCGAGGGCCCGATCCTGGTCGTCGACTTCGGGGCCCAGTACGCCCAGCTGATCGCCCGCCGGGTCCGTGAGGCCCACGTCTACTCGGAGATCGTCCCCCACACGGCCACGCCCTCCGAGCTGATGGCTCGCCGGCCGGCGGGGATCATCCTCTCCGGTGGCCCCAAGTCGGTCAACGAGACACCGGCCCCGACCATCGACCCGGCCGTCTACGACCTGGGCGTCCCCATCCTGGGAATCTGCTACGGCGCCCAACTGCTGACCCTGCAGCTGGGCGGCCAGGTGGCCCGCACCGGTCGGGGCGAGTACGGACGGACTCCTCTGACGGTGACCCGGCCCTCCCCGCTGTTCTCCGACTGGCCGACCGACGTCGAGGTGTGGATGAGCCACGGTGACGCCATCACCGAGGTGCCCGAGGGGTTCCTGGCCACCGCCACCAGCCCCGACGCGCCGGTCGCCGCCCTGCACCACGCCGAACGGGGCATCTACGCCGTGCAGTTCCACCCGGAGGTGGTGCACACCGAACGGGGCCGGGACCTCCTCGAGCGGTTCCTCCACGACGTCTGCCGCTGTCCCCCCTCGTGGACCCACACCTCGATCATCGAGGCCCAGGTGGAGGCGGTGCGGGCCCAGGTCGGCTCCTCGCCGGTGTTGTGCGCGCTCTCCGGGGGGGTCGACTCGGCGGTGGCCGCCGCCCTGGTCCACAAGGCCATCGGCGATCAACTCACGTGCGTCTACGTCGACACCGGGCTGATGCGGGCCCATGAGAGCGAGCAGGTCGAGGTCACCTTCCGACGGCAGTTCCACATCGACCTGGTGCACGTGAAGGCGGCCGATCGGTTCTTCGAGGCGCTGGCCGGGATCACCGATCCGGAGACCAAGCGAAAGGTCATCGGGGAGCTGTTCATCCGCATCTTCGAGGAGGTGGCCCGCGACCTGGTCGTCGAGCGGAGCGTACCGGTCGACGCCACCCCGACCGCGGGGGCGCCCGACCGGGAGGCGGCCGGCTACCTGGTGCAGGGGACCCTGTACCCGGACGTCATCGAGTCGGGGTCCGACTCGGCGGCGACCATCAAGTCGCACCACAACGTCGGGGGCCTGCCCGACGATCTGGCCTTCGACCTGGTGGAGCCCCTCCGCCTCCTGTTCAAGGACGAGGTCCGCGCCGTCGGCGAGGAGCTGGGGCTCCCCCACGACATCGTGTGGCGGCAGCCGTTCCCGGGGCCGGGCCTGGCGGTGCGCATCGTGGGCGAGGTGACCCCCGAGCGGGCCGACATCCTGAGGGCGGCCGACGCCATCGTGGTGGAGGAGGTCCGTCGGGCGGGCCTCTACCGGGATCTCTGGCAGAGCTTCGCCGTCCTCCCCGCCATCCGCACCGTCGGGGTGATGGGCGACGGCCGGACCTACGCCTACCCCATCGTGATCCGGGCGGTCACCAGCGACGACGCCATGACCGCCGACTGGGCCCGTCTGCCCTACGACCTGTTGGAGCGCATCTCGGCGCGGATCATCAACGAGGTCGACGGGGTCAACCGGGTGGCGTTGGACATCACCTCCAAGCCTCCCGGCACCATCGAGTGGGAATGAGCGCAGGCGCGCCTCCCGATCCGGCCCCCGGCGTCCCGGGTCAGACGCCGCCCGACTCCACCCCCGACTCCGGTCCCACCTCCGCCCCCGACTCCGGGGGACACCGGGCCGGGGTCGACGAGCTGGTCGAGGGCCTCACCGGTCCCCAGCGCCAGGCGGTGGTCCACCGGGGCGGCCCGCTGCTCATCGTGGCCGGGGCGGGATCGGGGAAGACCCGGGTCCTCACCCGCCGCATCGCCCATCTGATCGCCTCGGGGGACGCCGCCCCCTGGCAGATCCTGGCCATCACCTTCACCAACAAGGCCGCCGACGAGATGCGCAGGCGGGTGGCGGAGCTGGTCGGCCGCCGGGCCGGGCGGATGTGGGTGTCCACCTTCCACTCGGCCTGCGTGCGCATCCTCCGGGCCCACGCCGACCGACTGGGCTACAAGGGCTCGTTCACCATCTACGACGACGCTGACTCCCGCCGGCTGGTCGAGATCGTGTGCCGGGAGATGGACATCGACACGAAGAAGCTGTCACCGCGCTCGATCCTCGGCCAGATCAGCCAGGCCAAGTCGAGACAGCAGGGGCCCGAGGAGTTCCGGGCCGCGACGCTGACCGTCTTCGACCGCAGGGTGGCCGACGTCTTCGACCAGTACCAGGCGCGGATGGTGGCGGCCAACGCCATGGACTTCGACGATCTGCTGTCCAACACCGTCCGGCTGTTCCGCCAGCATCCCGACGTGCTCGAGCACTACCGCACCCGCTTCACCCACATCCTGATCGACGAGTACCAGGACACCAACTCCGTGCAGAACGCGCTGGCCGTCCTGCTCGCCGGCGAGCACCGCAACATCGTGGTGGTCGGGGACAGCGACCAGTCGGTCTACCGGTTCCGGGGGGCGGACATCAGCAACATCCTCGACTTCGAGCAGGCCTTCCCCGATGCCACCGCCATCGTCCTCGATCAGAACTTCCGGTCGACCCAGACCATTCTCGACGCGGCCAACGCGGTGATCACCAACAACGTCTCGCGCAAGCCGAAGACGCTGTGGACGGAGACCGGCGACGGGGACAAGATCACCCGCTACCGGGCCGAGGACGAGTACGACGAGGCGGCCTGGGTGGCCCACGAGGTGACCCGCCTGCACACCGATCACCGGCTCCGCTGGGGCGACGTGGCCGTCTTCTACCGCACCAATGCCCAGAGCCGGGCCCTCGAAGAGGCCATGGTCCGGGCCGAGGTCCCCTACAAGGTGGTTGGCGGCACCAAGTTCTACGACCGTCGGGAGGTCAAAGACGTCCTGGCCTATCTGCGGGTGCTGGTCAACCCCGATGACGAGGTCAGCTGGCGGCGGATCGTGAACGTGCCCAAGCGAGGCGTGGGGGAGACCTCGGTGGCCAAGCTCGCCGGGTGGTCGGGACGGCAAGGCGTCTCGTTCGGTGAGGCGGTGGCCCGGGCCGGCGAAGCCGGAATCTCGGGGAAGGCGGAGGGCGCCCTCGCCCATCTCGCCTCCCTCCTCGACGGCTTGCGCCAGCAGATGATCCGCCCGGAACTGGTGGACGAGAACGGCGATGCGGTCCCCCCGGAGGCGCTGCCCGGCCTTTTCCCGGGCGACCGGCCGACGGCCGGCCTCACCACCGGCACCGCCGGAGGACAGGGCCGGGCGCAATGGGCGATGGGCGAGGGCGCCGGCCATGACGCGAATGGTGGCGCGGGCGATGTGCCGGGCGACCCCGACCGCCCGACCCTCGGGCCCGGCGAGCTGGTGGCGGCGGTGGTCGAGCGCACCGGGTACCGGAGCGAGCTCCTGTCCGAGGGGACCATCGAGGCCCTCGGACGGGTCGAGAACGTCGACGAGCTGGTCGGGGTGGCGTCGGAGTACCGCACCCTGGCCGAGTTCCTCGAGGCGGCCTCCCTGGTGTCGGACGCCGACGAGCTCGAGGGCGACGGGACCAGGGTGTCGTTGATGACCATGCACATCGCCAAGGGCCTCGAATTCCCGGCGGTGTTCCTGGTCGGCATGGAAGACGGGATCTTCCCCCACCTGCGCTCGCTCGGGGATCCGGTGGAGCTCGAGGAGGAGCGCCGCCTCTGCTACGTCGGGATCACCCGGGCCGAGCGGCGCCTCTACGTCTCCCACGCCTGGAGCCGCATGCTGTTCGGGAGCTCTTCGAGCAACATCCCCAGCCGGTTCCTCAATGAGATCCCCACCGAGCTGGTGCGGGACGTGGTCGGCGACACCGGCGCCCGGGCCTTCGGCTCCCGGCGCCGCGCAGGGGGCGCCTCGCCCGACGGGGGGCCCTCGGCCGACGACGACGGGGGCACGCCGGGCCGGAGCGTGTTCGGCCGGGGCGTGGCCGGCGAGGGGGGAGCGTTCGACGCCACCGGCCGCCGGCGCCCGGCTCCGGCGTCGACCGGGGCGGAGTCCCTGGGCCTCGAGGCGGGGGACCGGGTCGTCCACGGCAAATGGGGTGAGGGCACGGTGCTCGAGACCGGCGAGGCCGGTGAGGACGCCGAGGCGGTCGTCGACTTCCCTACCGTCGGGCGCAAGAAACTGCTGTTGCGGATGGCCCCACTCAAGCGGGGCTGAATCCCGCCGGTTGGTCGGCGCCGGTCCCGGGCGGCCCGTCCTCGCCCGGCCAACCTTCCGTGCTGGACCTTTCCGTGCCGGACCTCACCGGCGGGAACTATCCCCGCTTCTGGCGGCTCAGCAGCTGGCGGAGCACGGGGAGGGTGATGCGGTCCTTGGGTCGCCCGGCAGCCTCCTTGGATCGGATGACGTCGGCCAGTGAGGCCAATCGGAAATGCACCCCGAGCGCTTCGGCCTCCTCGGCGCGGCTGTCCCATTCCGAGAAGGCCGGGATCCCGCTGGGGTGGAAGGCGACGTCGAGGTCGCCGTGGTCGGTCACGAGATTGATCACATCCATGGACCGGAGGGATCCGGCGTCGTGGCGGAAGGCGAGCCCGCCCTCGATCCCGTTCACCCGGATGCGGGCGCCGAGTTCGTCGAGCGCGGCGGAGAGCCGGGTCAGGTTGGACGGCGAGGAGTCGGGCACGATGTCGACGTCCAGCGTCACCGTACCCGCGCCGTGCAGGGAAGCGGCGAGTCCGCCGATGAGCACGTACCGCACGCGGTGCTGCTCGAGGACTTTCAGGATCTCATCGGGCCGGAACGCCACGGCTCTTCCGGCCACTCTCGATGAACGCAGCGGCATCGACCAGTCGTTGCAGCCGCTCCGACATGGACAGCCCCCGTGAGGTTTCGAGAAGGCTCACGTCGTGAGGGTCAGGATCGGGCTCGGAGAAGAGCGATCCGAGGCTGACCGAGCAGGCCCGGGCAGCCCGGGCCACTGCGCCGAAGGACGGGTCGACCTGACCGTTCTCCCAGCGGGACACGGCCGACTTCGTCGTCCCGAGGCGACCCGCCAATGTCGACTGGCTGATCCCCGCCCTCCGACGCGCTTTGGCGATGGCCCTTCCCCCGTGCGGGTCCTCTCCGTGCATGCCCCCTAGGTTAGCAGATCTGCTAACCCTATGAAACCTCAGGACCGAGATCCATGTCTCACACCTCGGCGTCTCCGACCGGGGTCCGGGCGACGACTTCAGGAATCACTTGGGTCGGGTTCTCCGGCCATTCCCGGGCGGCCACCACCCCCGCCGGAAGGCTCGCGCCGTGACCCGGTCCCCGATCCAGGCCGGCGCACCATTTTCGAGCTGCCCGACGATCGGGCCCGTCCTCTGGGAGACTGTCTCCGGCCGGTTGGACCGCGGCCGGCCGACCCTCCGGATTCACAGAAACGTCAGTCCCGCCCGTCATACTGGAACGGAGGGGGACGGCCACCGGCCGGCGGGGGCGGCAGGATCAGACGCCGGCAACACTCGATCATCGCAGAATGGGGTTTGGGAATCGCCGTGGAAGGCAACATCGTTTTCGATCAGGAAGGAGCGGGTCCGATCGCGCTGCCGGACTCCGGGCCCGACTCCGACCGGGCGGAACCGGCGGCGGAGGAATCGACCCGACCGGGCCGGTCGGGCGCCCGGATCCCCAGGGTCGTGTCCACGCCGACCCGACGGGGCGGGCCCGGTCCGCAGCCTCCTGTCGAACCCCTTCGGCGCACCCGGCGCGAACGCAAGGCCCGCCGCAAGGAGCGGATCAGACGTCGCCGGACGGTGTTCGGGCGCCATCCCAAAGCGACGGTGGCCCTGGTGATCGTGCTGGCCCTCACCCCGGTGTGGATTTCCGTCGGATCGGCTGCCACCAACCAGGCCCTGGGCAACACGGTGGGGGCGCGCCTGACCGAGTGGGTGAGGGACCATGGCGGTGGCGGGGTCGTGACCTGGGCGGAGAACACCTGGTACACGTGGCACGCTCCGCCCAAGGGAGGGAAGCCGGCGAAGGGTGCCATCCCCGCGCCGGTGAAGGGCACGACCACCACCCAGCCCGCGGGGCCGACCCACCTGCCGGTGCCCGTCGCCATCGCCCCGTTCGTGGCCACACCGACCCCCGGCGAGGGCCAGTGGCACCCGATCGGCCGGACCGTCGACGGGGTGCCGGCCATGTACGCGGCCTACCTCCGCCCCAATGCCGTCAACACCAGCCTGGTCACCGGGGTGGCGTGGATGGACACCACGCTGCTCACCACCACCCTCTACGAGGGGTCGTCGATCCCCGGCACCGGCCAAGCCTGGGCCAACATGGCCCCGATCTCCGGGGCGGCCCTCGGCACGCTGGATGCGGCCTTCAACTCCGGCTTCCGCATGCAGGACTCCCAGGGGGGCTTCTACGCCGACGGCGTCACCGCCGTGCCCCTGGTCGCCGGCCGCGCCTCCCTGGTCATCAACGCCGACGGGACGCCCGACATCGGCGCCTGGGGGACCGACGTCGTCATGTCGCCCTCGGTGGTGGCGGTGCGCCAGAACCTCGACCTCATCGTGAACAACGGCCAGCCGGTCGCCGGCCTCGACGCCAATGACAACCACCGGTGGGGCAACACCCTCGGCGGGAGGGTCCAGGTGTGGCGGTCGGGACTCGGGGTCACCGCCAACGGGGCACTGGTCTTCGTCGGCGGATCGGGGCTGTCCATCGTCGACCTGGCCAACGTTTTGAGCCGGGCCGGGGCGGTGCGGGCCATGGAGATGGACATCAACACTGCGTGGGTGAACTTCTTCAGCTACAGCGCGGCGCCGGGCCTACCGGCGTCGGCGCTCAACGGCACCCGGCTCACCTCCGACGAGTCCAACTGGCCCGGCCGCTACTTCTCGCCGTCCGCACGCGACTTCGTCACCGTGTCGACACGCGCCCCCGTCGCCGCCCCGCCCCACTCCACCACCCACTCCGCCACCCGCTCCACCACCCGCTGACCCCGGTGCCTCCGACCCGGAGGCGGTCAGCCGGGCATCCGGCGCCACAGGGCCCGGGGGAGATGGCGTATGACGGCGAAGACCCAGCGGAGGACCGGAGGGGCATAGACCACGCCCGCCCCCGACTCGATGCCGCGCACCACCAGGTCGGCGACGGCCTCGGGGGTGGTCGAGAACGGTGCCGGGGTCATGCCCTCGGTCATCCGGCCGGTGACGAACCCGGGTCGTACGGTCATCACCCCGACGCCGGTTCCCACCAGGGAGTCGCCCAGTCCCTGGGCGAACGCGTCGAGCCCGGCCTTCGAAGACCCGTAGATGAAGTTGGCCCGGCGGGCCCGCTCGCCGGCCACCGACGAGAGCACGATCAGCCGGCCGTGGCCCTGGCGGCGGAGATGACCGGCCACCGCCAGCACGGCGGCCGCCAGCCCGGTGAAGTTGGTGGCGAGCACCGAGGCCGCCGCCACCGGGTCCTGCTCGTCGACGTGCTGGTCGCCGAGTACGCCTGCGGCCACGATCACCAGGTCGAAGTCGCCGAAGCGGTCGAAGACCCGATCGGCGAAGGCGCGGTGGGCGGCGGTGTCGGTAGCGTCGAAGGCCACGGCTTCGGCCACCTCGGCTCCCGCCGCCTTGGCCCGGTCCACCGCCTCGGAGAGCCGGGGCCCTTCCCGGCCGGCCAGCACCACCGTCCGGCACCGACCGGGAACCAGCCTGGCCACGATGGCCTGGGCGATCTCCGAGGAGCCCCCGAGGACGAGTACCGACTGGGGCCGCCCGACAGCGTCGATCATGAGCCTGTCCGTTCTGGTGATGAGGTGGTGGTCGGTGACGGGCGCGTGGCGGTGGCCGGTGGGGCCGGTGTCGGGGGTGTGCGGGTGCGTTTGGCCCGAACGGTCGTGCGGCGGGTGGTGCCCGAGGGTTTCGCCCCGGGGGCACCACCACCCCTGCCGTCCGGGGCAGCGCGGTCCGGTGGCGAGATCCGATCGTCGCACAGCCCGAGCCGCCGTCCGAGGTCGGAACGGAGTACGCCCTTGGGGTCGACCCGATCCCGAACCGCGATCCACTCGTCGACCCGGGGGTACATGGCCCGGAAGGCGGCCGGGGAGACCCGGGAGTCCTTGGCCAGGTAGATGCGACCGCCGGCGCCGATGACCTCTTCGTCGAGCTGGTCGAGCAGCACATCGAGCCGGCGGTGGCCGACGGGGAGGTCGAGGGCCAGGGTCCAACCGGGCAGGGGGAACGACAGCGGCCCCGGGTCGCCCGGCCCGAACCGCTTCAGCACGGCCAGGAAGCTCGCCAGCTTGAGGGCGCCGAGCCGCTCGATGACCCGGCGCACGGTCTCCCCCCCCCGGTCGGGGACCACGAATTGGTACTGGAGGAACCCCCTGGTTCCGTAGAGGCGGTTCCAGGCGCCCACCCCGTCGAGGGGATGGAAGAACCCGGCCATGTGGTGGGGCTTGCCCACCTGGTGGCGGGGTGTCTTGCGGAACCAGAATTCGTTGAAGGCCCTGACGGTCAGGGGATTGAGCAGGCCGCTGGGCGGAGTCAGCGGGACCCGGGCCAGGGTCCGGGGCCCGAAGGCGCGAGCCCGGTCCGGCGACAGCCGCAGGCGATGGGGCAGGTCCTCGAGCCGGGCGTGGTCGCCCCGGGTCAGCACCGAGCGGCCGAGCCGGGCGCCGGTCGACTGGCAGTCGATCCAGGCCACGGAGTAGCGGTAGCCGTCGTCTCCGGTGACCATCTTGTCCATGACGCTGTCGAGGTCGGGGGCCCGTTCGGTGTCGACCAGCAGATAGCTGGTCTCGACCGGGATCATCTGCAGGGTGGCGTCGGTGATCACGCCGGTGAGCCCCATGCCGCCGGCGGTGGCCCAGAAGAGGTCCGGATCCGACGCCACCGACACGGTGGCCGTCCCGGTGGGGGTGGCCAGGGTCATCTCGGTGACGTGGTTGCAGAAGCTACCGTCGACATGGTGGTTCTTCCCGTGGATGTCGGCGGCGATGGCACCCCCGACGGTGACCTGTCGGGTGCCCGGGGTCACCGGGACGAACCAACCGAGCGGCACGAACCGCTCCATCAGCGTGTGCAGACTGACCCCGGCTCCCACCCTGATCACGCCGGTGTCGAGGTCGACCCGGTGGATGGCGTCCAGCCAGGTGGCGTCCAGCACCACCCCGCCGGCGTTCTGTGCCGCGTCCCCGTAGCTCCGCCCGAGACCCCGGGCGATCAGGCCGCGCCCGGCCCGGCCGGGCTGCCCGGCCGTGGTCATGGCCTCGTCGACGAACTGCGGGTGGACGGCGCGGACCACCTCGGCGGCGCTGGGCGCCGTCCGACCCCACCCGCTCAGCAGTTCCGGCCGGCCCGGCTGCGCGCTCACGTGAGGTAGACCCCGGCGGCGAACAGGGCCACCCAGACCAGGCCGTAGGCCTGCAGCCGGTGGTCCCGGAGCGCCATCTCCTCGGGGGCCGCACCCTCACCGGAATCGAGGAGCCGGACCACGTGGAGCAGGGCGACGGTGAAGGGCACCACGGTCAGCTGGAACCAGATGGGGTCGTGGCCCGGATGCAGTTGCGCCGCCCGGTCGAACGCCCACAGGCAGTAGGCGGTGACCGACACCGCGGCCGACAGGGTCCGAACCGAGCGGAGGAACGTCGGGGTGTACAAGCCGAGCGTCTGGCGGGTGGCCCCGTTGTCGACCCGGTGGTCGGTCAGCATCTGCTGCTCGCCCGACCGCTTGCCGGTGACGATGAGCAGCGACCCGAACGACGCCACGATCAGGAACCAGTTGGTGAGGGGGATTCCGGTGGCCACACCCCCGGCGACCGCCCGGAGGACGAAGCCGGCGCTGACTGCGGCCAGATCCAGAATGGGCTCGTTCCGCACCCCGATGGAGTAGCTGACGTTGACCAGGGCATAGATGGACATCACCAGGGCGAGGTGCCATCCGGCCAGCAGGCCGGCCAGGGTGACGGCGACCGCCATCATGGCCAGGCCGACGGACAGGGCCATCGGCACGGGAACCAGGCCGACGGCTACCGGTCGGAGCCGCTTGGTGGGGTGGTGGCTGTCCGCCTCGGCGTCGATGGCGTCATTGAAGAAGTAGGTGCCCGACGCGGCCACGCAGAAGATGCCGGCCGCGGCCACCGCGTGCCACAGCACCGTCCAATGGAGGAGCACGCCGGCCGCCCCGGGGGCCACCAGCACCAGCAGGTTCTTGGTCCACTGCCGGGGGCGGGCCACGCGGACCAGCCCGGCCGCCAGGGACGGCACCGCCGGCTGACCGGGCTCCGCGGCGGGTTCGTCAGGTCTGTCCACAGCTTCAGCCGGAGTGGTCACGAGCTGTCCTCAGGGTGTGTGGTCGGGCCGTGGTCGACGATGGGAACGTACCACGGACCCCCTCCAGGCTAGGGCCTGACCGGCCGCTGTTGGCGGCCCGAACTGGATCCCGAATGAGCCGAGGCGCTACAGTTTCGGAACTACTCCGTATCGCTGAA
>DATBOO010000152.1:0-43359 GCA_036553725.1 Acidimicrobiales bacterium | reverse complement strand
CCTTCGCCTCCTTCAGGCCCAGGCTGGTGAGCGCCCGCACCTCCTTGATGACCTGGATCTTCTTGTCTCCGGCGGCGGTGAGGATGACGTCATATTCGGACTTCTCCTCCTCGGCCCCTCCGGCGTCGCCTCCGCCTCCGGCGGGGGCGGCCGCGGCCACTGCCACCGGAGCGGCCGCCGTCACTCCGAAGCGCTCTTCGCATTCCTTGAGCAGTTCGCTCAGCTCGAGGACGGACAGCGCAGAGATGCCGTCCAGAATCTGGTCCTTGGTCAGGGTGGCTGCCATTGGGTTGCTCCTTGTTTCCTGTTCTCGGTTCGGTGTCGGTTTGGGTCGGTCGTGGATGGAATCGGTGCTGGTCGAGCTGGTCCCGGGCCCTTCTAGCCGGCTGTCGGGGCCTCGGGCTCAGGCACCCGGTCCGGGGTGGGCTCGGCGACCTCATCGGCGTCCTTGGCCTCGGCCGACCCGGCGTCTCCGACGGCCGCCGCCTCGGCGGTGTCGGTCGTGTCCTCGGCGACGGCCGAAGGATCCGGGGACGAGCCGGCTTCCGGAGCCGATTCGGCCTCTCCGCCGCTCTCGGCCCGGCGCCGGTCGACGAGGGCCGAAAGACCGAACGCCAGGTTTCTGGGCAGGGCCTGGATCAGTCCGGCCAGCTGCTGCATCGGTGCCGACAGCGCCCCGGCGAACTGGGCCAGCAGGGTGTCCCGGGACGGCAGGTCGGCCAGCACCTCGATGTCCGAGGCCGACAGCACCCCCGTTCCGACCATGCCGCCCTTGACCACCAGGTTCGGGTTGGTCCGGGCGAAGTCACGAAGGGCCTTGGCCACCGCGCTGACATCGCCCTGCACGAAGGCGATGGCCGTGGGCCCAGTCAACAATTCGTGGAGCGGGGCCTGGGGCCCGTCGGCTACGGCCAGCCGGACCAGGGTGTTCTTGTAGATCTTGTAGTCGCCGCCGGCCGCCGCCAACTCACGGCGCAGTTCGGCCAGCGCGGCCACCGTCAGGCCCCGGTACTCGGTGAGCACGGCGCCGTCGGACGCGTCGAGGCGGTCCTTCACCTCATTGACGACGGCGACCTTCTCGGCTCTCGGGTTGTCCATGGTCCCTCCGCTGAGCATCGAGCTCAGATCGGGCCGTAGACACCATCGAGCGGTGTCGCGCCAGCACATGCTCGGCGCGGAACGCCTCGTCGGGCGGACCCTCCACGGGTCCCTTCGGCACCGGGAAACCGGCACACCGGAGATCTACGGCAGTTCTGCAAATCTGGAAAGGTGGAACAGTATCGTACTCCCGGGTTACCGGCCAGCAGCCGCGGTCGGGAGTGGTCAGGCGCTGGCCGCCAACTCCTCGTCCACCTTGCGGGCCAACAGGGGGTCGATGCGCACGCCCGGGCCCATGGTCGACGACAGGGTGACCGCCTTCACATAGCGGCCCTTGGAGGACGCGGGCTTGGCCCGGTGGATCTCCTCCATCACCGCGTGGAGGTTCTCGAGCAGTTTGGCCCGATCGAACGAGGCCTTGCCGATCCGCAGGTGGACGTTCCCCACCTTGTCGGTCCGGTACTCGACCCGGCCGCCCTTGAACTCCAGGACCGCCCGCTCCACGTCGTCGGTCACGGTTCCCGTCTTGGGGTTCGGCATGAGGCCGCGGGGGCCCAGCACCCGGCCCAGTGTCCCGACCTGGCCCATCAGATCGGGCGTGGCGATGGCGATGTCGAAGTCGAGGAATCCCTCGTTGGCCACCCGGGCCACCAGGTCGTCCGCCCCGACCACGTCGGCGCCGGCCCCCCGGGCCTCCGTGGCCTTCTCACCGGCGGCGAACACGACCACCCGGGCCGTCCGGCCGGTGCCGGCGGGCAGTGACAGCGTCCCGCGGACGATCTGGTCCGCCTTGCGGGGATCGACTCCCAGGCGGACGGCGAGCTCGACCGTCTCGTCAAACGAGGCCTTGGCCGACGACTTGACCAGGTCGACCGCCTCGGCCGGCGTGTAGAGGTGCTGCCGGTCGAACTGGTCGATGCTCGCCTTGTACTTCTTTCCCCTGGACATGGGTGATTCTCCGTTCCTCGAATGTGCGCCTGGACGTGGGCTCAGCCCGCGACGGCGATTCCCATCGATCGGGCGGTGCCTTCTACCTGGCGCTTGGCCGCCTCGATGTCGGCCGTGTTCAGGTCGGGCAGCTTGACGGCGGCGATCTCGGCCACCTGGGCGCCGGTGACCGTTCCCACCTGCTCCCGACCCGAGGTCGAGGCGCCCTTCTCCAGGCCGGCGGCTGCACGCAGGAGTGCCGGGGTCGGGGGGGTCTTGAGAATGAACGAGAAGGTCCGGTCCTCGAAGATCGAGATCTCGACCGGGATGATCGATCCCCGCTGGCTCTCGGTGGCCGCGTTGTACTGCTTGCAGAACTCCATGGTCTGGACGCCGTGCGGCCCGAGGGCCGTTCCCACGGGCGGCGCCGGCGTTGCCCCGCCGGCCGGGAGTTGGATCTTCACCACCGCGACGACGCGCTTCTTCGGGGGCATGGGTACGTCTCCTTAACCTTGTTCCGCCGGCCTAGAGCTTTGCGACCTGGCTGAATTCGAGCTCGACGGGGGTCTCCCGACCGAAAATGTTGACCAGGACCTTGAGCTTCAACTGGTCCTCGTTGATCTCCGCGATCTGACCGGAGAAATCGGCGAAGGGCCCTTCCTTGACCCGGACCGTCTCTCCGACCTCGTGTTCGAGACGCGGACGACTGCGCTTGGACGGGGCTTCGCCCCCCTCCGTCTTGACCTGGAGAATCCCCTCGACCTCTCGGCGCGACAGGGGTGTCGGCTTGGTCCCGGGCCCGACGAAGCCCGTGACACCGGGTGTGTTCCGGATCAGGGACCAGCTGTCGTCGTCGAGCTCGCACCGGCACAGGAGATAGCCCGGGAAGACCTTCTTCTGGACCACCACCTTCTTGCCGTTCTTGAACTCGACGACATCCTCCATGGGGATGACCACCTCGTAGATGCGGTCCTCCATGCTCATGGACACGGCCCGGCTGTGCAGGTTGGACTTCACCTTGTTCTCATAGCCGGCGTAGGTGTGAACCACGTACCAGCGGCCGGGCTGGTCGTACGGGCTGAGGACGAACGGCTCCCCGTCGTCCTCCTCGTCCGAGTAGTCGTCGTCGGCGTCGGCGTCGAGCGCCACGACCTCGGCGCTCTCAGGCTCCACGGCGGACGTCGCCGACGTATCCCCCTCGGTAGGGGATGGGCCAGCCTCAGGCGCCACCGCATCCTCAGGCGCCAGGGCGCCCTCGGGTTCGGCGCCCTCGTCGTCGTCGATGGGCGAATTGGTCTCTTCGTGGGTCACAGTCATACCGATCAGATCTTGAACAACCACAGGACGCCCTTGGCGAAGGCGTAGTTGAGAACGAAGATGAGAAGCATCAACGACAGGAGGGTGACCAGGGTCACGGTCGTGTAGTTGATGACCTCGGACCTGTTGGGCCAGGCCACTTGCCGGAGTTCCGAGCGTACCTCGCGGAGGAACTGGCCCGGACGGAACGGCTCACGCTTCGGGGGGCGCCGGGGGGGCGCCGCCGTGCGCTTGGGCGCGGACTCCCCCTCGGGGTCCTGGCCCTGCTTCTGCATCATCCGCTTCTGTTCTCGGTTCATGGACCGCTTCTTTCAACCATTTCCGCAGGTGGTGTGAGCAGGGCAGGAGGGACTTGAACCCCCAACCTTCGGTTTTGGAGACCGGTGCTCTGCCAGTTGAGCTACTGCCCTCTGCCGACCGCCGTGCCGCGAGCAGACAAGCCGATCGCAGGGACGGTTCTGAAGGCTATCACCAGGGGCATTCGAATTCCCAGGCGAGCCGGTCAGGGATGCCCTGCCGGTGGGGTCGCTCCCCGGCTGCCCGGGTTCGGCGTGCCTGGCCAGCCCCTGTCGGGGCCGGCGTGCCTGGCCGGGACCCCGCAGTCCCCGGTCTCCATGGGTCTAGCCGACCCCCCGCAGTCCCCGGTCTCCTTGGGCCCGACGGCCTATCGGGTCTCCTTGTGCACCGTGTGCTGACGATCCCAGCGACAGAACTTCTTCATTTCGATCCGCTCTCTGTCGTTCAGCTTGTTCTTCGTAGTGATGTAGTTACGCCGCTTGCACTGCTCACAGGCCAGCGTGACCTGGATGCGCTTCTCGTTCTTTGCCACGATGACTCCTCTCTTCCGAATCTGTCCCGAAGGTGGTAGCGGCGGCCGGACTCGAACCGGCGACCTCACGATTATGAGCCGTGCGCTCTAACCAACTGAGCTACGCCGCCATGGGCGAGCCCCCTGTCGGAATCGAACCGACGACACCAGCCTTACCATGGCTGTGCTCTGCCGACTGAGCTAAGGGGGCAGTGCGGCTCGAGCGAGCAGCAAAAGGAAGATCATAGTCAACGGGGAGCAGGCCGACAGAGCGACCCACCTCGCTACCATCGGCGGATGCGTGTGCGCCTGGCCAGGGCGACCGATGCCGAAGCCATCCGGTCGATCTACAACGCCGAGGTGGCCGGGTCGACCGCCACCTTCGACCTCGTGCCCCGCACCTCGGAGGACCAGATCGCCTGGCTGTCCGAGCATCGGGGGCCCTACCCGGCCATCGTGGCCGTGAACGACCTCGACACGGTCCTCGGGTTCGGTTCGCTCTCGGCCTACCGGGACCGCCCGGCCTACGCCACCACCGTCGAGGACTCGGTCTACGTCGGAGTTCGCAGCCGGGGGGCCGGTACGGGCCGCCGCCTGTTGGAGGAGCTGATCGATCTGGCCACGCAGCACGGATTCCACGCCGTCGTGGCCCGCGTCGGCGGGGACAACCGGGCCTCGATCGCCCTCCACCTCGCCTGCGGCTTCCGGATGGTCGGTGTGGAGCAGGAGGTCGGGCGCAAGTTCAACCGATGGCTCGACGTCTCGGTGCTCCAGCGCCTGCTCTGAGGGCTCCAGACCGGACCGTCCAACCACCCGCTCTGGCCCACGGCACCCGAACTCCCCCGGTCGCCGGCCCCGTCCTCAGGCCCGTCCTCGGGCCCCGTCCTCAGGCGGCGGAGACCGAGGCCAGTTCGCCCGCCCCCGGGGCGGCCGTGGCCGACACCCCTCCCGGTGGGGCGGGTTCGCGCCGCTCCCAGGTCGCCAGCGGCACGGTCAGGACCACCAGGATCCAGAGCAGGGTCAGCACGATCAACAGTGGATCGCCGTGGATGAGGCTGTTGACCAGCTGGGTCCCCCCGGGCAGCTCGATGAAGGCGGTGACCATGGACAGCCCGATGATCAGGGAGCGGAGCCGGCCCAGCGCCACCGGCGCCAGCAGGATCAGGCCCCACGACAGGTACCACGGTTGGACCACCGGGCCGAGGACGACGAAGAGCAACAAGGTGATGCCCAGGGCCTTGAGCGTGCCGATCCGATCGCTGTTCAACAGCAGCCAGACGGCGGCGACCGTGGCCGTCAGGAGCCCGAGGAACCTGGTGGCGGTGAGCACACCGCCCAAGCCCACTCCGATGTGGGCGAAATGGGCGATGCCCTCGAAGACCAGGGCCAGCGACGTGGTCGGGGCGGTCCATGACCGAACCGCCCCTGGCGTCCCCAGAATGGTCACCCATCCCCACCCGAGACCGCTCACGTACGAGAAGAACCCCAAGACCCCGGCACCGATCAGGCCGGCGGTCACCACCGGCCGTATCCGGTCACGGGTCGAGGCCCGGGACCCGAGCCAACTCCATCCGACGTAGAGCATTCCCACCGCCGCCGGCGCCTTGATGGCCGTGGCCAGGGCGCACAGGACGATGCCGACGATCGGACGCTTCTCCTTGGCGGCGGTGAGGCCGGCGATCAGCAGGCCGAGCATCAAGGCATCGTTGTGGGCCCCGCCGATGAGATGGAGGATCGTCACCGGGTTGAGCACCATCAGGGTGAACACCTCGGCCCCGTCCCGGTGGTAGAGCCGGGCCAGGCGGGGCACGCAGGCGGCGATCAACAGCACCCCGACCAGGGAGAGGAGGCGCAGGAGCACGATGGTGGCGAGCTCGTTGTGGAAGGTGATCCGGGCGAAGAAGCCGTCGAGCTGGAGGAACAGGGGTCCGTAGGGGGCGGGGGCATTCCCCCACAGATTGTCGACCGGGGCGGTATAGGAGTTGTTCCCCAACTCGAAGGGGCCGTACAGGTAGGGGTTCATGTGATGGCTGACCATCTCCCCCTGGGCGGCATACGAGTAGGCGTCGCGGCTGAACAGCGGGGCGATGACCAGCATGGGCAGGGACCAGAGGGCGAATACCCACATCATCCGGTTGAGGGGGACCCCGGGGCAGCGCGAGTACAGCCGGGTCATGCCCCACCACACCCGCATCAGGAGCAGCAGGCCCCCGTAGACCGCGGCCAGCACGAAGTAGACGCCCCAGCGGCTCGGACCACCGGAGCTGGGCACGCCGAAGAACCACACGCCCGGCATCTCGAGCTTGAAGGGCGAGCTCGGGAGGGATGCGCCGACGGCGATGGCCAGGATGGCGGCGAATCCCAACAGGGCCGGTCGCAGCACGAGGCCCCTTGGCTGGCCGGTCCGGGCCCGGCCCGACGTCGGGGCGCTGGGCAGGCCGGTGCCCCCGTCCAACCGCTCCCGCACCGACTCGAAGATCCGGTCGACGAACCTCAGTCCGGCACTGCTCGCCTCCAGGACCAGGGACCGCATCCCCGCTGGGGTGTACTCCGCCGTGACCTCGTGCTCGCTTTGGACGCTGTCCTCAGGCGAGATCTCCGCTGACATGAGGTTGGGGGCTTCTCCTCGGTCGAACTGCTGGATCGAAACAGCCAGTTCCATCTCGTGAAAGGAACTATCCCTAGGTCCTCGTCCACGGCTTCAAAAGCGCTCCCCGACCAGTGGCGCCCGGCAAGTGGGCCCGCTGCGACCGCAATCAATCCGTAACTTTATTGTAACCAATCGCCCGGCGGGAGCAAGTCCCCCCGGGGACATACGTGATGGCCGGGCGAGCCGGCCGCGGCAGGCGGGTGGACCGCCCGCCGGAGGCGGCCGAAGACCCCGGCCCCCCGCCACCTCCGGCCGACTCCTGCAGTGGGCCGGGAAGGATTTGAACCTTCGAAGGCAGTGCCGGCAGATTTACAGTCTGCTCCCTTTGGCCGCTCGGGCACCGACCCGCAGGGCGCAAGGATATCGTCTGGCGCGGCGCTACTGTTTCGAAATGCCCACCTTCGACGTGGTTTCCGAAGTTGACATGCAAGAAGTCCGAAACGCCGTGGACCAGGCCAATCGCGAGGCTGCCACCCGCTTCGACTTCAAGGGAACCGACTCCTCGATCGAGCTCACCGACAAGGAGGTGCTGCTCGCCTCGTCGACCGACGATCGACTCCGTGCCCTCTTCCAGGTCCTCCAGGAGAAGCTGGTCAAGCGCGAAGTGTCGCTCAAGTCCTTCGACGTGGGAAAGATCGAGGAGGCCTCGCGCGGATCAGCCCGCCAGCGGCTCACCATCCAGGCCGGCATCTCCTCGGACCACGCCAAGAAGATCAACAAGTTCATCAAGGACCTGGGGATGAAGGGCGTGAGCTCGCAGACTCAGGGGGACCAGCTTCGAGTCAGCGGAAAGAAGCGGGACGACCTCCAAGCCGTCATCGCCGCGTGCAAGGCCGAAGACTTCGGCATCCCGCTGCAGTTCAGCAACTTCCGGGACTGACCCGATCGGTTCGGTGCTCCGGGCGGCCGGCTCCTCCACCCTCCTCCCACGCCGGGAGGTCTCCGGTCAGGCCGCCTCCACGAGCTCGTCGAGCTCCTCGAGCGGGTGCACGTGGAAGAGGCGGTTGAACAACATGTACTTCAGCACCCAGAACAGGCCGAAGGAGAAGACGTTGGCCGCCAGCACCAGAACGGTCTGCTGGAAGTGGCTGAGATGGTGCTCGAGGCCGATGTGGCGGGCGACGGCGGCACCCCCGATCGAGACCACGATGCCGATGAACGACATGACCCAGAACGGCACGATCTCCTTCATCAGGTGGGACCGGCCGCCCTTCTTCCACACCCATTTGCGGTTGAGGTAGTAGGAGGGCACCGTCGCCACCAGGTTGGCGAACACCGTGCTGCCGACCTCGCCGAACAGATGGAGTACGCCGAACACGATGGCCAGCACGCCGAAGGACACGGCCGTCGAAATCCCCGAGACCGCCGTATAGCGGAACAACTGCAGGGCCTCAGGGGTGTCCCGCCTCTGCCACAGGTGCACGACGCGCAGGGGGAGCCCGGCCATTTCGAAACCCTAGCCGTCGTGGATCTGCCGCATCGGTCGTCCACACCTGGGCGGGAGCAGGTAGCTCCCCATTTTTGAGGACACGGGTCGGCGCCAGGCGGCGCTCCGCTCAGAGTGCGTTGGCTCTGGCTATCCCGCCCAGCCATGCGGCGCTGGGCTTCGGGCGTCTCTCGAAGGTCTCACGGTCCGCCGCCACCATCCCGAAGGTCGGGCCGTAACCGAGCACCCATTCGAAGTTGTCCAGCAGGCTCCAGTAGAAGTACCCGCGCACGTCGATCCCGTCGTCGAGGCAGCGCTTCAATCCGGCCAAGGCCCGCCCGACATACTCGATCCGCAGCCGGTCATCGTCGGTGCCGATCCCGTTCTCGGTCACATACACGGGCACTCCCCCGGTCATCTCCCATGCCCGCCGGATCGTCCCCTCCAGCGCCTCGGGCCAGAATTCGTAGCCCATCTGGGTGGTGGGAACACCGTCCTCGACGCCGACGACCCCGTCCGGGCCGACCCTCGCCCGGGTGTAGGTCTGGACGCCGATGAAGTCGTCGGCCCCGGTGGCCTCGAGGAACACGTCCTCGGAAGGCCGACGGATGCGCTCGAGCCATTCCTCCCCGCCGGGCTGCAGCTGGTAGTCGGTCATCGACAGGGTCAAGCCCACCGGGGCGTCACCCCGGCCCGAGCGGATGGCGTCGACCGCCTGGCGATGGGCGACCACCAGCGCGTCGTTGACCGCCTGGCGGCGGGCCCGGTCCCTCACCCGCGGCGGGAAGATCCCGTGGCGCCAACCCATGGAGGCCACCACGTTCGGCTCGTTGAGGGTGCAGGCCATGCCGATCAGGTCGCCGAAGTGGGCGGTGGCGCGCTCACAGAACCGGGCGAATCGATCCGGCGCATGGGGGGCCTCCCAGGTCCCGGCCGCGGCCAGCCAACGCGGGTGGGTGAAGTGGTGGAAGGTGACCACCGGCATGATGTCGTGCTCGTGGCAGGTGGCGGCCATCCGGCGGTAGTGGTCGAGGGCCGCCCGCGAGAACTCGCCCTCCTCCGGCTCGATCCGGCTCCACTCGAGGGAGAACCGGTAGGACGAGAAGCCCAGGCCGGCCACCAGGGCGATGTCCTCCGGATAGCGGTTGAAGGAGTCGCACGCGTCACCGCTCACGTCCACGCAGCCGGCGGCGGGGTCGTGCTCCATCGCCCACCAGTCGTTGTTGACGTTTCCGCCCTCGATCTGGTGGGCGGCCGTTGCCGTTCCCCACACGAATCGATCGGGAAAGGTGATCTCGGGCACGGGCGCCAAAGCTAGCGTGGCCCGATGTCCGCCGCTGGGCCTGTCGGTGCCGTCGGTGCCGTCGGTGCCGCCGGGCCCCTGGGGCCCGCCCGACCGCCCACCGGTCACCTGGCAGGATGGAGGCGTGAGCGAAGCCCTCGAATTCCTGGTGGACCTGCTCGACCTCGAGTCCATCGAGGTCAACATCTTCCGCGGGGTGAGCCCCGATGAGGACCGCCAGCGCGTCTTCGGCGGCCAGGTGGCGGCGCAGTCGCTGATGGCCGCCGGCCGCACTGTGGAGTCGGGTCGCCCGCACTCGCTCCACGCCTACTTCCTCCGTCCGGGCGACCCCAGCGTGCCCATCCTCTACGAAGTGGACCGGATCCGCGATGGCCGGTCCTTCACCACCCGGCGGGTGGTGGCCATCCAACACGGACGGGCCATCTTCAATCTCTCCGCCTCCTTCCATGTCGACGAGGAGGGGCTCGCGCACCAGCGTCCCATGCCCGAGGTCCCCCCACCCGAGAGCCTCGAGCCCCTGGCGGTCAGGCTCGAGCCCTACCGGGAGACCCTGGGAGACTGGTTCTCCCGGCTCCACCCCATCGACCAGCGCCACATCGGGGAACTGCCGTTCACCCACAAGAAGGGCAAGGACCCGATACAGCGCCTCTGGATCCGGGCCGACGGCTCTCTTCCCGACGACCCACTCCTGCACGCCTGCATCGCCGCCTACGCCTCGGACATGTCGCTGTTCGACACCATGCTGGCCCCGCACGACGTGAACTGGGACGACACCCACTTCATGGGGGCCAGCCTCGACCACTGCATGTGGTTCCACCGGCCTTTCCGGGCCGACGAGTGGCTGCTCTATGACATGGACAGCCCGATCGCCTCGGGCGCACGGGGCCTGGCCCGGGGGTTCCTGTTCACCCGCCAGGGCGAGCTCGTGGTGTCAGTGGCCCAAGAGGGGCTCATGCGGGTCTCGACCAGAGCCCCCGCTCCCTGATCCCGGCCCGGCGGGTCCGGTCCCAGGGGGACGACCAGCTCAGCGGGCGCTGATCGGGACGTAGTCCCGGACATCGTCCCCGATGTAGAGCTGACGGGGCCGGGCGATCTTCGAGTCCTGAGCGAGCATCTCCTGCCAGTGGGCCAGCCAGCCCGCGGTCCGGGGGATGGCGAACAGCACCGGGAACATCTCGAGGGGGAAACCCATGGCCTGGTAGATCAATCCGGAATAGAAGTCGACGTTGGGGTAGAGCTTGCGCGAGATGAAGTAGTCATCGGAGAGGGCGATCTCCTCGAGCTTCAAGGCGATCTCGAGCAACGGGTTCTTCCCGGTGATCTCGAACACCTCGTCGGCCGTCTTCTTGATGATCTTGGCTCGGGGATCGTAGCTCTTGTACACCCGGTGGCCGAAGCCCTGGAGCCTCCCGCCCGAACCCTCCTTCACCGACCGGATGAAGGGCTCGACGTTGTCGATCGAACCGATCTCGGTCAGCATACGGATGACGGCCTCGTTGGCCCCCCCGTGCCGGGGGCCGTAGAGAGCGGCGGCGGCGGCGGCGCAGGCGGAGTACGGGTCGGCGTGCGACGAGCCGACCACCCGCATGGCGGTCGTGGAGCAGTTCTGCTCGTGGTCGGCATGGAGGATGAAGAGGACGTCGAGGGCGCGGGCCAGTGCCGGATTGGCATCGAACCGGGGCTCGGCCGTCTTCCACATCATCGAGAGGAAGTTGGAGGTGAACTGCAGCGAATTGTCCGGGTAGACGAAGGGCATGCCCACACTGAAGCGGTGGGCGGCCGCCGCCAGCGTGGGCATCTTGGCGATGAGCCGGATGATCTGTTTGTCACGGGACTCGGTGTCGAATATGTCCTTGGCATCGAGGTAGAAGGTCGAGAGGGCGGCGACGGCCGAGACCAGCATGCCCATGGGATGGGCGTCGTAGTGGAATCCCTCGAGGAAGCGCTTGCGCACGTTCTCGTGGATGAACGTGTGGTGGGTCACCTCGTGCTGCCAGGTGTCGAATTGCTCAGCCGTCGGCAGCTCGCTGTTCAACAGCAGATAGGCCACCTCCAGGTAGGTCGAGCTCTCGGCCAGCTGCTCGATCGGATACCCCCGGTAGCGGAGGATGCCCTCGTCGCCGTCAAGGTAGGTGATCGAGCTCTCGCACGCCGCCGTCGAGACGAATCCCGGGTCGTAGAACCAGACACCGGGCAGCAGTTTCGACCACTGCGCGGCGGAGATGCCCCCGTTTTCGAAGGGGATCTCGAGGGACTCGCCGGTGCGGTTGTCCGTGATCGTGATGCTCTCGGTCACTGGTCCTCAGACCCTTCTGTTCACAATCCGTCTCATTCCTCCCAATCCTAGATCGACTCACCCCCTCGTCGACCAGCCCTCCGGACGGATCTTCCGGCGATGCGCAGTGCCTGTGCGGGACGGCGCGCCCGACCTGTCCCCTCCGCTCAGCCGGAGATCTGGAGGAGGAACTGCTGTGTCGAGCCGGTGGGGTCGAGTTGGTTGGAAGGATCGATGGCGATGGCCAGCGTCAAGGTGTACAGATGGCCGCCGGCCACCGCGAAGCCGGCCGGTGGGAGTGCGACGGACGAACCCGCCCGCAGGGTCACGGTGGCCTTCGCCGTGCCCCCCCGGGCCGACGCCGGCGGCGCCGCGCCCGGTGGGTCGGCCGGGGCCAGGGTCTCGGAGACCCCCACTCCGGATTCGACGACCGTTCCGCAGTTGGTCACGGTGGCCGCCACACTGACCGAGGACGTCGGGGGCAGCACGGTCGGAGTGGCGCCGGGGACCGTCGACCGGGGCGCGCTGCACCCACTCCCCGCGGTGCCGGCGCCGCCGGTGGCGACCGCCGGCGGCGAGATGCCCACGGCGCTGAAGATCAGCCGGTGGTAGGGGACGAAGCTGACCGCCGCATCCAGGGAAGGAATGAGGGCACCCAGCCGGACCGAGCCCAGGGGGGCCTGGGCCACCGGCAACGGCACCCACACCGATCTCGGAAGATGGATCGGGAGGCCCGCCCGCCGGATGCCGGTCAGCAGCACCCGGTAGGCGGCGTCGGCACGTTCGAGCCCGACCCCCGCCGCGGTCAGCACCGCCGCGGCCTGGTCGGCCGAGACCAGAGGGGCCGGAGCGGGCGTCGCGGACGGGGTGGGTGCACCGGCGATGGGCAGCGGCGTCATCCCCAGCCGTTGATCGATGCCGGTCCGGATGGCCGAGACGGCCGCCGCCCGATCGGACAGCACCTGCGTGAACTGACCGCTGACCGTGCCGCTCGGAGCCGGTGGCACCAGGTCGACCGCCCGCTCCGCCTCGTCCGAGCTGGAGCGCACCGCCTGGTCGAGACCTTGCTGGAGCACGGCCCGGGCCGTGCTCTGCAGAAGCGGTGGGTTGGGCGCGTTGGTCAGGAGCGGGGCGGTGTCCAGCAGGTGCGCCAACCGGGCGCCCGTCTGATTCGAATCGTCCGCCACACGGGAGGCGAGGGCCCCGTAGCCGGTGTTGGTCGACGTGCGAAAGCCACTCGACTGGGTATGGACCTCGACCAGAGAGCCGATGGCCAGGACCGTCGCCACGGCCACCAGCGCGGCGAGAAGGAGATACCTGCCGAACCCGTGCTTGACGACGGAGCGACGTCGTCTCCGTCGGGCCCTGGGCATCCAGACGACGATAGTGCGGGCCGTCAACCTGCGAACTTGGCCCCGGCCCGGTGGTGGCCGGCGCGTGGGCGGGGCGCAGCAGTCCCCGTTGCAAACCGCCTAGGAAGACTGGGGAACGGACTCTCTGGCTTCTTCGGGCGCACGGTGGCGGGTCGGCGTCCCCGCGGTGGCCAGACCGCTGGTGGTGTTCCGCCATTCGACGGTGGGCCGGATGGCGGCCGCATCGGCGTTCGCCTTGAACCTGTCGGAAACTGCCAGGATCGACTGGATGACCGACGAGGTGAGCAGGTGGGGCACCAGCCCCAGATCGAGGAGCTTGGTGTGCGCTGCCCGGTAGTAGTGGTCCTCCTTCTCCACCCTCGGGTCCGGCCAGTGGTCGATGAGCGCCTCGCCGGCGTACTCGGTGACGACCATGTCCGCCATTTCGGACACTGAGAACGACTCGGTGTACTGGTTGAAGACACGGAATTCGCCCGGCTCGGCCGGGTTGACCAACGCCAACTCGACACAGGCCAGCGTGTCCAGGATGCTCAGCATGCCCCGGGTCTGCCCGCCCGAGCCGTAGACGGTCAGGGGATGCCCGGTGACCGCCTGGACGCAGAACCGGTTGAGCACCGTGCCGAAGACCCCGTCGTAGTCGAAGCGGGTGGCCAGCTCGGGGTGCAACGCCGTCTCCTCGGTCTCGTGGCCGTAGACGATGCCCTGATTGAGATCGGTGGCCCGGATTCCCCAGATGCGGCAGGCGAACATGATGTTGTGGCTGTCATGGACCTTCGACAGGTGGTAGAAGGAGCCCGGCTGCTTGGGATAGGGCAGCACGTCGGTGCGGCCACGGTGGTTGATCTCGATGAAGCCCTCTTCGATGTCGATGTTGGGGGTCCCGTACTCGCCCATGGTCCCGAGCTTCACCAGGTGGATGTCCCGGTTCTGCTCGGCGATGGCGTAGAGCAGGTTGAGGGTCCCGACCACGTTGTTGACCTGGGTGTAGACCGCGTGCTTGCGATCGATCATCGAATAGGGGGCGGAGCGCTGCTCGGCAAAGTGCACCACGGCATCGGGCCGGAAAGAGGCCAGTGCGTCCCCGACGAAGACCGGGTCGTTGAGGTCGCCCACGAAGAGATCGATGGACAGGTCCGAGATCTCCTTCCAGCGGCGCACCCGCTGCTGGAGGCTGACGATCGGCACCAGGCTGTCGACGCCCATTTCGAGGTCGTAGCCCCGCCTGGCGAAGTTGTCGATCACCCCGACCCGGTGGCCCCGACGGGACAGGTACAGCGCAGTGGGCCAACCGAGATAGCCGTCGCCACCGAGGACCAGAATGTTCACTTCGTCTCCCTCTCCCTCCGGCGGTCGCCGCCCGGCCAACCCAGACCACCGGCCCGGCGCAACCCTGGGTTGCCACTACTTTTATCACTAACCGACCTTGGAATTGCCTGAGAACTGCAACCTGATCGTCATATTCCGGACGAAGCGCAGGTCGGGAGGGTGCGATCCTTACGATGCCCGCGGCGCCGGCAGGTCGCCAAAATGAGGGGCCACCCGAAACCGGGGCGTCCGGGTGAACGCCGGCCGTCCGCCGGCCGTCCGCCGGCCGGCGCCTACCGGGAGACCGGCACCGCCACCGGGCTGTCGGCAAACGGGAGGTCCAGGGTCGGGGGGCTGAGCTCGGGGGACACCAAGGCCCTGGTGGTGGCGTCCACCGTCGGCGGGTGCGGCAGTTCCCTGTCCCCGGTCCCGATCACGCCCATCTCGACGAACCGCCGGGCGGTGACCAGGACCCTCCCCTCGAGCGAGCCGACCGCACGGTTGTAGGCCGTAACGGCGTTGTTCAGGCCTTTTCCGACATTCGAGACGTGGTCGCCCAGCACCGACAGCCGCTGGTACAGCTCGGCGCCGAGTTGCTGGACCTCCCGAGCGTTGTCGGCCAGGGCGTCCTGCTGCCACCCGTAGGCGACGGCCCGCAGCAGGGCGATCAGCGAGGTGGGGGTGGCCAGCAGCACGTGATTGGCCACCGCATACTCCATGAGCCCCGGTTCGTGCTCCAACGCGGTGGTGAGAAGGGGGTCGCCCGGGATGAAGGCCACCACGAATTCGGGCGAGGGGTCGACCCGCTTCCAGTACTCCTTCTTCGACAAGGCGTCGATATGGGCCTTCATTTGGCGGCCGTGGCTGGCCAGGCAGGTGCGGCGGGTGGATTCGTCGTCAGCCTCGTTGGCGTCGAGGAAGGCCTGCATCGGCACCTTGGCGTCGACGGCCACGTTCTTGTTGCCCGGGAGGTGGACCACCATGTCGGGCCGCATCCGCCCGCCCTCTGCGTCCGAGGTGACCTGCTCGTCGAAATCGCAGTGCTCGAGCATCCCGGCCATCTCGACCACCCGGCGCAGCTGCAATTCCCCCCATCGGCCGCGGGTCTGCGGCGAGCGCAAGGCGGTGACCAGGTTGCGGGTCTCCTTTTGCAACTGGTCCTGGGACGTGGAGAGGTGCTTCATCTGCTCGGTCAGGGTCGTATGGGCCCGCTGGCGCTCGAGCTCGAGCCGCTGCATCCCCGCTTCGTACTTGTCGAGCTGCTCGCCGATCGGCTTGAGCAGCTGTTCGATGGCCTCCTGCCGTTTGGCCAGCTCCCCTTCGGCCGCCTGATGGGTCTCCTTGAGCTTGGTGTCGGCCAGCTGCAGGAACTGTTCGTTGTTCTGCTGCAGCGCCAGGGTGGAGAGACGGGCGAACTCCCCGGTCAACTGGGCGCGGGTCTCATCGAAGGCGGCGGCACGTTGCTCGGCGGACCTTCGTTCGTGTCCGAGCTCCGCCTCCAGGCAGGCGGACTCGCTCAGCGCGGCGTTGAGCCGCCCCTGTTGGTCGGCCATCTGGGATCGCAGGACCTGCAGGTCGGCGGTGAGCGCCTGGGTCTGGCCGAGCGCATCGGCCAGCCGGGCCTCCGCCGTCTTCGCCGCCGTCAGGTGACCGGCGCGGGCCAAGAGGCCGACCGCCAGCCCGAGAGCGGCCCCGGCGACCAGCCCGAGTACGAGTCCGGTGAGCATGGCGAGTCCTCCTTGCGGCCCCTAGGCCTTCGGGTGGCCAGCGTACCGACGGGGTGTGACAACTCAGTGGACACCCCGCCTGGAGGACACCCAGTACACGGCACCGCTCCCACCCGGGCGGGCCCGGGCCGAGGGGCGGGCCTGGCCCTCACGGTCCTCTGCCCCCGTCGATCCGCCCCTGTCTGTGCCACCATGAGCCCATGCACCGGGTGGTCATCGTGGGGGCCGGATTCGCCGGCCTCTCGGCGGCCAGGTCCCTGATCGGGAAGCCGGTCGAGGTGACCATCGTCGACCAGAGGAACTTCCACACTTTCCAGCCGATGCTGTACGAGGTGGCGACGGCCGGCCTCGACTCCGGGGATGTGGCGTATCCGATCCGGGTGATCTTCGGCAAGGCGGCGAACGTGGCCTTCCGCTTCGCGGCGGTGACCGGCGTCGACTGGGGGAGGCGCCACGTCATCCTCGAGGGCTCGGACCCCCTGCCCTTCGACTCGGTCGTCGTGGCCAGCGGGGCCACCGCCCGGTACTTCGGGATCCCCGGGGCGGCGGAGTTCAGCTTCCCGCTGTACACACTGACCGATGCACGACGCCTGCGGGACCATGTGCTCCGGAGGCTCGAGGACGCCGACTCCAACCCGGCTCGGGCCACCGAGGGACCGCTGACCTTCGTCGTGGTCGGTGGCGGACCGACCGGTGTGGAGGTGGCCGGGGCCCTGGCCGAGCTGCTGGACGTGGCGGTCCGCCATGACGGCTTCGGCTTCGACCGGTCCACGGGCCGGATCGTCCTCGTCGACGGGCTCGACCGGCTGTTGACCCCCTTCAAGCCCTCGGCGGCCTCGTACGCCGCCGACACGCTGAGGGGCCGGGGCGTGGAGCTGCAGCTCGGGCGCATGGTGAAGGCGGTGACCGTCGACGGCGTGGAGCTCGACGACGGGACCCGGATCCCGACCGAGACGGTGGTGTGGGCCGGGGGCGTCACGGTCGAGGGCACCATCGCCGCCCGGTTGGGGACCGCCACCGGGTCCAACGGCCGCCTGACCGTCGACGCCGATCTGTCGCTGGCCGGCCACGACGACGCCTACGCCATCGGCGATGCCGCCGCCGTCCCGTGGGGACCGGCGCCGCAGGAGCGCGACAGGGTCTGCCCTCAGCTGGCCCAGGTGGCGATCCAGTCGGGAGCGCACGCCGCCGCCCAGATTCTCAATCGGGCCGCCGGCAGGCCCACCGAGCCGTTCCGGTATCACGACAAGGGCATCATGGCCACCATCGGGCGGCGGGCGGCGGTCACCGAGTTCCCCAACGGATTGATGGTGCGCGGCACCCTCGGATGGCTGGCCTGGCTGGGCCTGCACCTCGTCTACCTCATCGGGTTCCGCAACAAGATCGTGGTGCTGATCAACTGGTCGTGGAGGTACCTGTCGTGGAGCTCGGGCCCCCGGGTGATCGTGAGCGATGACCTTCGGGTGGAGTCCCCTCCCGAGCCGGTGGATCAGGGGTAGGGACCGCTCAGGCGACGATGCCCAGCGCCACCAGCGACTCGGCGATCTGCACGGCGTTCAGGGCCGCCCCTTTTCGCAGGTTGTCGCCGCTGAGGAACAGCGCCAGCCGGTCGGCCGAGCCGGCGGCCCGGATCCGGCCCACCAGGGTCGGGTCCGTCCCGGCCGCGTGCAACGGCGTCGGTGCGTCGGACAGCTCCACCCCCGCCGCCCCGGTGAGCGCCTCGGTCGCCTCCCCGGGTCCCATCGGACGGTCGAACTCGGCCACGATGGCCATCGAGTGCCCGGTGAAGACCGGGACCCGCACGCAGGTACAGATGACGTCGAGCTCGGGGATCCCCAATATCTTCCGGCTCTCTTGGCGGAACTTCTGTTCCTCGCTGGTCTCGCCCGAGCCGTCCTCGACCGGGTGGCCGGCCCGCGGGATCACGTTGTGGGCGATGAAGTCCGGGAAGATGCCGGGTGGGGGGAAGGCCACCGCGCCGCCGTCGAAGGTGAGGGCGGCGGCACCGTCGACCGTCTTGATCAACTGGTCCTCGAGCTCGGACGGGCCGGCCAGACCGGCGCCGGACACCGCCTGGTAGGTGGCCACGACGAGCCGCCGCAGGCTGGCGGCGTCGTGCAGCGGCTTGAGGACGGGCATGGCCACCATGGTGGTGCAGTTCGGATTGGCCACGATCCCCTTGGGGATGGAGCGGAGTGCCCCGGCGTTGACCTCGGGAACGACCAGGGGGACCTCGGGATCCATCCGCCATGCCGAGGAGTTGTCGATGACGATGGCCCCGGCCGAGGCGAACCGCGGGGCCAGGGCCCGCGAGGCGGCGGCACCGCCCGAGAACAGGGCGATGTCCACGCCGCTCGGATCCGCCGACTCCGCGTCCTCGACGGTGATGTCGGCTCCCCGGAACGACAACAGGCGGCCCGCCGAGCGGGAGGTCGCCAACAGCCGCAGGCCGTCGACGGGGAAGCCACGCTCGTCGAGCACCGACCGCATGACCCCACCGACCTGCCCGGTTGCACCGATCACTGCCACCTGCATCGGCCTATTCTACCTGCGCTCCTCCCGACCATCGTCGACCGGCACCCGGAGCGCCGGCCGGACGCGGACGTCGATCAGGCCAATTCGAACGCGGCGTGCAGGGCGCGGACCGCCTCTTCGGCGGCATCGGCTCGCACCATGCACGAGATGCGGATGGACGAGGTGGAGATCATCTCGATGTTGATCCCCGCGGCGGCGAGGGTCTCGAAGGTGAGGGCGGTGACGCCGGGGTGGGTCTTCATGCCGGCCCCCACCAGGGAGACCCGGGCCACGGCGTCGTCGGTGGTGACCCCGCTGGCACCCAGTTCGGGTACCAGCCCGTGGCACACCTCGGTGCTCACCGTCAGGTCGTGGCCCGGAACGGTGAACGAGATGTCGGTGGTGCCGTGCAGCGACGTGTTCTGCACGATCATGTCGACATTGACATTGCGGTCGGCCAGGCCCCGGAACAGCCGGGCCGCCAGCCCCGGTCGGTCGGGGACGCCGATCACCGTCACCTTGGCCTCCGAGGCGTCGTGGGTCACCGCGGTGACGACGGCTTGCTCCATGGTTTCGTCCTCCTCGTCGATCCAGGTCCCCGGCTCCCAGGTGAAGCTCGAACGTACATGCAGGGGCACGGCGTGGTTCCGGGCGAACTCCACCGATCGCAGTGAGAGGACACGGCCGCCGGTGGCCGATATCTCGAGCATCTCCTCGTAGCTGACACGTGGCAGCCTGCGGGCCTCGGGCACCAGGCGCGGATCGGTGCTGAACACGCCGGGGACATCGGTGTAGATCTCGCAGACGCCGGCCCCGAGCACCGCGGCCAGGGCCACGGCGGTGGTGTCCGAGCCGCCGCGACCCAACGTGGTCACATCGCGTTCGACGGACATGCCCTGAAAGCCGGCCACCACCGGCACGCCGCCCCCGTTGAGGGTGGCCCGGAGCCTGTCGGCCCGTATCTCCAGGATCTTCGCCCGGGTGTGCACTGCGTCGGTGATGATGCCGGCCTGGCTCCCGGTATACGACGTGGCCTCCACCCCCAGCTCGGCCAAGGCCATGCACAGGAGCGCCATCGATATCCGTTCCCCGGCGCTCAACAGCATGTCGACCTCGCGGGTCGGCTGGACGGCGCTGACATCCTCCGCCAGCCGGACCAGTTGATCGGTCGTCCTGCCCATGGCGCTGACCACGACCACGACGTCGTCGCCGGTTCGCCGGGTCCGGGCCACATGGTCGGCCACCGCACGGATCCGCTCCGCGTCGGCCACCGAGGTTCCGCCGAACTTCTGCACGACCAACGACATGGTGGTCAAGGCTACAGGGACCGGTTCTCCCCACCCGCGGCGCACACGTCAGCCGACTCCGATGGCCCAGGTGGGACCGACTACCCTGAAGCCCCGTGCCCACCGAGAAGCGCCAACGACAGAAGGCCGGCCGCCAAGCGCGGCGGGAGGCGGAACAGAAGACGCAGAAGCGGAGGCAGAACCTCCGACGCGCCATCACCATCGCCATCGTGGCCATCGTCGTGTTCGGCCTGTCCTACCTGATCTTCGGCAACAGGCACTCGAGCTCCAAGGCCTCCACCACCTCCAGCACCCCCGCCTCGACGACAACCAGGCCGGCACCGGCGGGCGGTTCGGGCAACACGGCCCCGGGCGCCATCACCACCTCGGCCGACTGCCCGGCCAGCTTCACGGCCACGCTCAACAAGCCGTCGTGGCCGTCTGCGCCCGCCATGACCATCAGTGCGTCGAAGGTCTACACCGCGACCATCACCACCGATATCGGGCCGTTCACGGTCCAGCTCGATCCGAAGACCGCGCCCAAGGCGGTCAACAGCTTCGTCTTCTTGGCTGACCAGCACTTCTTCGACTGCATCATCTTCCACCGGGTCATCCCGAGCTTCGTCGACCAGACCGGCTCCCCCACCGGCGGCGGGAATGGGGGGCCCGGTTACCAGTTCGGCGACGAGCTTCCCAAGACCGCCACTCCGCAGTACCCGGTCGGCTCGGTGGCCATGGCCAACTCGGGACCGGGCACCAACGGGAGCCAGTTCTTCATCGTGGCCGGGACCGCCGGTTCCACCCTGGCCCCGAACTACACGCTGTTCGGAAAGGTCACCTCGGGCATGGCCGTCGTCTCGGCCATCAACGCCGGCGGCTCCACCAGCGGGACGCCCCCCACCACCCTCCACCGCATGGTGTCGGTCACGATCACCACCTCCTAGCCCTGCCACCCGGACCCATCCGGTTGCCCGCACGGCGACAAACGTCCGCCCGACCGTACAGACCGCAACGCCCGAACAACCGACACAGGAGAGAATTGCCATGGCCCCCGAGATACCGGCAGCAGACGGCTCCAGCCCCAAGACCCAGCGGTTCGACGGGCCGCCGCCGATGGTCATCGACCCGGCCAAGCGGTACTCCGCCCAGCTGGGCACCTCCAAGGGCACCATGACCATCGCCCTCGACGCCATCGCCGCCCCGCGCACAGTCAACAACTTCGTCTTCCTGGCCCGCTGGCACTACTTCGACGGGATCGTGTTCCATCGGATCATCCCGGGGTTCATGCTGCAGGGCGGCGACCCGGAGGGATCGGGGCGCGGCGGCCCCGGCTATCGCTTCGAGGACGAGCTTCCGGCGCCGGGCCGCTATGAGATCGGCTCCCTGGCCATGGCCAATGCCGGCCCGAACACCAACGGCAGCCAGTTCTTCATCGTGAGCGGGCCTGACGGCACCGCCCTGCCCCCCAGCTACTCGCTCTTCGGCAAGGTGGTCGGCGGTCTCGAGGTGGTAACGGCGATCGAGTCGGTGGGCAGCCGGTCCGGGGCGCCGTCGGAGCAGGTCATGATCGAGACGGTGACCATCACCGAGGCCGACTGACGAGGCCGAACGCCGGCTGGGCTGGTGGTTCAGGCCGGCAACGCCCCGAGCCCGGACTCCGCCTCGGCACCGTCGAGATACACCGCCACCTTGCCCACACCGGCCGACCGCCACCGGCCGCCCGGGTCCCGGATGAGCGCGGTCCGCTCCGGGATGCCGGCCACCGGGGTGCCGGCGGGGGCCAACTGGACCGAGCGGTGGAGCTTCTCGCCGTGCTCGTCCTCGTGGCTGTCGCCGAAATGGGGGACCACGGCCAGGCCGGCCAACAGCCCGAGGCCGATGGTGAGGCCGCCCCCGCGGGCATCGACCATCGGATCGGTCAAGGCCATGGCCGCTCCCGACGAGCCCACGACCACCGCCCCGCTCTGCCAGGCCTCGACGAGCGCCTCCCACACGCTCGAGTTCTTCAGGACGCTCCGGATGTGCATGGGAGAGCTGCCGCTGAGGTAGATGAACCGGGCCCCCCGCATGACGCCCGCCGCGCCCCCGTCCTCGGCGTCGGCGCGGGACAGGACCATCAGCCCCTCGACCTGGGCCCCCAGCTGCCCGAACCACTCGCCGGCCCGGACCACCAGGCGTTCGGGGCGCTCGTAGGCGGCGGCGGTCGGGAGCACCAGGACCTCCTTCGATCCCGAGGCGGCCAGGAACTCGGCGTCGAACACGCATCCTTCCTGCCACTCGCCGCCGCCGACCAACGCCAGAATGCCGGGAGCTCGGTCCATTGCCCTACGCCCAGGATTCCGCGGGTGCGGAGCGACGCATCAGGCGGCCCATCGAATCGCAGACCTCGGTGGCCAGCGCCAGCGCGTCGTCGAGGACCCCCATGACCATGAACCCGTGGATCTGGTCGTCGTAGCACCGGTACTCGACATCGACGCCGGCCGAGCGCAGGGCCTCGGCGTAGTTGGTCCCGTCGTCCCGCAGGGGGTCGAACCCGGCCGTCACCACCAGTGCAGGTGCCAGGCCGGCCAGGTCCGGGGCGAGCAGGGGCGAGGCCATGGCGCTGTCCCAATCGGACCGGTCCGGGAGGTACGCCCCGCGGAAGTACTCCATGGCCTCCCGGGTGAGGACGAACCCCTCACCCAGATCCCTCATCGAACCGGTGTCGAGCCTGGCGTCCGCCACCGGGTAGGCCAGGCCCTGGGCGAGCGGGGGCGGCACATCGGGCTCGGAGGCCCTTCCCCCGCTCGTGGTCTCCTGGGCCACGACGGCGGCCAGGTTGGCACCGGCGCTGTCGCCCATGACCCCTACCTGGCCCCGGGCAATTCCGAGCTCGCCACTGTGCCGATGTACCCATCGGTAGGCGGCCAGAGCGTCGTCGACGGCGGCCGGGAACGGGTCCTCGGGGGCCAGCCGGTAGCCGACCGCCACCACCAGGCACCTGCTCACCGCGGCCAGTATCCGGCACAGGGGATCATGGGTATCGAGGTCGCCGGTCACCCAACCGCCGCCGTGGAAGAAGACGATGGCCTGTTGCGCGTTCCCGCCTCCCGGTCCGGCCCCGAGCCCGTAGCCGTACCGCCGGTAGATCCTTATGGGAACGTCCGGTGCCCCCTCCGGTCCCGGGATGACCCGGCCGGACACGTGGACATCGGTTCGGACGGGCATCACCGCCCGTGCCGCGCGTCTCGACTGGACGCGCATGGCCGGCGGGTCGTAGACACCGGCGGATCCGCTGAGCCGATTGACGGTCTCGACGAGGGCCTGGCTGCTCCGGTTCAGCACCCTCCCCCCGCGTTCCACCGGGGCGCCCGCTCCCAGCAAACCGAGCACGAGATCGGGATGGCGGAAGATGCCGGCCAGACTCCTGGCCACCACCGGCCACCGCTCGTCGGCCCTCTGCACGCGGCGGTTGTACAGGGCCCGACTCCGGGCCCGCCCTCGTCCCCCGTCCCGGCCCGATCCGGCGGAGGGGTACGCACTGGGCTCCCGGGCCTTCCCGTCCGACGTCGCCTGCGCCGACGCGGCCGGCGTCCTGGAAGAGACCCGGGTGGCGCCCGCCCTGGTGACGGCCGCCTTCGTCCCGGTGGTGGCCCCCTTGGTGGTGGCCGCCTTGGCGGTGGTGGCTTTGGTGGCGTTCGCACCCGGCTTCGGGTCGGGAGCCGCCTTCGCCGCCTTCGCTACCTTCGCCGCCTTCGTGCCCCGGGGCAGTCCGGAACTCCCTGATGCGTCGTCCATCGCCCCATCGTGTCGGTCATCCCCGGCCGGGGCAAGTGCCGTGTCGTCTGCGCGGCCCGGGCCTATCGGGGCAGCCGCAGCTAGCATCCCTCCCTATGTCAATCGCACGCGTGGGAATTGTCGGTTCCGGGATCATGGGCTCGGGCATCGCCGAGACGGCCGCCGTCAACGGGTTCCAGGTGGTGCTCAGGTCGCGCAGCCAGTCGACGGCGGACGCCACCGTCGCCGCCCTCGAGAAGTCGCTCAACCGCCAGGTCGAGAAGGGCAAGAGGACCGAGGCCGAGCGGGACGAGACCATGGCCAGGGTCACTGCCACCTCGGAGCTGGCCGCCCTGAAGGATGTCGACCTGGTCATCGAATCGGTGGTCGAGGACCTGGCGGTGAAGAAGGAGTTGTTCAACGAGCTCGACCGGATCACCGGCGACGACACCATCCTGGCCACCAACACCTCCACCCTCCCGGTCATCGAACTGGCCATGCAGACCGGCCGGCCCGACAAGGTATGCGGCGTCCATTTCTTCAATCCGGCACCGGTGATGGCCCTGGTGGAGGTGGTCAAGCCGCTGACCGCCTCCGACGAGACGATCGCCACGGCCCGCCAGTTCGCCGAAGCCTGCGGCAAGACTCCCGTCGAGGTGAAGGACCAGGCCGGCTTCATCGTGAATGCACTCCTGTTCCCCTACCTGAACAATGCGGTGCGACTCCATGAGCAGGGCGTGGCCTCCGTGGACGACATCGACGCGGCCATGAAGGGGGGCTGCGGGTTCCCCATGGGCCCGTTCGCCCTCCTCGACCTGGTCGGCCTCGACACCTCCGTGGCCATCCTCGATGCGCTCTACGACGAGTTCCGCGACCCCAACTACGCGGCCGTCCCCCTCCTGCGCCGCATGGTCTCCGCCGAACAGTTGGGCCGCAAGTCCGGCCAGGGCTTCCTCGACTACCGGAAGTAGCCGACCCGGGCCCGCGGCCGGTGCTCCGCGCTCCGATCACCGCCGGAGCGCCACCACCACCCAAAAACGAGAGCGTGTTCTAGTGCATTTCTCGTTCCCCGCTCCCATTGCCACAATGGGGGGATGAGCAACGTGAGACCGGCGGCCGATCCAGCAGAGGGAGGAGAGGCGGACCCGGTGGCGAACACCCGAGGCCCCTCCGACGGACCCCCGACCCCTGCCCCGCCTCCCGGGACCCGCGACCGGCCCTGGGTCATGCGCACCTACTCCGGCCACTCGACCGCCAAGGCGTCGAACGAGCTCTACCGGACCAACCTGGCCAAGGGCCAGACCGGCCTGTCGATCGCCTTCGATCTCCCCACCCAGATCGGCTACGACCCCGATTCGCCGGAGGCGGCCGGCGAGGTGGGAAAGGTCGGGGTCCCGGTCGCCCACCTCGGGCACATGGCCCAGCTGCTCGACCAGATCCCGGTCGAGTCCATGAACACCTCGATGACCATCAACGCGACCGCCGGCTGGCTGCTCGGCCTCTACATCGCCAACGCCGAGGACCACGGCGTCGACCCGAAGGCCCTGTCGGGGACCACCCAGAACGACATCGTCAAGGAGTACCTCTCCCGGGGCACCTTCATCTTCCCCCCGCTCCCCAGCCGCCGGCTGACCGTCGACACCATCGCCTACACCGTCCGCCACGTGCCGAAGTGGAATCCGATCAATGTGTGCAGCTACCACCTCCAAGAGGCGGGGGCCACACCCAGTCAGGAGGTCGCCTACGCCCTGGCCACCGCCATCGGCGTGCTGGACGCAGTCCGCGACTCGGGCCAGATCCCCGAGAGCGGGTTTCCGTCGGTCGTCGGCCGGATCTCCTTCTTCGTCAACGCCGGAGTGAGGTTCGTGGAGGAGACCTGCAAGATGCGGGCTTTCACCGCGCTGTGGGACCGGGTCTGCTCCGAGCGCTACGGGGTCACCGACCCCACCCTCAGGCGATTGCGCTACGGGGTGCAGGTCAACTCCTTGGGGCTGACCGAGGCGCAGCCCGAGAACAATGTCCCCCGCATCGTCCTCGAGTCCCTGGGCGTCACCCTGTCCAAGCGGGCGCGCGCCCGGGCGCTCCAACTGCCGGCGTGGAACGAGGCCCTCGGGCTGCCGCGGCCCTGGGACCAGCAGTGGTCGCTGCGCATCCAGCAGATCCTGGCCTTCGAATCCGACCTGCTCGAGTACGGCGACATCTTCGACGGCTCGGTGGTGATCGAGAAGAAGACGACCGAAGTGGCCGAGGCATCGTGGGCCGAGCTGCAGGACGTCCTCAGCCTCGGGGGTGCGTTCGAGGCCATCGACGAGCTGAAGGCCCGCCTGGTCGGCAGCCAGGCCGAGCGGGTCCGACGCATCGAGACCGGCGAGCTCCAGGTCGTGGGGGTCAACTGCTTCACCGAGACGGCGGAGTCGCCCCTGGCCCCGGCCGGGTCGTCGGCCGGCGGTGACCACCCGGTGTCCGGCTCCATCCTGCGGGTCGACCCGGCGGTGGAGTCCGAGCTGCGCGCCGACGTCGAGGCCTGGCGGGCCGCCCGCGACGGGGGGGCCGTCCGGCGGGCCCTCGACGACCTGCGCCGGGCCGCGGAGGGCACCGACAACATCATGCCCGCCACCATCGCCCTGGCCCATGCCGGCGGCACCACCGGCGAATGGGCAGGGGCCCTCCGCCAGGTGTTCGGGGAGTACCGGGCCCCCACCGGGGTCAGCGGCGGGGTGGGCCACCGGGGCTCCGAGTTCCGGACGGTGCTGGCCCGGTCCAAGGCCATGGCCGACCAGGCCGGCGGCCCTCCCAAGCTGCTGGTGGCCAAACCCGGCCTCGATGGCCACTCCAACGGCGCCGAGCAGATCGCGGTGGCCGCCCGCGACGCCGGGTTCGAAGTCGTCTACCAGGGAATCCGACTGTCTCCGGCTGAGATTGCCGCCGCCGCCCGGGACGAGGACGTCGACCTGGTGGGCATCTCGATCCTCTCGGGATCACATCTCGAACTGGTGCCCGAGGTGGTCGACCGGCTCCGGGCTGCGGGCGTCGACGTTCCGGTGGTGGTGGGCGGGATCATCCCGCCCGACGACGGGGAGATCCTGCTGGGCAAGGGCGTGGCCCGGGTCTACACCCCCAAGGACTTCGAGATCGGCCGGATCATGGACGACATGATCGGGTTGGCCGAGGAGCACCGGGCCGCCACGGCCCGCTGACGCTCCGGCCGAGTGCTCAGCGCGCCGGTGACGGGCGGTCGCGGCGGGTCGTGGCCGGCCTCGACCACCATCGGCCGCTGAACCGCCACGCCGGGGGCTTCGCCGGCTCCTCGACCATGGCCACCCGGGGCCGGGGCCAGGCCTGGTCGACAGCCGCCGCCAGCACCGCCAGCACCTCGGGACTGATGTCCGGGCGGGCGGCGATGCCGGGGGCGGGCGCGGGGGCGGCGAGCGGCCCGGCGCTCACAGCGGCATGTTCCCGTGCTTGCGCTTGGGAAGGTCCTCGCGCTTCGACACCAGGAGGGCGAGGCTCCTGACCAGGACCCTCCGGGTGTCCGCCGGGTCGATGACGTCGTCGACGTAGCCGCGTTCGGCGGCCGCGTAGGGATTGGCGTAGCGCTCGGTGTACTCCTCCACCAGCTCCTTGCGGCGCCCCACCGGGTCGGCCGCCTCGACCAGGTCCCGGCGATAGACGATCTCGACCGCACCCTCGGGCCCCATCACCGCCAACTCGGCCGAGGGCCAGGCATAGGCCAGATCGGCGCCGATCGACTTGGAGTTCATGACCACATAGGCCCCGCCGTAGGCCTTGCGGGTGATGATCTGGATGCGGGGAACGGTCGACTCGCAGTAGGCGTAGAGCAACTTGGCCCCGTGCCGGATGATGCCCCCGTACTCCTGGTCGGTGCCGGGCATGAACCCGGGAACGTCCACGAAGGTGACCAGCGGGACGTTGAAGGCATCGCAGGTGCGCACGAACCGGGCGCCCTTCTCCGAGGCGTCGATGTTGAGCACGCCCGCCAGCATCTGCGGCTGGTTCCCGACGATGCCGACCGCCCGCCCGTCGATGCGGGCGAAGCCGCATACCAGGTTCATGGCCCAGTGGTGGTTGACCTCGAAGAACTCGCCGCCGTCGACCACCGCCTCGATCACCCGCTTCATGTCGTAGGGCTGGTTGGGCGAGGCGGGCATCAGCTCGGAGAGCTCGGGGGTCAGCCGTTCGGGGTCGTCCCCGGAGTCGACCAGCGGGGCCTCTTCGAGGTTGTTCGACGGGAGGAAGCTCAACAGGTAGCGGACGTCGTCGAGACATGACTTCTCGTCCGGGGCCACGAAGGCGGCCACACCGGACTTGGTGGCGTGGCTCATCGCCCCGCCCAGCTCCTCCAGGGTCACGTCCTCACCGGTGACGGTCTTGACCACATCGGGTCCGGTGATGAACATGTGGCTGGTTCCCTGCACCATGAAGATGAAGTCGGTCATGGCCGGGCTGTAGACGGCGCCCCCGGCGCACGGGCCGAGGATCACGCTGATCTGGGGGATGACCCCGGACGCCTGGGCGTTGCGGTGGAAGATGCCCCCGTAGGAATGGAGCGAAACCACGCCCTCTTGGATGCGGGCGCCGGCCCCGTCGTTGAGGCCGATCATCGGCACCCCGATCGACGATGCCAGATCCATCACCTTGTGGATCTTCTCGGCGAACACCTCGCCCAGCGCCCCGCCGAAGACGGTGAAGTCCTGGCTGAAGACGCAGACCCGGCGACCATCGATGGTGCCGAACCCGGTGATCACCCCGTCGGTGTAGGGCCGGTTCTCCTCGAGCCCCATCCCGTGGGCCCGATGGCGGGCGAGCATGTCGAGCTCCTGGAAGGAGCCGTCGTCCAAGAGGTAGTCGATCCGCTCCCGGGCGGTCATCTTCCCCTTGGCGTGGTGCTTCTCGACCGCCCGCGGGGACCCGGCGTTGCGGGCCAACTCGCGTCGCTCGGCCAGCTCCGCCAGCCGCTGGGTCATCGGGTGATCCATGGGCTCCGAGGCTATCGGACCGGCGCCACCGAACCTGCCCATCCGGAGGTCACGACGACCCCGGCCGGCTATTCCTGGACCAGCTCGATGAGCGTGCCGAACGCGCCCTTCGGGTGGATGAAGGCCACCGTCGTCCCCCTCGACCCCGGCCGTGGAGCATGATCGATGACCTGGCCCCCGTGGTCCTTCACCGATTGGAGGGCGTCGGCGCAGCTGTCCACCCGATAGCCCACGTGGTGGAGGCCCTCGCCCTTGTTCTCCAGGAATTTGGCCACCGGGGAGTCGTCCCTGGTGGGTGTCAGCAGTTGGATGTAGCTGTCGGCCACCTTGAGCAGGGCCTCCTCCACCCCGTCGGAGTCGACCCGCTCGCGATGGGCCACCACCGCCCCGAAGGTGTCGGCGTAGTAGGCGATGGCGGCGTCGAGGTCGCGCACGGCGATGGCCACGTGGTCGATCTCGGTCAGCCCGGGGCCGGTCACGCGCCGCGCCTGCGGAACAGGGTGATTCGGTCCTCGCCCACCTCAGCGCGGAGCTCGGGGTCGTCGATGCCCAGGCCCTCCCCGGGCGCCAGGCAGAGGACGCCGATCTTCCCCTCGTGGAGGTTCTGCTGCACCTGATAGGCGGCGTCGCCCACCTCGACGAGGGGATGGACCGCCGACAGCGGGGGCAGGATCTTGCCCTCGCACACCAGTTGGTTGGCGTCCCAGGCCTCGCGGTAGTTGGCGAAGTGCGAGCCCTTGATGGTCTTGAGCTTCATCCACAGGTGGCGGTTGTCGTACTCGATCATGTAGCCCGAGGTGGCGGCGCAGGTCACGATGGTCCCCCCCCGCCGGGCGGCGAACACCGACGCCCCCATGGTCTGGCGGCCGGGATGCTCGAACACGATGTCGACGTCTTCTCCGACCAGGGCCCGGATGTCCTTGCCGAGACGGCGCCACTCCGACTCGTCCTGGGTGTGCTCGTCCTTCCAGAAGCGGTAATTGGCCGCCTTCCGGTCGATGACCGCCTCCACGCCCAGATCGTGCAGGAGCCCCACCTTCTCCGGCGAGGACACCACGCCCACCGGTGTGCCCCCGCCGTTGAGCACGTACTGCACGGCGTAGGCGCCGAGTCCGCCGGAGGCCCCCCACACCAGCACCCGGTCCCCCTGTTGCATGTGGGCGCCGTTCTTCGAGACCAGCATCCGGTAGGACGTGGAGTTGCACAGGGCGTTGGCCGCCGCCTCCTCCCAGGTGAGGTGCCGGGCCTTGGGCATCAGCTGGTTGGCCTTGACCACGGCCAGGTCGGCCAGGCCGCCGAAGTTGGTCTCGAACCCCCAGATCCGTTGGTTGTCGGCCAGGATCGAGTCGTCGTGGGCGCTGGGGCTCTGGTCGTCGACGTAGTTGCAATGCACGGTGACCCGGTCGCCCGCCTTCCAGTTCCGCACCGCAGACCCCGTCCGCAGGACGACCCCGGCCGCGTCCGACCCGACCACGTGGTACTCGAGCGCGTGGCGCCGGCCCCAGCGGCTCTCCTTCCCGAGCCGGTCGAGGAACCCGAAGGTGGGCAGCGGTTCGAAGATCGAGGTCCAGACGGTATTGAAGTTGATGGCGCTGGCCATGACCGCGATGTAGGCCTCGTCGGGAGCCAGCTCGGGAACGGCCACCTCGCTCACGTGCAGGGACTTCCGGGGGTCCTTGTCGGCGGATTCGAGCCCCTCGAACATGCCCACCTCGTCCCGGAGCACGAAGGCGGCCCGGTAGGCCTCGGGGATCGGGATGGCGGCGATCTCGTCGCCGGACGCACCTGACTGGATGGCTGCGAGGAACTCCTGCATGGGAGGTGAGGATAGCCCGCCCGCCCTCAGGCGATCCCGGCCCCGGCCGCCGTCCGGTGCCCGTCCCGGGCGCCCGTGTGGTCGGCGGCCGGGACCAGGCCGTATCATGGTGCCGTCGTCATGGCCGGCCCATGGGGGTCGCCTACTGATCTGGCCAGCAGGCCGCGGAGGTCGTCATGCCCGGAACCGTCATCGTCGCAGGGGCCCGGACCCCGATCGGCAAGCTCTCCGGGGCCCTGGGCGGCTTCGCCGCCTCCGAACTGGGCGGGTTCGCCATCGCCGCCGCCCTGGAGCGGGCCGGTGTCCGGCGCGAGCAGGTCGACTACGTCCTGATGGGCCAGGTCATCCAGGCCGGTGCCGGGCAGATCACCGCCCGCCAGGCGGCCTCCAACGCCGGGATCCCGATGGACGTGGCCGCCACCACCATCAACAAGGTCTGCCTGTCCGGCCTGAACGCCATCTACCTGGCCGACCTGATGATCAACGCCGGTGAGGCGGACATCGTGGTCGCCGGCGGGATGGAGTCGATGACCCAGGCTCCCTACCTCTTGCCCGGTGCCCGGGCCGGGTACCGGATCGGGGACGGCACCATCGTCGACTCGATGATGTACGACGGACTGTTCTGTGCGTTCGACAACTGCGCCATGGGCCTCGGGACCGAGCGCTACAACGGATCGGACGGGGTGTCCCGTGAGCGGCAGGATGCCTTCAGCGCCCTGTCCCACGAGCGAGCCGCCCGTGCCATCAAGGATGGCCGGTTCGCCGAGGAGATCGTGGCGGTCAGCGTCCCGCAGCGGAAGGGCGACCCGGTCGTGATCGAGACCGACGAGGGGGTGCGGCCCGAGACGACCGCCGAGTCCCTGGGCAAGCTCCGTCCTGCCTTCGACAAGGCGGGCACCATCACCGCCGGCAACGCCTCCCAGATCTCCGATGGCGGGGCCGCGGTCATCGTGATGTCCAAGGCGAAGGCCGAGGAGCTGGGGGTGACCCCGCTGGGCGAGCTGGTCAGCTACGGCCAGGTGGCCGGCCCGAGCCCCTCGTTGCTCCACCAGCCCGCCCACGCCACCTCGGTGGCACTGGGCAAGGCCGGGCTCTCGATCGGCGACATCGACATCTTCGAGATCAATGAGGCCTTCGCCGCGGTCGGCCTGGCCTCGGCTGAGGATCTCGGCATCGATGAGGACCGGCTCAACGTCAACGGCGGCGCCATCGCCCTCGGGCACCCGGTGGGCATGTCGGGCACCCGGCTGGCACTGACCTCGCTGCTCGAGTTGAAGCGCCGCGGCGGGGGCACCGCCGCGGTCAGCCTGTGTGGCGGCGGCGGCCAGGGCGACGCCGCCGTCCTCCGCAGCCTCTGAGGATCGGGTCCCGGTGGACGCTTCGCGGTAGGGCAGTGACCGTCGCACCGGCCTCCCCGACCGGCCTCAGTACGGAGGCTTGAACACCCCCGCCAGGGTGCCGCACCCGTGGGCGGCGTCCTCCCAGGCGGGCACGTGGAGTGCCACCACCGCCAGCGAGCAGGTGGGGAACCCGTGGGCTTCGAGCACCTCGCGGTCGGCCGCTCCGCCATCATCGGCCTGCCCCAGCAGCGCCCACACCGTCTCGAAGATGGTCGGGTTGTGACCGACCAGAAGCGCACCCTTCACCGCCTCGTCGATCTCCCTGACGTAGCGGAGCACGACGTCGGTGTCCGCGTCATAGAGCGAGCGATACGAGTCGAGGGGCACCCGGCCGCCCATGGCCTTGACCACCAGCTGGGCCGTCTGACGGGCCCGCACAGCGGCAGAGCTGACGGCCAGGTCGGGCCGGGCCATGCCCTCGAGGCCGAGGGGCGGCCGCTCCTCGCGGATCCGTCGTCCGAGTGCGGTGGCGTCGCGGCGACCCCGGCCGGTCAACGGACGTTCCCGGTCACCGCCGCCCACCGGGGCATCGGAAGCGGCCTTGCCGTGCCGGAGCAACCAGAGGTACTTCACCGTGCGGCCCACCCGCCTACGCGTCCACCTCGCGGCGGCCCTCGAGGGCCCTTCCGAGCGTCAGCTCGTCGGCATACTCCAGGTCACCGCCCACCGGGAGGCCGCTGGCGATACGGGTGACGGTGAGCCCCATCGGCTTCAGGAGGCGGGCCAGGTACATAGCGGTCGCCTCACCCTCCAGGTTCGGATTGGTGCACAGGATGACTTCGGTGATGCCTTCGACCTCGACCCGGGCGAGCAGCTCACGGACCCGCAGCTGATCGGGCCCGACGCCCTCGATCGGGTTGAGGGCGCCCTGCAGCACGTGGTACTTCCCCGAGTACTCCCCGGTCTTCTCGACGGAGACGATGTCGCGTGGATCCTCCACCACGCAGACCGATGCCGCGTCCCGTCGATCGTCGAGGCAGATGGCGCACAGGCCGCCCTCGGCGACGTTGAAGCAGCGGGTGCACAGGGTGATCCGTTCCTTCACGGCGATGATCGCCTCGGCCAGGCGGAGCGCGTCCTCGGGAGCCACTTTGAGCAGATGGAAGGTGATCCGCTGCGCCGACTTCGGTCCGACGCCCGGCAACCGGCCCAGCTCGTCGATGAGCGACTGTAACGGCCCCGAGAAGATGGCCACCTAGTCGACCTCTTCGGCACCGGGGAAGGCCTGGAGCACCCGGGCCTCCGCCGAGTTGTCCACATGGGCGACCTCGCCGAGCTCGGACTCCTCGAAGGCCGAGAGCGCCTCGCTCTCGTCGGGCTCCGGGGGATTCGCCGCCGTCCCGGCGGACGGTGGTGCACCGGATCCGCCTCCTTTGCGGCCGCGCCCCCCCGACGGCGGGGGGCCCGACGACGCCGGCGGGGCGGTGGACCGGGAGACGGGCACAACCGGGTCGGCGTCGCCCGGGCGGCTGTCCGCCCCGTCCGGGCCCGCGCCGTTCTCGACCACCAGCACCAGTCCGACCGGCCGGCCGAAATGCTCCGACAGCTCGGTACCGATCTCTTCTTGCACCTCCGCGCAGCGGGTGCGGTGGGTCTCGTTGGGGAGTCCGAAGACGGCCCGGTCCCCGTCGACCCCGACGAAGCGTCCGGCCTGGAAGAGGGCCTTCGCCTTCGGCCGCAGCCGTCCGACGATGTGGTCGCCCCACGCCTGGACCAGCTGATCGCGTGTGGGGAACGGCACCGATAACGGAGCCGCCGCCGGGGACGGGTCGGTGGCGGGAGACGGCTCGGTGGCGGGAGACGGCTCGGCGGAGGCCACCGGCCCAGGGGGGGTTGCGGCCGCGGGAGGGTCGGCCGGGCCCGGATCCTCCGTGGACTCAGCCACCTGAGCAGCCGAGGACTGCCGGCGCACCGCACCCAGCGTCCGCCGGGCGGGCGGCCCGTCGGGCCCGGACGGCCCCCCGGTCCCCGGGGCCGGGGGCTCCGGCACCCTGGTGGTGGGGCGCGGGAGGGTCGGGACGTCGACTGCGCCGGCGGAGCCGGCGGACGACCGGGCAGCCGCTTCGAGCCGCTCGATCCGGGCCACGATCGCCTCGGGAGACTCGTCGGCCTCGGGGTGGGCCAGCCGCACCAGCGCCACCTCGAGGTTGACCCGCGGGTCCGGTGCGTCCCGCATCGCCACCTGGGCCTGGCCCAGCAGTTCCATGGACCGGACCAGGGCGGCCAACCCCACCCGGGCGGCCTGGGCGGCCAGGGCCTCCCGCTCGGTCCCGGCCACCGCCACCAGGTCCGGGGCCACCAGGGCCAGGAACCCCTGGCGGAGATGGTCGACCAGTTCGCCGGCCAGCTGCGGGGCGCCGTATCCCGCCGAGGTCAGCTGGGCCACCGACACCAGGGCCCGGCCGATGTCGTGTTCGGCCAGGGCTTCGACGATCTCGTCGAGCGCGGGCAGGTCGTCGTCGACCGAATCGGAGGCAACCACCTGGTCGAGGACGGAGAGCGCGTCACGGGCCGAGCCCCGTCCCCGGCGGACGGCCAGGTCGAGGGCCTCGTCGGGGACATCGAGGCCGGCGTCGGTGCGGACCTGGTCCAGTAGCGCCCCGAGAGTCTCGGGGCCGAGGAGCCGGAATTCGAAGTGCTGGGTGCGGCTCCGGATGGTGGGCACCACCTTCTGGGGGTCGGTGGTGGCCAGCACGAAGACGACGTGGGCCGGCGGTTCTTCGAGCGTCTTCAACAACGCGTTCGAGGCTGCGGTCGAGAGCATGTGGACCTCGTCGACTATGTAGACCTTCTGACGTCCGGGGGTCCCCAGTGCCGCCCGTGACACGAGGTCGCGCATCGCCTCCACCCCGTTGTTGGAGGCGGCGTCGAGCTCGTGGACGTCGAGGGAGGAGCCCCGGGTGATCTCCACGCACGAGGGGCATACCCCGCACGGCTCGCCGTCGTGAAGATCAGTGCAGTTGAGCGCCTTGGCCAGTATCCGGGCCGTCGACGTCTTGCCCGTGCCACGAGGTCCGCTGAACAAATAGGCGTGGGCGACCCGATGGTCCCGGACCGCGTTGCGCAACGCCAGGACGACGTGGTCCTGGCCGCGTACCTCGGCGAAGGTCGAGGGCCGGAAGCGCCGATACAGCGACTGGTAGGGCAGGTCGTCCGGGGGATCGGCCATGACGAGGGAGCCTACCGGCCGGTGGGGCCGGGATTTCCGACCCGACCCTCGACCGAGGGCCCCGACGTTCTGTGCGACGGCCAGGTTGACTGCGGCACACGGCCCGGCCTGCTGAGAGCTGCTGCCTTCCGACCCTGACCCGATTCACAGGAGGACGTTGCGCAGGACCCAGCCGCCGCACACAGCGTCGGGACGGCCCCGATGCTAGCGGCCGGGCGGGCGGCTGGACGCCCCGCCCCACCGGAGAGCCGGAGTAGCCTGTCGTGGCCGTCGACCCCCTCGGAGCGCTCCGGCGGGATCGGGCAATCCGGAGGCGTGCGAGAGCGGCCGAATCGGCACGACTGGAAATCGTGTGTGGGGAAACTCACCGTGGGTTCAAATCCCACCGCCTCCGCCACGTGGTCATCCGGAAGCGGACCTGACCCGGTCCGTACGCCGGGCTGCAGCGCACCCGACCTCGGGGGCATGCGTGCCACTATCCAGGAATGCGCTCCCGCCGCCCGGTCACCGTCGTCAGTGCAGGGGTGGCTGCAGTTGGGCTCTTCGGCGTTGCCCTTTCAGAGGGGTTCCAGTGGCGGGCGGCGAGGTCGTCCAGATCGAGAGGGGCAGCCGATACTTCCTATGGGTTGATCGTCCTTGGGTACCGCTCCAGGCGGAACCGAGGAGGCATCCATCCGATCCAACGCTGGAGAGTGCAGATAGCAATGCGATCGTTCGTCCGGGATCGGGGAACGAGGATCGTGTTCTCCGGCGGATCTCGGGGCGCTGGACCCTCAGAGGCCAACGTGATGGCCGCGCTGGCAGTGTCGCTCGGCATCGCTCCTGAAGTCGTGGTCCTGGAAGAGGGCGCAACGACAACCGGCGAGAATGTCGAACTCTCCCTACCGCTGGTCGAAGATTGCGATGAGATCGCCTTCTGCTCCGACCCGATGCACGCCGCTCGGGCACGATGCTATGCACTGAGCCAACGACCCGATCTTGCCGGACGGCTGGTTGGCGCTGACGACTACCGGCTCTTCGAGCGGTGGTGGCTCAAACTTCCGGCGACGGCATACGAGGCAACTATCGGAACTCGCAACCGCCGGAGGGCAAAGAAGAAGGAGCCCCGGCGCATCACCGGGCGGTCGTTGTGATGATCTATAAGGCGTGACCTACCACCCCCCGCTCTACTACAAGAGCACGGACGCCGAGCGGGCTGATCAAATGCTGGCGTGGCGGCGCCGCGACAAGGCCTTCTTTGCCGCAGGAGCGTGTCACATCCTGGCCTGGACGTTCCTGGAAACCTACCCTACGGCGGGTTTCTACCCCGTCGGTCTCCGGCGGATCGGGCAGGCCCATGCGGGCCACGCCTACGTCGCCGATGGAACGCTGGCGTTCGACCATGACGGGTGGACATTGGAGGAGGAGCTGCTCCAGGTGACAAGGTCCGCCCATGCTCGCCTGGATCCTGAGATCGAGATCGAGCGCCTTGTCGTCGGCACCGATCTCGAGGCGTTCTGCGAACGGCACAACTGCCGGACACCATCACAGTTTCCATTTGATCCACGTCCCCGGGCACTCCGATACCTCACCGAGTTCGACCGACCCGACCAGGTCTCCGAGTCCTAGTCCGCAGCTGGCCATGCGGGTCACCCCTCAACCTCGACTGGCAGGCGCGTCGTTCGGTGTGCATATGAACAGGCCGACGGTCCCCGCACCCGGGCCGAGGTGCCGACAGTGCGTGCCAATCCAGGCGAGGCGAGGGTCGCGGCCTCCTCCAATCAACAGTGCAAGATGGAACTTCCCGGCTCGAACCATGCCCTCGAGCTGGCTCACGGTCGGCTCTGGGATCGTGCCCGAAAAGCCACCGATGGGGAGAACCTCTTTCCCGGTGGCCGAGATGAACTCCGACGCCACCGCGGAGGTGTAGACCGCCATCACGTACGGCGCTCCCATCTGGAGCTTCTCCAGCGTTGGGAAGAATGACCCGAATCCTCTCGATGACGATCCGAGCAGGGCGGCGTTGGTGGCTGCCGACTTCGCCGACTCGAAGGGAGTATCGCCGAACCCTCGCTGCTTGGCGACGAGCTGGGCGGTACCTGATGCCGGTATCACGAGGATGGCGGCCATCCCGGCGGCGAGCGCGGCGGCCCGGAGCATTCGACGGGAGGGGGCGCCGGCCGAGACCAGCAGGAGCACGACCGCCACGACTCCCAGCGATACCGCCACCGGCCACAGCCAACCCGGAGCATTCGCCCCCGATGATCGGGTCAGCCAGATGCCGTAGGCGACTGTCCCCCCCACGATCAGGGCGGCCACCGCCCCTCGACGGGCGGCCACGGCTCGCACCTCGGTCCGGGACTCCCACAGACTGGCGATCCCAGCGCCCAGAATCGCCGCAATCGGTGGAGAGAGCCCGGCCGTGTAGTAGGAGTGGAAGGTGAAGACGTCCGAGAACACCGCGACCATTGCGACCAGCCACCCGGTCCACAGGATGAAGTAGCTCCGGCGGCGGGTGAAGAGACCTCCCACGCCGACCGCCAGCGCCGCCGGCAGCAGCCAGCCCGTATCGCGCCCCAGTTCGCCCTGGGCCAGCCGATTCCAAGCGGGTGGCGGTCCGTTGATCACCTCCGCGCCCACCAAGCCCGCAAACTGCTCGAAGGCGGTCTGCTGGCTGGTGCGGCCGAAGCCGTTGTAGACGAAGACCTGCTCGTAGACGGAGTTGTGCTGGCTCCCGTCCACGTAGGGACGGTGGGCAGCCGGGGTGAGGGTCACGATGGTCATCCACGACAGGGACACCACACCGGCCACCAGCCCTGCCGCCAATACCTGTCGCAGCTTGTGCGCCCACCCCTCCTTCCTGCCGAACAGGTAGGCCAGCCCGAACGCCGGCAACACCAGCCATGCTTCCAGCATCTTCGCCTGGAAGGCGATCCCGATCCACACTCCGGCGAAGATGAGGTGTCGCTGTCGCCCCGACACGATGGCGGCCGAGACGGCGTCGGCCGCCAGCACCAGAAACAGCGTCATGGCGGTGTCGGAGATGTTGCCCCGGTCGAGGGCGACCGTGGCGGGACTGGCCGCCAGGATGAGGGCGGCGATGAGCGCCGCCCCTGTTCCCCTGAGCCGGTTCACGGCCCGATAGAGGACGAGGACGCTCAGAACCCCCTCGATGACCTGGGGCAGAACAATGGCCCAGGTGTGATACCCGAACACCCGAACCGACAGCGCCTGAATCCAAAGGGCACCGGGGAGCTTGTCCACGGTGACCGTTCCGGCCGGGTCGAACGAGCCGAAGAAGAAGTTGTGCCAGTTGGTGGCCATGCTCCGCACGGCTGCCGCGTAGAACGGCTCGAGGCCATCCTGGCTGATCCCCCAGGCGTACGAGAGCCCGGCCAGACCGGCAATGATCAGGAGCAGCGACCTCGGGGTGGTGAGCCGCCATCGCCCCGGTGCCCGGCCCCTGGTGGACGCTGACTCAGTCCGCTCCGCGTGCCGGGGCCCTACCTGACCGACGACCCCGGTGGGATCGAAAGACGGGTCCAGTTCGTCAGTGCCGCCTCTGCCACCTTTTTGGGACAAGGGATCGCCGTCTACACCGACCAGTCGTCAACCACTGTGAGGTCCGTGAACTCCGGAGCACCCTCGAAGATCTCCATCATCGTCATCCTCGCCGCCTGGAGGCCCTCCTGGCGGCGGGAGTCGTTCTCGCGCTCCCGGGCCTTCTCTTCGCTCTCGAAGACAACGAACATGATGACCCGGCTCGGGTCCTTCGCGTCCCGGGCCGCCGTGGCGTGCACGAGTCCTGAACCCGGCTGTTCGGTTGTCCGCAACTGATCGACGAGCTTCGGTAGGCCGACTTCCCTGCCCGGCTTCAAACGCGCCTTGATGATCTGTGCCCACATGCCGACGACCTTCCCTTGACGGTGATGCGCACACTAATCCTTGGATGGCGCGACCGGTCGAGCCACCTTCGCCAATCCGTCGAGCACCCCTCGGAATATCGGACCAGAATGACGGCAGAGGAGGGGGTCGAGGAGGACGAGCGACCGGTGACGAGGTATGCCCAGGCACACGACGGGGTGGACATCGCCTACCAGGTCACGGGAAAGGCGACGTTGGACCCCGTGTTGCTGCCCTCAGCCGCCGTGCCCATTGGCCTTCTCTGGGAGGACCCCGGCTTCGCCCGCTTCGCCAAGCGCCTCTGTGACTTCAGCCGCGCGATCTGGTGCGACGCCAGGGGCATAGGGGAGGGGCAGTGTCCTGCGTTTTGAGATTCGCCGTATTCCTTTCGGCCCAGTCCCTGATCGGAGATAGCTCCGCCCGCCTGAAGAATGGACAACGCGATGGATTCTGAGAGCCAGACGAGGGCAGCGATCGAGGAACACTGGCGGGCATCGGAACGCGGGGATATCGAAGCCGAGCACGCCATCTACAGTGCGGACGCGATTTTGGACTATCCCCAATCAGGTGAACGATTCCGGGGCCGCGCCACAATCTCGGCTCAGCGTGGCGGCCACCCCGCCAGTCGGCACTTCACCGTCCTCCGGATCGTCGGCGGCGGAGATCTCTGGGTAAGCGAGTGCATCGTCACCTACGACGGGGTGCCCACCTACTCCGTGAGCGTCATGGAGTTCTCCCACCCGCATGTGGTGCACGAGACGCAGTACTTTGCAAATGCCTTCGGCGCACCAGAATGGCGGGCAGCCCTCGGTGAGCCGATGCCGGGCAGGAACATCTCCAGCACCTGACCCGGACCGGGTGAAGTCCGCCCACCGCCTCGGTCGGAGTCGGCGTGGTGATTGCTCTTGCTCATGCCTGCCCCTAGCGCCCGGTGACGCTACCATCCCGCCACATGGGCACTGACGCGACCGCTCACCCAGCACCCGGACCGCCCGGGCCGCCCGGCGACGCCCGCACCGGGGAGCCGCTGAGCGACGGGGAGGCCATGGGGTTGGCCCTCGAGGAGGCGGCCGAGGCCACCGGGCACGGCGACGTACCGGTCGGAGCGGTCGCCCTGCTCGGAGGTCGGGTCATCGCCGCCCGTCACAACGAGCGGGAGCGGCGGGGCGACCCCACGGCGCACGCCGAGCTGCTGGCCATCGCCGACGCTGCCGCCGTCGTAGGTTCGTGGCGGCTGTCGGAGGTGACCCTGGTGGTGACCCTCGAGCCGTGCCCGATGTGTGCCGGCGGCCTGGTCGCCTGCCGGCTCGGCCGCCTGGTGTTCGGGGCAGCCGACCCGAAGGCCGGGGCGTGCGGATCGCTCTACAACTTGTGTGCCGACCCGCGCCTCAACCACGAGGTCCCGGTCACCGCCGGGGTCAGGGCCGCCGAAGCTTCACAGCAATTGTCGGAATTCTTCGGTGACCGGCGCGGCTGAGCCGGCTCCGGAACTGCCTCGCTGAGCGCAGGACCCGGGGCCCCTCCGAACGCGCCTGCGGCTCAGCTGTGGGTGTTGGCCATCCCCACGACCGGCTTGTTGAGGACGATGTTGCCGGTCGAGCCGAAGAACAGGCTGCTGCCGTAGCAGAAGACCCCCCCGTCCGAGGCCACGAACCGGTAGCCGGCCCCGTCGGGCGAAGCGGACATGCCGACGATGGGCTGGTTGAGATGGATATTGCCGGTCGAGCCCAAGAACGGCGCGCTCCCGAAGGTGAAGACGCCGCCGTCGGCTGCGACCAGCCAGTAGGCGCCGGGCACCACCGGGTCCGCGGCCATGCCGACGACCGGTTGGTTGAGCTGCGTCCCCCCCGTCGACCCGCTGAAGGTGGCGTCACCGAAGGTGAAGATGCCGCCGTCGGAGGCCACCAGCCAGTAGCCGGCTCCGTCCGGGGTCGCGGCCATGCCCACGATGGGCTTGTTGAGGGCGATGTTCCCGGTTGAACCGTAGAATTGCGCGTCACCGAAGGTGAAGATGCCGCCGTCGGAGGCCACCAGCCAGTAGCCCCCGTTGTCTGGGGTGGCGGCCATGCCCACGATGGGCTTGTTCAGGACCTTGTTCCCGGTGGAACCGAAGAAGCCCGCCGTCCCGTGGGTGAAGATCCCGCCGTCGGAGGCCACCAGCCAGTAGCCACCGTCGGTCGAGTTGGACGCCATGCCGACGATCGGCTTGTTGAGCCTGGTCGCCCCCTGCGAGCCGTGGAACACCGCGTCCCCGAAGCTGAAGATGCCGCCGTCCGAAGCATCGAGCCAGTAGCCGTTGCTCGGGGAGGAACTGACGACCGTCACACCCCCGGGCGGCGGCCTCACCGGCGGCGGTGCCGAGCTCTGGTAGGTGATGGTCACATTTCCGTTGAGTCTCCAGAAGCCCTGGAAGTAGGGTGTGGACAGCGAGAAGGCCGGATTGCTGTAGCCGGAGCCGCCCCCGCCGCCGGCATTCACCCCGCCTCCGCCGCCGCTGAAGTACCCGCCGCCTCCCCCGCCGCCGCCGCTGCCGTCACCGTTGCCACCCACCGCCTGGAAGGTCGAGGTGGTCGGGCCATTGCCCGCGGTGCCCGCGCCGGTACCGGCCGCACCGGGCCCGGGAGGAGTGATGGTGCCCGGTTGGCCTCCGGCGAGACCGGGCAGACCCGGCCTGCCGTTCCCGATCGGGTTGCCGCTGGCCGGTCCCCCGGCCCCGCCGACGCCGGTCACGCCCGCTCCCCCGCCCCCGCCCCCGCCCGCCGCCAGCAGCAGGTTGCCCGATGCGTCGAACACCTGGGTGGAGCCCCCGCCGCCCCCGGCCCCGGACCCGCCGGTGCCGCCACCGCCGGTCCCGCCGGTGCTACTGGCGCCCATGTGGCCGACCGTCAGCGAGATCACCTGACCGGGGTGGACGCTCAGAACCTCATTGACCGTCCCGCCCGTCCCGCCGGCGCCAGCGGTGCCGGTACCGCCCTGAGCCCCACTGGCGTCGAAGCAGATCGAATTGGGCACGGCGTTGGCAGGGACGATCCACTTCTGGGCCTGGGCCCGGAAGCTGAACTGCACCTTGATCGTATTCGGCCCGAACGAGGCGGCATAGGTCGGGCAGTCCGTCACCGGCCCGGCCACCCGCGGCGCGGCCGAGGCCGGGGCCGCGGTGGTGGCGATCGTGGTGGCGATGGCCAGAGGGGCCACCAGCAGGCCGCTCACCGCTAGGGCGACCCGGGTCCGGGTCATCCGGCGACGTCCACCGCCTCCCTGGTCGGGAGCGATCGATGCCGTTCCGCCGTGCCGGGTCTGGTTCATCGGGTGTTTCCTTCCTGTTCACCTGACCCGACCGGGCCGAGGCGGTTCGTGACGAGGTTGGTCGATACGGTGACTGGCGGTGTTGCGTCCCTGGGCCGAGCCTGCACCAGGGCCAAAGGGGCGACTGCTCCCTGGGTGCCTGGGTGACGGCGTTGCGGCAGGAGGCCGACCGTACTGCCCACCCCGCTTGTCCGCAAGGACCCTGGCCGTTGCCCCACCCGATGGCGGGGCGTGGGCGACCGCCTCAGCCCGCCGGCTTGAACACGGCGATGCCCGACGCCCAGTACATGCCGGAGGCGAACGTCCCGGCAATGCTCTGCGCCCCCGTGGTCCCCAGCACCTGATAGCCGGTGACCACGGTGGCGATCGTGCCCGTGGTGTTCTGCTGGGACTGGGCGGTGTAGCCGGGTGAGGTGACCGTGATCCTCTGGGTGTTCCCGTGCCCGGCCACGAACCCGACGGCCACCTCGTTGGCCAGGCTCGAGGTGGCGGTGCCCGAGGAGGCCGACGTTCCGGTGTTGGAACTGCCGTTCGAGGTGTCCAACGGACCGCTGATGGCGACCCCGGTGAAATCGAGGACCTCGAAGGCCTCGAACGCCGCCGTTCCGTTGTGCGCAGTCACCATAGTGGTGGGCTTGGCGGCGGCCGAATACCACATCTCGCCGTTCGAGTTGTGCCCGGCGACGTCGTAGCTGCCGATCCGCGTCCACGTATTGCCGGCGGTGTCGGTCACCGAGGTGATGTGATTGGTGGCGCCGTTGTACTCGCTGGCGGAGAGCACTAGCAGGTCACCCGAACCCGTGGCCGCCGGGAAGGTGCCCGACAGTGTGGCGGCTGAGGTGGTCTCGGTCCCGCTGGCCGTCTGGACCAGGGCAGGCCCCGGGGACGCCGGGTTGACCGTGAGGGTGAAGGTGGTCGAGTGGGTGGCCGCCGACCCGGTGCCGGTCACCGTGATCGGGAAGGTCCCGGTCGGGGTGGTGGACGAGGTGGTCACCGTCATGGTCGAGCTCTGCCCGGCGTTGAG
>DATBOO010000093.1:0-9806 GCA_036553725.1 Acidimicrobiales bacterium | reverse complement strand
TCGTTCGTGTTCGTCCCCCGCGGCACCCCGCATTGCTTTCAGAACGTCGGCAATGAAGGGGCGCGAATCCTGGTCATGTTCCTTCCCGCAGGGATGGAACTCTTCTTCGAGCGCTTCGCTTCGCTTTCGGCACCAGAGGCCGAGGACTTCGCGAACATCGGAGACCCACTCGGCATGAGTGTCCTCGGTCCACCTCTGGCACAGTCCCACCCGCTGTAGGACCTGCCTGCAGGGTCGCTGGCTCCGATTGACCGAACTGTCGCCCGGGGCGATAATCGAATCCGGAGGAGTGAACGGGAGGTCTCGGAATGAGAGGATCGACCAGGCGCATTGCCGGACGATCGCCCACCACAGGGTGTCGGCGGCCACCGGGTCCCGGAACCATCGACCTGCGTCGTTGGGTGCCAGCTCTCGTCGCGGTCACCGCCCTGGCCATTGCGGCCACCGTGCCGGCCGGCGCCGCCACCCCCAGGATCCGGAAGCCCGGAGCCCCTATCGCCCTCATGGCCACCCCAATCGGCGGGGGTGCAGTGGTGGCATGGAGCGCGCCGGCCTCCGACGGCGGCACTCCGATCACCGGTTACTCGGCCATTGCGTCACACGGTGGCCAGATCTGCACCACGACGGGCGCCACCACGTGCACACTGACCGGTCTCACCGACGGGCGTCTCTATACGGTCCGGGTTCGAGCATCGAACGCCAAGGGCAGCGGCCCGCCGGCCCGGGTGCAGGTCACGCCACTGCCGATTGTGTCGCTGGTCGATGGCTTCCCGTATTCGGGAGGTCCCGAGGACCTGACGCTGAGCCAACCCACCTCCAGCACCGTCTCCGTTGACTTCACGACGTCTGACGGCCCGGGATCCACGTTGTACTGGGGCCAATGGGTCGGCGCAGCCTCGTCGTTCAGCCCGAGCTCGGGCACCGTCACATTCGCTCCCGGTCAGACCACCGCCTCGATTTCGTTCACCGTCAACCCTCCGAACGTCACCGGCTGCTCGCTGTTCTTCCCTCCGACCGCCTGCTATCCGTCGGTCACCGTGACACTCTCCCACCCGAAGAACGCCGGCCTCGGACCGACGCCCTACACGAACTTGTTCTTTGTCTAGTCACGTCGGAGCCCTCGCTCTCGCGCTGGACGGCATGGGCGCGAGGGTGGACCATCCAGATCTGTTGATGAGCACGGCCGCCCCGTTGACACGATCGTGGGCCAGGTCGGCGAGCGCCTGATCGGCCCGGTCGAGCCCGTAGGCCGTGGTGGTGACCCGCACCGGGATGCGGGCGGCGGCGGTGAGGAACTCGTTTCCGTCGTGACGGGTGTTGGCGGTCACGCTGCACAGGACGCGCTCTTGGAAGAGGTGCCGCTGGTAGTCGAGGATCGGGATGTCGCTCAGGTGGATCCCGGCCACGACCAGAACGCCGCCGCGGTCGAGGGCTTCCAGCGCAGGCAGCACCAGTTCACCGACCGGGGCAAAGAGAATGGCGGCATCGAGTGGCTCGGGCGCCCGGTCGTCGGCCCCCCGGGCGCTGGCCGCTCCCAGTTCGAGGGCGAGCTCTCGGGCCTCCGGCGCCCGCGTCATCACGTGGACCCGGGCCCCTTCGGCCATGGCAATCTGGGCGGTGAGGTGGGCTGACCCACCGAAACCGTAGATGCCGAGGCGGCCCCCCGGGGGCAGCTGCGACCTGCGAAGGGCCCGGTAGCCGATGATCCCCGCACAGAGGAGCGGCGCCGCCTGTTCGTCGCTGAACGCCTCGGGCACGGGGTAGGCGAATGCTTCGTTGACGACGACGAATGGGGCATATCCGCCATCGAGGTCCCAGCCGGTGAACTGGGGCGTGATACAGAGGTTCTCCCGGCCGGCCAGGCAGAATCGACATTTCCCGCAGGTATGGGCCAGCCAGGGAACTCCGACCCGGTCACCCTCGACGAATCGGACGCACCCCGGACCGAGCTGGTCCACGATACCTACCACCTCATGTCCGGGGACTACCGAATCGTGCCGGGGAGGGAGATCCCCCTCGACGAGATGGAGATCGGTGCGACACACACCACAGGCCCGCACATGGACGCGGACCTGTCCCGCACCAGGGATCGGAACGGGCCGGTCGACGCGCAGGAGCGGATTGGTCGCCACCGGTCCGGGAGTTCCGACCGCCCATGCCTGCATCGTCTCTCTGGTCATACCCTGGCTCTCATCACCGGTCACCCCGTTCCCGAATCCTGCCGCACCCTTCGGGGGGCAATCGGAAGGGCGGATCTCGCTGGCAACGACATCAACTATGGCATCGAGTCACATGACGGGTCCCGGGCGATGCCGGCTGCCGCCAACCATAGAATCGAGGACCGGATGGAACTGAGCGACCCCTCAGGCCTTCCCGGGTCATTCGTCTCGTCAATCAGGTGTAGCGGGGAAGCCTTCGTCTGCCCGCGGGGATCCGTGTGGAGATCACCACGGGCTACGCGGTTGCCGATGGTCAGGCGGTGGGAGAGAGTTGTGCGTCGAGAAAGCCGATCTTGACGGGGTCCGCCAGCACGTGGATCTCCTTGAGAAGGTCGTTCTCCGGGGTCAGGAGGATGAGGGCGTAAAGCTTCCGGTCGATGAATGCCAACACGATCGACTCTTCTCGAACCGGGCTCGAGACCAGGGTGGCGTTTCCGAAGAAACGGAGGAGGTTCTCGGCGACCACATCCGAGCCTTGGCGGACGGTCCCGGTCCTTGGATCGTGGGGGCCGAGGTCGACCTCACCCGAGACGTCGGGGTCGAGGAGCGCCAGCAGCCCGGACACATCACCGGTCGAGCATGCCTGGATGAATCGTTCCGCCACGCGCCGACTCTCGGCGGAGGACACCGGCGGGCGCCCGGTCTTCTCGGAGTCGACCTTCGAACGGGCCCTTCGAGCCAGCTGCCGGCAGTTCGGCGTCGACCGGCCGACCGTTTCGGCGATGGTGTCGAACGGCATCTGAAAGACGTCATGGAGCACGAAGACGACTCGCTCGGCCGGGCTCAGCCTTTGCAGCACGACCAGGAGCGCCAACCGGACTTCGTCGTCGAGCGTGACCCGGTCGGCCGGGTCGCCGGCCCCGTTCCGGCCCGGGGCGGTGCCGACGTGGCCGGTGCCGGCGGCGTCGAGAACGGCCGCATCGTAGGTGTGCTCGCGTCGTGAGGGTGCCGACCGGATCTTGTCGAAGCAGATCCTGCTGGTCACCACGGTCAGCCATCCGCGGGCGTCCTCGATCCGGTCGTACTCGACGCCGACCAACCTGGCGAATGCCTCCTGCACGGCGTCTTCGGCCGCACCGACATCGCCCAGGATGCCGAAGCCCAGATCCACCAGGTGCGCCCGGTTGGCCGACCACGTCTCCGAGATCCTGACGTCATCTGTGCTCGGGTTGCTTCCCATCTCAGACCACCACCCTCAACCATAGTCATTCGATCTTCAACCCAATGGACGAGATGGGCCGTTCGAATGTGACGCGAATTGGCCACAAGATCGAGATTCGGCTCGCGGTGGAGGGGGTGCCGGCCGGAGCGAGGCGGTACTTGCGTGCCGATGTCACAAACCCGGGCCGCATCTCGTCCTATACCCCGAAGCGCCAGATTGCCTCACCGGAGGACCTAATCCAAGGAGGAACCCATGGATCGCAACTCTCAACGAGAACGACCGCCGATGCAGTTGGTCCAAGCCCGGATCGTGACCGACGAGGTCAGGGTCCTGGCCGACTTCTACGCCCGGATGGTCGGCGTCGGGGTGGTCCTCAACGACTACTACGCGGAGGTGCCGGCCGGAGCCGCCTCGATCGGTTTTTCGAACTGCCGGTTCACCGAGTACCGCCGAGCCGCGTCCAGGGGAGAGGGCCTCTCCGGGCCCCGGGATGGCCGGGTGTTGGACTTCGTCGTCGATGACGTCGACCATGAGTTCGGTCGGATCGACGAGTTGGGGGTCGGGTGGGTGCTGTCGCCCACCACCCAACCCTGGGGGAGCCGGTCGATGGTGCTGAGGGACCCGGAGGGAAATCTCGTGAGCGTCTCGTCCCGACCTCATGGAGTGACGCGATGAGTACCCGGCCGGCAGTGATGGCCGAGGAACTCGCGAAGACCTACCCCGGCGAGGTCGAGGCGGTGAAGGGCATCAGCTTCTCCGTCGAGGCCGGTGAGGCCTTCGGGCTGCTCGGGCCCAACGGGGCCGGCAAGACGACCACCATCGGGATGCTCAACTCGACGGTGACCCCGTCATCGGGCCGGGCGCTGCTCTCCGGGAAAGACGTGGCCGAGGATCCGATGGGGGCGCGGGCGATCAGCAGCGTCGTGTTCCAGGACGCGGTCGTGGACGAACCTCTTACCGGGCGCCAGAACCTGAATCTGCACATGAAGCTGTGGGGCGTCGACGCGGCCAGAGGAAGGTCCCTCCTCCGAGACCTGACGGATACGGTCGGGATCGCCGACATCCTCGATCGGGCTGTCTCGACCTACAGCGGCGGCCAGCGGCGCCGGATGGAGATCGTCCGGGCCCTGCTGTCGACACCCGAGGTCCTCTTTCTCGACGAGCCCACCGTCGGACTCGACACCCGCATCCGCCACGACCTGTTCGACATCATCGCCACCCTTCGCGACCAGACGGGCGTGACCATCATCATGACCACGCACTATCTCGACGAGGCCGAGCGGCTCTGCGACCGACTGGGGGTGATCGACGAGGGCACCATGGTGGCCTGCGACAGCCCGGCCAACCTGCTGGCCGGCATCGGAACCGAGGTCCTCGAGCTGCGGGCGGACGATACCGGCCGGGCTGAGAGTGTTCTGCGCACCAACGGAGTGGCCATAGAGGACATCCTGGTGATCGGCGGCACCATCACCGCTTCGCTCCGGGGGATGCCCGGTGCCCGGGCGGTCCAGCTGCTGGACGAGAGCCCGGTGCCCATCCGGTCGATCTCCACCCGGCCGCCTTCGCTCGACGACGTCTACCTACGGCTTACCGGCGACCGGATCGCCGCCGCCGTCCACTGACCGCCGCCCACTGACCGCCGCCCACTGACTGCCACCCACTGGAAGGACTCCGAATGACTACCACGGCCACCCCACCCACCATCTCCGCGCCCCTCCCGACCAGATCTCCGCGGGCCCAGCGGGTGAGCGTCGTCCCGACGCTGGCCATCCGCCGCCTGACGCTGACCGTCCGCACACCCCGTTCGCTGATCGCCCCGCTGCTGACTCCGGTCCTCTTCGCCATCGTGATCGCCCCGGCGCTGGCCAACACCATCGCCGCCCCGGGGAAGCAGGGCGCGTACATGACGTACATCGCCCTGGCCACCGCCGGGCTCCTCATTCCCCTCAACTGCATGTTCTCGGGGATCGGGGTGATCGTCGACCGGGAGCACGGTGCCACCCGTGAGCTCCTGGTGGCCCCGATCCGCCGCTCCTCGATCGTGGTCGGCAACCTGGTGGCCGCCCTCGCCACCACGGCTCTGCAGATGGTGGTCCTGATCGCGGCCTCGGCCCTCCGGGGTGCGACCTACGTGACCGGCAGCGGCACCCTGTGGTTCGTGACGGCTGCCTTCCTCCTCGCCGTCGTCATGTACGGGGTGGCCGAGATCCTCGCCACCCGGGTCCCGAGCCCCGAGGCGTACATCGCGGCGCTTCCGGCCATCGCCATCGTGCCGTTCTTCTTCGCGGGGTCGCTCTTCCCGCTCACTTCCCTGCCCCACTGGCTGGCCGGTGTGGCGAAGGTCCTGCCCCTGACCCACGCGCTGGCCCTCTTCCGCTACGGGCTGACCCCGGCCAGCGGAGCGACGGCCCTGCATAACATCTGGGGTGGGCACGACACCACGATGATGGCCGCCATGTCGCTGGCCGTGGTCGCCGCCTACGCCGTCCTGGTCACACGGGTGGCCATCCGACTGTTCACCAGGGCGGGAAAGAGCTAGACCTGCGGTGGGTGGCGGAGGGAGGCAAAAGCATGGCCGACATGGACCTGGTGCGGGAGGTCGCCGCAGCGGACAGCTATCTGGCGGTGCTGGCAGCCACACGGCCTGACGGTTCAATCCACGCCTCGCTGGTGAAGGCCGGGATACTCGACGATCCGGAGACCGGTCAGGTGAGCATCGGGGTCGTCGTGGCCGGGAGTGCCAGGAAGTTGGACTACCTGAGACGGAGCGGCCGCGCCAGCCTTGTCTTCAAGGACGGTTGGCGATGGGTGGCCGTGGAAGGGCCGCTCAGGCTCGAGGGCCCTGACGACCCGGCACCCGGGACGTCACCTCGCTCGATCTCGTCGCTGATCAGGTCTGTCTACGCCGCGGCTGGCGGGACCCACGACGACTGGGAGGAGTTCGACCGCGCCATGGTCGAGGATCGGCGCTGTGTGGTGTTGGTGAGGGCAGAGACCATCACCGGCAATCCCACATAGCGAGCTCCTGACCGGTGGACACGGAACACGTGGACCGGGAGTCGTCTCCGCCTGCGACATGATGGTCAGGTGACTGGAACGCTCCCTGCCGGCCTCGTGCTCACGCCCGGCGCCAGCGCCCGACGGGACCAGTCGGGCCTGGTGGCGATCGACAAGGCCGTCACCCAGCTCGGCGTCGTGGTCGAGCGGGTGGAGTTCCCCGGGCAGGCCGCCGGCCAGCGCCGTCCCGACCCGCCGGCGGTGTGCATCCGGACGGTCCGCACCGCTGCTTCAGAACTGGCGGGCCGACTCGGTGTCCCCACCAGCCGGCTCGCCGTGGGTGGTCGCTCCATGGGCGGTCGCATGTGTTCGATGGCCGCAGCCGAGGGCCTCGAAGTGGCCGCCCTGGTCTTGGTCAGCTACCCGCTGCATCCACCCGGACGGCCCGACCGGCTCCGGACCGACCACTTCCCCGATCTGCATCTGCCGTGCCTCTTCGTATCCGGCCGCCGGGACGCCTTCGGCACACCCTCCGAACTGGAACGGGAGACGGCGGCCATTCCGGGGACCGTCACGGTCGACTTCGTGGACGGGGACCACTCGCTGCGGAGCCGGGAGGCCGAGGTGGCCGACATCGTCGCCCGCTGGCTGGCTACCGGGCAGATGTCCCGCCCCCAGGGCTCCGGGGATCGGAAGCACCGATGAAGCGCTGATTGTTGCCGTCGCCGTCCCTCGCCACCGAGATGATCTGGGCGCAGCCGACCACCACCGGGTCGAAGGCGGAGATGGCCCGGACATGATGGCCCCGGCTCCCCAGACCTCCGGCCCACGCCGACGGAGCATGGGCCTCGATGCGAACTCCGAGATCATCGCCCCACCACAGACGGAACGGACCGGCGGTCGGCGAATCGAGAGCCAGGCGCGGCGCGGCGATGGCGGTGGCCGGGTCCTCGCCGGCCCCGAGCATCCGGGCCATCAACTGGAGCAGGATCTGCGGCTGGGCATCCCCTCCCATGGCCCCGACGAGATGGGAGAGCGAACCGTCGGCCACGGTGGCCAGCATGGGGGACAGGGTGTGGGGCGGCCTCCGTCCCGGCGTCAGCTCCGCGGGATGGCCCGGCACCAGGTTGAAGCCGAGCCCCCGGTTGTGGAGGAAGACCCCGGTCGACCCGGCGACGAGATGAGCGCCGAAGTCGAGGGCGTTCGACTGGGTCAACGAGATCCCGAGGCCGTCCTTGTCGATGGCGCAGATGTGGGTTGTGTCCCCGTCACCCAACCGGGGCGCGGCCGGAGGGGTCGCCCGGGGTGGGACGACCACGTCAGGTGGGCAGGCGCGGTCATCTCGGATGCGGTCCGCGCCCGCCAGGAGTCGCTCCTGACCGAGGAGGGACTGGCCGTCGGCGCCGTCGAAGAGCACGTCGGGGCGATCGTGGCCGGCCGCCCGGCACGCTTCGATGACCAGATGCGGCCATGAGGGCTCCGTCGGATCGGTGCCGATCCCGTTGCGCTCGGCGATCCACGAGCCGGCCAGGGTGAGGTAGCCCTGGGACGGGGGAGGAACGGTCCAGAGATCGTGTTCCCACACCCGGAGCCGCACCGGCTCGCACCAGTCGGCGTTGTCGTGGGCGAGGTCCCGTGGGCCGAATATGCCATCTCCCATATCGATCAGTGCCTGGCCGAACTCTCCCTGGTAGAAGCCTTCCCGGCCACCGGTCACCAGGGCCTCGAGCGTGCGGGCCACGCCGGGCAGGCGGACCGGCCGGTCCTGACGAACCGGCCCGTCCGGACACAGTTCCCCGGCGCCGGGCACATCACAGACCAGATGACTGGCCAGCGCCAGCAGCAGGGAAGGGGCGAATCCCTCCGTGGCCAGGCCGATGGCCGGTCCCAGTACCTCACCGAGTGGGAGCCGGCCGAACCGGCCATGGAGGGCGAGCCAACCGTCCACGGCTCCGGGAACCGGGACGCTGCGGATATCACCCCTGGTCGGCATCACCGCGTGGCCCTCGGCCCGGATCCGTCCGGCGTCGACGCCCGAGCCGGCTCGCCCGGTGGCCAGGAGGGCCAGAGGTTCGGAGCCCGGGGCGGAGACCATGGCGAGCACATCGCCGCCGAGGCCGCAGAGGTGCGGGCTGGTGACGGCCATGACGGCCGCCGCCGCCACCGCTGCATCGGCCGCCGTGCCGCCCCGGGCGAGGGCGCCGACCCCCGCGGAGGACGCCAGGTGGTCGGCGGCGTTGACCATGCCCCGCAAGCCGGTCCGCGGACCGAACGGTGCCAACGAGAAGGGCATCGGCCACGATAACCCGGACCGCTCGAAGCCCCGGCAGCCTCCCCGGCACCGGCCCTCGGGCGACCGTCCGGCGCCCGTCGTTCCAGTCGACCCCGGCCGGGGAAGCCCCATTAGGGTCTCACCAATGGAGATCTTCAAGGAGTTCACGTTCGAGGCCGCCCACCGGCTCCCGAACGTGGCACCCGACCACAAATGCGCCCGCTTGCACGGGCACTCGTTTCAGGTATCGGTGCACCTCACCGGCCCGGTGGACGGGCACAGCGGCTGGGTCCGCGATTTCCAGGACATCAGCTGCGCGGTGGCGCCCCTCCTCGGGACGCTCGATCACCATTATCTGAATGAGATCGACGGCCTGGAGAATCCGACCAGCGAGGTGCTGGCCCGCTGGATGTGGGAGCGGCTGGAGGCTGCACTGCCCGAGCTGTCCGAGGTGGTCGTCCGGGAGACGTGCAACTCCGGTTGTGTCTACCGGGGCGAGCTGTAGGTCGCGGTGGCCGTAGCCGGTGCCGTCGCCGTCCTGGCCAGCGGCGGCGTCGACAGTGCGATCCTGGTGGCCCACCTGGTCGCCGAGGGCCGCGACGTGACCCCCGTCTACGTTCGCTTCGGACTGGCGTGGGAGGACGTGGAGGCCCGTCATCTCGAGCGCTTCCTCGCCTCATTGACCTCGCCCCACGTGAATCCGTTGATCCTGCTCGACCTGCCGGTCGCCGACGTCTACGGGGCGCACTGGAGTGTGACCGGACAGGATGTACCTGACGACGGCTCGCCCGACGAGGCCGTCTATCTGCCGGGCCGCAACCTCTTGCTGCTGGCCAAGTCGAGTGTGTGGTGCGCGCTCAACGGCATAGCGACCATTGCCCTGGGCACGCTGGCCGCCAACCCCTTTCCCGACGCCGACCGTGAGTTCTTCGCCGGCTTCTCGGCGTTGGCCGCCCGGGCGCTCGACCGCCCGCTCGAGGTGGTGACCCCCTTCGCCGGTCGCGCCAAGCACGAGGTCCTCGAGATCGGCCGGGTTCTGGCGCTCGACCTCACCTTCTCCTGCATCGCGCCACGATCGGAGCGCCACTGCGGTCGCTGCAACAAGTGCGCCGAGCGCCGGCTCGCCTTCCGCCAGGTGGGCATGGCCGACGCCACC
>DATBOO010000073.1:0-6740 GCA_036553725.1 Acidimicrobiales bacterium | reverse complement strand
TCGGCCAACTCCCCGCTCGGCTCGGGCCTCAATTCGCTGATGGTGGCGATGGCCGCCAACCCGGCCGCCACCGCGGTCGACCAGGGCTACTGGCTGGCCTCGGCCGATGGCGGGGTGTTCGCCCAGGGGAACGCCGGGTTCTACGGCTCGCTGGGCTCGCTCCGGCTGCAGGGGCCGATCGTGGGCATGGCCGCCACCCCGGACGGCCGGGGCTACTGGCTGGTCGCCATGGACGGCGGTGTGTTCTCCTTCGGAGATGCCGCCTTCTACGGCTCGATGGGCGCCACCCGCCTGAACCGACCCGTGGTGGGCATGGCCGCCATCCCGGACGGCCGGGGTTACTGGCTGGTGGCGTCGGACGGGGGCATCTTCTCCTTCGGCGACGCCCGGTTCGCCGGGTCGATGGGCGGCAGCCGCCTGGCCGCCCCGGTGACCGGCATGGCGTCCACTGCCAGCGGGAAGGGGTACTGGCTGGTGGCAGCCGATGGCGGGATCTTCTCCTTCGGGGGTGCCCCCTTCGACGGCTCGATGGGCGGGAGCGCGCTCAACAACCCGGTGGTGGGGATGGTGGCCTCGGCCCACGACGCCGGCTACCTGCTGGTGTCGACCGACGGCGGCATCTTCGGGTTCGGGCGGACCAGCTTCTACGGGTCCCTCGGGGGCGGCTACGACGGCGACCCGGGCGATGTCCCGCCGGTGGCCGGCATCGCCCTCACCCCGAGCGGCCAGGGGTACTGGCTGCTCGAGCCGGACGGCTGGTCGTACTCCTTCGCCAATCCCCCCAGCCCGTCACCCTCACCGACGGCGTCGGCCATCGTGGCCGTCGCCAACGGCCAGGTCGACAGCGACCCGGTGCGCGGATCGTTCTGCAACCTGTACGGGCTCTGCGAGGAGTGGTGCGCGCTGTTCGCCACCTGGGTGTGGCGACAGGCCGGGGTGCCCATCCCCTCCTATCCGTTCACCGGGAGCATCTACGACTGGGCCGCAGCCAACACCCGGGTGCTCCCGCCCACTGTGTCGCCGCTCCCCGGCGATGCCGTGCTCTACGGGACCGGGCCCTCCTCGAGCTCGACCTCGTGGCATGTCGGGCTGGTCGCCCAGACCTGGCCGGACGGCGCCATCATCGACATCGAGGGCGATGCCGGGCCGGCACCCAACGGAGAACTGGGCGTGGTCATCAACGGGCCCTATCTGGCGTCGCAATCGGCGGCCTACAACGGGATGCCGATCTACGCCTTCGCCCGCCCGTGAGGCGGCTCGAGGGTGGCCCCGGCCCGATGGTTCAGGGCGGCCCGATGGTTCAGGACGGCCCGATGGTTCAGGACGGCCCGATCAGGGATGACAGCACCCGGGAACGGTGGTCGGCGGCCGATCCCCACGCCTCGGACAGCGCCCAGGCCCGCTTCAGAAACAGGTGGAGGTCGCACTCCCAGGTGTAGCCGATGGCCCCGTGGACCTGGAGCGACACCCGGGCCGCCTCGGTGGCGGCGTCGGAGGCGTAGGCCTTGGCGGTCGACGCCGCCCTCGATGCAGCCACTGCCGCCACTGCCGTCACTGCAGCCACCGGAGCCGCTGCCGCCACCGCGGGATCGGTCTGGTCCAGCGCCCACGCCGCGCCGTAGACCGCCGGTCGGGCGAACTCGAGCTTGACCTGGGCCCCGGCCAGCAGGTGCTTGACCGCCTGGAAGCTCCCGATCGGCTTCCCGAACTGGTGGCGCTCCCGGGCGTAGTCGGCGGCCATCCCGATCATCCGGTCGGCCAGGCCCAGCAGCTCGGCGGCGGTGGCCACCGCCGCCCGGTCGGCGGTCTGTCCGATGATCGAGGCGGCGAGGGCCCCGGTCGCCACCCGGCTCTCGGGCGACGGCTCCCACCGGGCCAGGCCCAGCCGCCGGGTCGGGTCGAGGGAGGACACCGGCGACACGGCGACCGCGCCGGACTCGAGCACGTGGACCTCCGGACCGTCGGCGCCGGGCGCGGGGAGCACGAACAGGTCGGCGCCGTCGGCCCCGGCCAGGGGGGCGGACACTGGCCCCGGCGCCCCGACCGCGGCAGCCATCCCCCCCGCGGCGATCGACTCCAGCCGGAGAGAGGTCGCGGCGTCGGCTCCGGGGGCGGACCGAATGGACCCGCCCAGCCCGGCCAGCCCCACCAGCACCGGTGCGGCCAGGGCGGTGGTCTCGAGCAACGGCTCGGGCAGCCCGACCCGTCCGGCCTCCTCGAGCAGGGGGACCAGGTCGACCAGGCCCAGTCCGAGGCCCCCGTGGGCAACGGGCACCGACAGGCCGACCACGCCCAGGTCGGCCAGGGTGGCCCAGCGGGGGGTCCGGGCGGCCGGGGACCCGTGGGCGGCCCGCAGGTGGTCGGTGGTGCACTCCTTGGCCAGTACCTGGCGCACCGCCTCCCGGAACTCGTTCTGCTGTTCGGTGAAGGCGAAGTGCACGGGTGAAGACTCTCCCTCAGGCGCGGGGCAGGCCGAGCATGCGCTCGGCCACCACGTTGCGCTGGATCTCGTTGGTGCCGGCATAGATGGGGCCGGCCAGGGCGAAGAGGTAGCCGTCGAGCCAGGGCGCGACGGTACCTGTGCCATGGAGCTCGGCCTCGGGGCCGAGCAGGGCCAGGGCCGTCCGGTGGATGGCCAGGTCGGTCTCCGACCAGTGGATCTTGTTGGCGCTGGCCTCGGGCCCGACCGAACCGCCGTCCAGTACCCGGGTGGCGGTCCACAGGGTGTTGAGGCGGTAGGCCTCGGCGTCCATCCACGCCTGGGCCACGGCGTCGGCGTGGCGGGCGGCGCGGGCCGGGTCGTCGACCAGGCACCGACGGTAGAGCGCCACCAGCCGGCGGGCCGCCTCGCCGTAGCGGGCCGGGCTGCGCAGGCTCAGGCCCCGTTCCGAGCCGGCGGTGGCCATGGCGACGTTCCAACCGCGGTCCACCCCGCCGAGCACCTGCTCGTCGGGGACCAAGACGTCCTCGAAGAAGATCTCGGCGAAGCCCGTCTCACCGTCGATCTGGGGGATGGGGCGCACGGTCACGCCCGGAGATCCCATCTCGATGAGGAAGTAGGTGAGGCCCCGGTGGCGCTCCGCCCCGGGGTCGGTGCGGAACAACCCGAAGCACCACTCGGCGAAGGCGCCCCGGGAGGCCCAGGTCTTCTGACCGGTCAGCAGCCACCCGTCGTCGTCCGGCGACCGGACGGCGCGGCTGCGGATGCCGGCCAGGTCGCTTCCGGCGTCGGGCTCGGACCACCCCTGGCACCAGATCTCGGTGGCCGAGGCCATGGCGGGGAGGAATCGCTGCTTCTGCCCGTCGGTTCCGAACTCGAACAGGGTCGGGGCCAGAAGGAACACCCCGTTCTGGCTGACCCGCAGGGGTGCCTCCGCCCGCCAGTACTCCTCCTCGAAGATCAGCCACTCGACGATGCCCACACCGCGGCCACCGAACTCCTCGGGCCAGGACACCACCGACCACCGGTCGGCGCACATTTCCCGCTCCCACGCCCGGTGGGCCTCGAAGCCCTCGGCGGTGTCGAGCGAGGGGAGCGACCCGGGCTCGGGGACGTGGGCGGCCAGCCAGGCCCGCGCCTCCGTCCGGAACGCCTCCTGGGCGGGGGTGAAGCGTAAATCCATCGGTGCGTCCATGGTCGGGCCCATCGGTCGTTCGGCGGTCGTTCGGCGGTCGGTCCAGGGCCGGTCCAGCGCCGGTCCGGGGCCGATCGGGTTGTCAGTGGAAATCTGACACACCGCCAGATTTCCGGCAACCATGCCCCGTCGGCCACAATGGCGGGATGCCGAACGCGGTGATCGTCGATGTGGTCCGGACCCCGGTGGGCAAGAAGAACGGCCGATTGTCGGGGTGGCACGCCGTCGACCTGGCCGCCGAGCCGCTGAAGGCGCTGATCGAGCGCAACGGGCTCGACCCGGGCTCCGTCGAGGACGTGGTCTACGGCTGCACGATGACCGTGGGGGAGCAGGCGATGAACCTGGGGCGGAACGCGGCGCTGGCCGCCGGCTTCCCGGTGACCGTCCCGGGGACCACCGTCGACCGCCAGTGCGGATCGGCGCAGCAGGCGGTCCACTTCGCCGCCCAGGCCGTCATGTCCGGGGCCATGGACATCGTCATCGGCGGGGGGGTGGAGGCGATGAGCCGGGTACCGATCGGCTCGACCACCGACCACGGCCCCGGTGAGGCCTACGGGCCCACCGTGCACGGCCGCTTCGACTTCATCCATCAGGGCCTGTCGGCCGAGGAGATCGCCCGCCGGTGGGGGATCAGCCGCGAGGCGATGGACCGGTACGCCCTGCAGTCGCACGACCGGGCGGCGCGGGCCATCGCCGAGGGGCGGTTCGAGAACGAGATCGTGCCCCTGGCCACCCGCCGGGCCCGAATCGAGGACAAGGTGGCGGTGGCCGGGACCGATGAGGGCGACCCGGCCGGCGAGGGACCGCTCACCTCCGACGAGGGGGTGCGGGCGGGATCGACCTACGAGAAGCTGGCCTCACTCCCGCCGGCCTTCACCGAGCACGGGCTGATCACCGCGGCCAGTTCGTCCCAGATCTCCGACGGGGCGGCGGCCGTGCTGATCATGTCCGAGGAGCGGGCCGGCCAACTCGGCCTCCGGCCCCGGGCCCGGTTCCATACCTTCGCGGTGGCCGCCAACGACCCGGTGATCATGCTGACCGCGCCGATCCCCGCCACCACCCTGGTGCTCGAGAAGTCGAAGCTCTCGCTCGACGACATCGGCCTCGTCGAGATCAACGAGGCGTTCGCCTCCGTGGTCCTGGCGTGGGAGCACGAGCACCACCCGGACATGGACAGGGTGAACGTCAACGGTGGCGCCATCGCCATCGGGCACCCGACCGGTGGCTCCGGGGCGCGGCTGCTGGCCACGCTGCTCAACGAGATGGAGCGCACCGGGGCACGCTACGGGCTCCAGACCATGTGCGAGGGCGGCGGCCAGGCCAACGCCACCATCATCGAGCGACTGGGATGAGCGACTCTCGGGTCTGAGCGGCGTGCGGTAGCCGGCAGAGCGCGGCCGCCCGGTCTGGTCCCCTCGTCTGTGGGTTCACATTCGGGGCGGTGAACACCTCATGCGCGGCCGCGGCAGCTTCCGCCTTTCGACAAGGTGGAGGTTACGGACGCGGGTGTCCAGGTCGAACACCTCTCGATCGCACTGTTCGGCCACGAAGAACAAGCCGCCAGTGGAGTTGCAGGCCGGCCCGGGTCGGGCCAGGCTGGACCGTGCCCGAAAACCGGTTCGTGGGCGAGATCGCCACGACCTACGACCAACCTGGGACGGGGATGTTCGCCGGCGACGTTCTCGAAGCGACCGTCGACTGTCTGGTCGAGTTGGCCGGCGACGGAGCGGTCATGGAGTTCGCAATTGGTACGGGCCGGGTCGCAGTCCCCTTGGCGGCCCGGGGCGTTGCGGTCGCCGGGATCGAGTTGTCGGAGGACATGCTGACCGTGCTGCGGTCGAAGCCCGAAGCGAGGGGTATCACCGCCGTCGAAGGCGACATGGCCGTGACATACGTGGGGGGCGAGTTCTCCCTCGTGTACCTGGTCTTCAACACGATCACGAACCTGACCTCGCAGGACGAACAAGTCGCCTGCTTCGAAAACGCTGCCCGTCACCTTCGCCCCGGTGGCCGCTTTGTAATCGAGAACGGCGTGCCCGGTCTTCGTCAGCTACCACCGGGCAACGCCGCTGTCCCGTTCGCAGTCACAGAGGACTACATCGGCATCGACGACTTCATCGACCGCACGCACAAGCAGATTTCCCGGTCTCGGCACTTTCATCGACGTGGCGATGGCAGCTTCAGCGAATTTGCGGCACCGTTCCGATATGTGTGGCCGTCTGAGTTGGACCTGATGGCTCGGATCGCGGGCATGACGCTGGAACATCGGTGGGCGTGGTGGGACCGCTCGCCCTTCACCGGTGAGAGCCCCTCGCATGTCAGCGTGTGGCGTCTCCCCGAGGCATAGACGCGCGTCGGTGCCCACCCCGGAGACCGCGACGAGCTCGGGTACAGGTCGAGTGCACGGTGGCCCCGCGCCGGTGCGCCGTTTGTGCCCGATCTGATCGACCGCATATGGAAGGGCGAGATCAACCCAGGCCAGGTCTTCGACCAGACCCTTCCGCCAGAGGATGCCGCCCAGGGGTACCAGGCGATGGACCAACGCCGCGGCATCAAGACGTTGCTGACCATTGAACCCGCGTAGCAAATATGCAGCCATCAAGGTCCCTCAATGGGATGGTTCTTGCGAACCCCGAAACTGCCGACGGGTGGGTCGATCGGAGGTATCTCCCGACTCCGGAGCGGATCGCGGCCTGGATTCCCCCACTGGGCCGGACAGTGCCACGAAGCCCGTGCCCACTGGAGCGGCGGGTCGTGGGCCCCGTTTGGCTCGATGAGGCGCTCGAGCAGTTGGACGGGTTGCCGCAATTCCTCGGACTGGAGGGTGCCGATGGCCCGGGGGCGGGCGAACGAGGACGGCAGCGGGGGTTCCAATTGCATCACGACCCCGACTGACGCGACCTCGATCCGCATTTCGGGGTTAGGCAATCACGATCGTTGCGGCGAGTGCCATCCGATGGTCCCTCGACCACGGTGGTCCCAAGGTTGCCCGTGGGCCGCGAAGGACTTCGTCTGCCCGGTCACCCAGGATGCGGGCGGCTTCTCTCTCGACGTCCTTGGCGCTGTAGAAGTGGACCACCCAGCCGCGTTGGCGTGCGAGTTCGG
>DATBOO010000070.1:0-8146 GCA_036553725.1 Acidimicrobiales bacterium | reverse complement strand
GCGAAGTAGACCGACCCCTGCCGCCCGACCAGGCGCACCGCCACCACGTCGACGTCGAAGCCCTGGAGGATGCCGCTGAGCAGCTCGTGGGTCAGGGGCCGGGGGGTGGGGATCCTGCGCATGGCGTGGGAGAGCGCCACCGCGTCGGGCAGCCCGATGGAGAACGAGAGCTGGCGCCTGGGCGACTCCGACTCGCGCAGGACCACGGTCGGGTGTTGATTGGGGAGGTCGACCGAGACCGCCGCCACCAGGGCCACTGAGAATTGTGTGGCGAAGGGGTCGGGCGCAGCAACTTCGTCCACCGGCTCGTCCGCCAGCTCGTCCGGGGCCACCGCCAGCTCGTCCGCCGGCTCGTCCGGGGCCACCACCGGCTCGCCGGCCGGCTCGGCCGTGGCCGGGACTGCTGGGGGATCCGGGACGGCCGGGGGATCCGGTGCCATGGCGCCGCCCGGGACCGCCAGGTCTTCAGGGACCGTGTCCTGTACCGCCCGAGGGTCGCTCAACGGGCGCTCCGGGTGTTGACGCTGATGGTCAGTCCGATGGCGGCGAAGAAGACGATCATGGCCGAACCGCCGTAGGAGAGGAAGGGGAGTGGAATCCCGGCCACCGGCATGATGCCCATGTTCATCCCCACGTTCTCGAAGATGGAGAAGACCAGCAGCGCGAAGGCCCCCGAGCAGAGCAGGCGACCGAAGTTGTCCCGGGCCAGCTGGGCGGCGCGGAGCACCCTCCAGGCCACCACCCCGTAGATCAGCAACAGCACTCCGGCGCCGACGAATCCCAGCTGCTCCCCCACGGCGGAGAAGATGAAGTCGGTCTGCTGTTCGGGCACGTAGGCCAGATTGGTCTGGGCCCCGTGGAACAGCCCTTGTCCGAAGATGCCGCCCACGGCGATGGCATTCTTGGCCTGGGTCACGTTGTAGGTGGCGGACTGACTCGCCCCGTTGGGGGAGATGAAGCTGGTCAGCCGCTCGATCTGGTAGTGCTTGAGCAGCCCCACGTTGAGCGCCAAGAGGACCAGCAGCACCGCCCCGACCAGCAGGAGCAACAGGTAACGCCCGGGCATGCCGGCCACGGCCAGCATCACCATGAGGATCATGGTCATCACGATGCCCGTACCCAGGTCGGGCTGCTTGATGACCAAGAGGATCGGCAGCGCGGCCATCAGCACCAGACGGACCAGATCCCGGAAGTCGAGGCCGTCCGGCCTTCGAGAGCAGTAGGTGGCGATGGCGATGATCAGCACCACCGTGGCGAACTCGGAGGGCTGCAGCTGGAGGGGACCGAGCGCGAACCAGCGGGCCGAGCCCTGCGCGGAGGATCCGATGGCCAGCACGGCGAGCAGGGCCAGCACGATGCCCACGTACAACACGGTGCTGATCTGCTCGAGCCGCCGGTAGTCGACCAGGGCCACCACCACCATCACCACCACTCCGATGACCAGAAAGACGGCTTGGCGCTTGAGGTAGTAGTGGGGGTCATACCCCTCGAGTGAGAGCTTTCCCCTGGTGGCGGAGTAGATCATGACCACCCCGGTGACCGCCAGGACCATGGTGGCGGCCAGCAGCACCAGGTCGAACCGGGCAGAAATGTGCCGCGGCCGAGGGGCGATGTTTGCAGCGGCGTAGGTCACCAGGGCGCTCCGGGCGACAAGGTTACCCGGCCCCCCGGAGGCGCTTCCCGCGCCCGGACCTACGCCGGGGAGGTTCCGGGGCCGGGACCGCCCACCGCCTGCCACATGGCCGACAGCGGAGGATCGACCCCCGTCCACGCCTCCAGCTGCAGGGCGGCCTGGTGGACCAGCATCCCGAGCCCATTGGCGGTCTCTGCCCCACGGGCGCGGGCCGCCACCAGCCAGGGCGTCGACGCCGGGCGGTAGACCAGGTCCACCACCAACTGGCCCTTCCGCATCCACGAGGGATCCACCGGCAACTCCCCCGCCCCCGCCCCGGCGGTTCCCTCCATCCCCAACGGGGTGGCGTTGACCAGCAGGTCACAGTCGGCCGCGTCCTGAGGCTCGCCGAGCCGCCCTGCCGGGCCGGCCAGCTCCGCGGCCCGCGCCCCGCGCCCGGGAGACCGGTTGACCACCACCACCTCGACGGCGCCGGCATCGGCCAGGCCGGCGATGACGGCGCGGGCGGCGCCTCCCGCACCGACGACCAGGCACCGGCGTCCCTCGGGGTCGAAGCGCCCGCCGTGGCGGAGGGCGGCCACCAGCCCGGGTCCGTCGGTGTTGTCGCCGAGGGTCGGGCCGGGGCCGAAGGTCACGCAGTTGACCGCGCCCAGGCGCTCGGCCAGTGGTGAGCGCCGCTCGACCAGGCCGGCTACCGCGTCCTTGTGGGGCATGGTCACGGACAGGCCTCGGAGGCCCAACTGGCGGGCACCGGCCAGCGCCCCGCCGGCGTGTCCGGCCGCCACCGGGAAGCCGACCGACACCCAGTCGAGGCCCAGTTCGGCGAAGGCGGTGTTGTGGAGGAGGGGTGAGAGCGAATGGGCCACCGGATCCCCGATGACGCCGACGACCGAGGTGGCGGCGGATGGTCGGGTTGCCGACGACGGTCCGTTCGAGATGGGCATCACCGCAGTCTTGTCTGCGATCAGGCCAGGCCGCGTTGTTTGGCCAGCGCTTCGTTGGCCTGTTGCTCGGCGAAGGTGTCGGCAAACGCCTCGGTGCCGTCGGCCTGGACCACCACGAAGAACCGCCAGGTCCCGGCCGGAGGATTGAGGGCCGCTTGCAGGGCCGCCGGCGAGGGGAAGCAGATCGGCGTCGGGGTCAGGCCCTTGTTCAGATAGGTGTTGTACGGAGTCGACAGCCGGAGGTCGCTCGAAGTCACGGGCCCACCGTCACGCCCCTCGCTGTAGAGCACGGTCGAGTCCATCTGCAAGGGCATGCCGGCCGCCAGCCGATTGAGGACGACCCGGGCCACCGGGCCGAGGTTCTTCCCGATCACGCCTTCCTTCTCCACGATGGAGGCCACGGTCACCACCTGGTAGGGCGAGAGCCCCAGACGGGCGGATCCGGCGGCCAGTCCCTGCGCCTGGGCTTCCTTGTCGAAGCGATCGATCATCTTGGTCAGCAGCTGCGAGTCGGACTCGCCGGGCACGATGACGTACTCGCCCGTGCCGAGCAGGCCCTCGAGGCTGGTGGAGCCGGCCGGCTGCCAGGGCGAGTGGACGGTTCCCCCGGTGGCCAGCGAGTTGAAGGAGGCGGCCGAATGTCCCGGAAGCTGCCCCACCCGGCGGGCCACTTCGGCGACGGTGAAGCCCGGGGGCACGTGCATCGGGAAGACATTGGGGCCGGTCGAGACCACCCGGTTGACGGCATCGAAACTGATGTTCTTGTTGAAGGCGTAGGAGCCGGCCAACACCCCGGGAAGGCTGTGGAACTGGCTCCAGATCCGGTAGGCCAGCGAGCTGCCGATCACCCCCTTGGACTGGAGGGTGGACGCCAGCTGGTTGACACCGGCGCCGGCGCCGACCGTCACGATCACCTGAGGACCGGGCGGGCCCGAGGGGCTGGCCTCGCTGTTGACCCACAGGTAGCCGCCCACGATCACCACCAGCCCGATGAGGATGAAGGTCGCCGCCGCGATCCGCCAGGGGTGCCGACGCCTTGCCTCCGGTTCGCCCGGGCCGCCGCCCGCCTGGACGGGCTCACCACCGTATTGGGTCTTCGGTTCGCCGCCCGGCATGGCGTCCCGTTCGCCGCCCGGCTGGCTACCGGGAGTCGCCGCGCCCTCGCCCTGTCCGTCGGGTCCGTCGGGTCCGTCGGGTCCGGCCCCGGCGCCGGTCACTTCGACCCGACGGTGGAGTCGAGCCAGGCCGAGAGCATCACCGCGGCGGCGGCCTGGTCCACGATGTGGCGCCGTTGGCGGCTCGTGCTACCGCCCGCGGCCAGGGACTGATGGGCCGAGACAGTGGTCAGGCGCTCGTCGAACAGCTCGACACCGACGTGGCGGTCCTCGAGCTGTTGGCGCAGGATGGTGGCCTCCTCGACGGCGGCCATGGCGGCACGGCCCCGGGACCCGTCCAGGGAGAGTGGCAGGCCTACCACCACGACCACCGCCTCCTCCTCGATGATCAGCTCGATGAGCCGGCGGCGGTCCCCCTCCACGTCCCCGGTGCGCACCAGGGTGGTCCGGGGCAGCGCCAGGGTGCCGTCCGAGTCGGTGACCGCGATCCCGATCCGACGGGACCCGAGATCGATGCCCAGGGCCCGACCCTTGCGAGCCGGAACGCCACTGGACATTGCCCCGTCGCCGGATTGCCTCATCGCCGGGTTGCCAACACTCGCCGGTCAGTTCCCGTCGAGGGCCCGACGGGCCTCGTCGAGGGCCCGGTCGATGCCGCTCGGATCCTTGCCACCGGCCACCGCCATCTCGGGCGACCCCCCACCGCCGCCGCCCACGAGCGGTGCGATCCGTTTGACCAGGTCCCCGGCATGGAGGCGGGTGCCATCGGCGCCCTCTCCGCCGTTGCGGTCGGCGGAGACGGCCAGCGCGGCCTTGTGGCCGTCGGGGCTCCCCCCGAGGACCACCGCCCGGAGGCCGGCGGTGCTGCGGGCGCTCTGGGCCAGGTCCCGCAGGAGGTCCGGGGACAACCCGTCCCGCCGGGCCACGACCACGCCACCGGTGGCGGTGGCGGCCAGCGAGGACGCCTCCGACTGGAGCTCCCGGCTCTGGGCCTGGTCGAGCGACTTCTCTGCCGCCCGTTGCCGCTCGAGGAGGCGGTCGATGGCTTCGGGCACGTGCTCGGGATCGGTGCGCAGAAGCGCGGCCGCCTCGGACAACAGCCCTTCGCGGGCCAGCATCCGGTCCAGCGCACTCTCTCCGGTGACCGCCTCCATCCGCCGGATGTTCGATCCGATGGAGGACTCCGACACCACGGTGATCGGGCCGATCATCCCCAGCGCGCCCACATGGGTGCCACCGCAGAGCTCGATCGAGTGGGGACCGGCCCGGACCACCCGCACCTGCTCGCCGTACTTGTCCTTGAAGAAGGCCAGCGCCCCCATCGCCTCGGCCTGGGCCCTGGTGGTCTCCTCCACGGTCACCTCGGCGTCGGTCAGCACGTCGGCATTGGCCATGGCGGCCACGGCCGCCAGCTCCTCGGGGGCCACTCCGCCATGGTGGCTGAAGTCGAAGCGGAGGCGGTCCGGGGCGACCAGCGAGCCCTGTTGGCGGACGTGATCCCCCAGCACTGCCCGCAGGGCCGCATGCAGGAGGTGGGTGCCCGTGTGGTTCCGACGCAGCGCGTCGCGGCGCACCCCGTCGATGGTGGCCAGCGCGTCTTGGCCGGCGAACAGCTCGCCCGTCACCCGGGCCCGGTGCGAGGTGAGCCCGGGGAGCGCCGACACGGTGTCATAGACCAGCGCCGTCCCCGATTCGGTGACGATGGTGCCGGTGTCCCCGACCTGTCCGCCCCCTTCGGCGTAGAACGGTGTGCGGTCGAGGAAGATCTCCGCCTGCCCGGCATGGTCGGGGTCGAGGTCGGCGAGCACGGCCACGACTCGTGCCGGCGCCGAGTACCCGTCGGGTCGCTGGCCTACGAAGACGGTCTGGCCCTCGGTGTCCAACACCGAGCGGTAGGCCTGCTCGCCGGCCACCGCCTTGCCGGCCCGGGTTGCGGCCCGGGCCTGGGTGCGCTGACGGTCCATTTCCGCCTCGAAGCCCTCGAGGTCGACGGAGAACCCGGCCTCCCCGGCGATCTCGACCGTGAGCTCGACCGGGAACCCGAAGGTATCATGGAGGCGGAAGGCCACGTCCCCGGGGACCGACGTTGCCCCCGAGGCCAACTGCTCCTCCAGGATGGTCGTCCCCGTGGCCAGGGTGCGGAGGAAGCCCTCCTCCTCCCGGGCCACCACGTCGGTGATCAGGCGGTGCTGTTCGGCCATGGCCGGGTACGCCCCACCCAGCACGCCGACCGCGGCGTCCACCAACCGGGGCGTGACCGAGGCGTCGACGCCGAGTTGGCGGGACCGGCGCACCGCCCGGCGGATAAGGCGGCGCAGCACGTACCCGCGCCCCTCGTTGGCCGGCAGCACGCCGTCGGCCACCAGCATGGACATGGCCCGACCGTGGTCGGCGAGGATCCGGAGCCCGATGTCCACCTCCTCGTCCGCTCCATAGGTGCGGCCGGTGATCGACTGGGCCTCGTCGAGCATCGGGAGGAAGAGATCGGTGGCGAAGATGGAGTCGACGCCCTGGAGCACCGGCAGGATCCGTTCGAGCCCCGCCCCGGTGTCGATGCTGGGCCGGGGCAGATCGACCGTGGTGCCGTCGGGTCTGCGGTCGTACTGCATGAAGACCAGGTTCCAGATCTCCACGAACCGCTCGGATCCGCCGAAGGCCGGCCCGCCGTCCTCGCCATATGCGGGGCCCTTGTCGAAGAAGATCTCCGAGCTCGGCCCGCACGGCCCGGTGGGAAGCGGGTTCCAGAAGTTGTCGTCCCCCAGACGCTGGATGCGGTGGGCCGGAACGCCCACCGAGTCGCGCCAGATCTCTTCGGCCTCGTCATCGCTCTCGTGCACGGTAACCCACAGGCGATCGCCGTCGATACCCAGCACTTCGGTGACCAGCTCCCAGGCGAAGGGGATGGCATCGGACTTGAAGTAGTCGCCGAAGCTGAAGTTGCCGAGCATCTCGAAGAACGTGCAGTGACGGAGGGTGGTGCCCACGACGTCGATGTCCACGGTGCGGAAGCACTTCTGCACCGAGGTCGCCCGGGGCCACGGCGGGACCTCGTCACCGACGAAGAACGGCTTGAACGGCACCATGCCGGCGATGGTGAACAGCACCGACGGGTCGTGGGGGATGAGGCTGGCCGAGGGCACGGCCACATGGCCGCGTTCGGTGAAGAAGCGGATGAAGGTGGCGCGCAACTCGGTGGCGTCCGGCACCGGTCCGGAGCTCACGCCGGCCGCTCCCGGCGGCCCGACCGGCCCGGGTGGGGCGCGGCGACGCCCACGGCAACACCCAGTCCGGCATCCGGTCCGGCATCCTGTCCGCCTCGCACTCCGACGCCCGGTCTGTCACCCCGGGCTGCCAATTCGGCCCAGAGCTCCTCCTCACGGCGCTGCTTCTCCTCCCGGCCGCTGGACACCGCCTCCCGCAACCGATCGGCAGCGCCCCCGGCCACTTGTCGGGCCGACCGGCCGACTTCGGCCACCAGGGCGTCGGGCTGCAACCTGGCCGCGGCCTGGTGCACGGTCCGGCGGACCCTGCGTTCCGCCCACAGCGAGGAGCCCGCGCCGAGAGCAGCACCGGTCACCAGCCAGAAGGTCCGTTTGGGCATGGGCTACCGACCGCGGGTCCCGCGACCGGGCGAGCCACCCCGCCCGTTGGACCGACGGCCCTCGGGCTCCGACGCCGACGTCGACGCCGACTCCGACGACGGCGTCAATCGACGGATCCCGGTGGCGGCGCCGGCGCGCACGGCAAGCACCTTGACAACGGGATTGGCGAAGGCCCGGTAGGCCAGTTTGGAGGCGGAGTCGACGGTGGCATGGACCGACTCGGTGGTGTCCAGCACCGCACCCACCCGTTCCATCTCGGTGGCCGCCTGGTCCACCACCCGGTGGGCGTCGGCCACCAGGGGGACCGTCCGGCGGGTGAGCTCCTCGGCCGCGCCGGCCAGGGCACGGGTCTCCCGGCGCAGCGACCGGATGGCGACCAGCAGTCCGGCCACCGCCACACAGCTGGCCACGCTGGCTACGAGCACAGCGATCTCTCCCGCGGACATGTTGAGGAAGCTTAGATCCTGGGGACCGTTCCCCTTCCTCGCCGGGCCGGCCGGACGATCGGCGATGGCGTGCCGGATCCGGGTTGCGAACCGGCAACGGCGGTCAGCCGATCAGGCGGTCATGCCCACGATGGGCTGGTTGAGGGCGATGGCACCCGTCGAGCCCTGGAAGACGGCGTCCCCGTAGGTGAAGATGCCGCCGTCACTGGCCACCAGCCAATAGCCGTGCCCGCTCGGGGTGGGGGCCATGCCGACGATCGGCTTGTTGAGGGCCAGGGCCCCGGCCGATCCGTGGAACAGGGCGCTGCCGAAGGTGAAGACGCCGCCGTCGGAAGCCACCAGCCAGTAGCCGCCACCGTCGGGAATGGTGGCCATGCCCACCATCGGCTTGTTGAGGACGATGCCA
>DATBOO010000044.1:0-13783 GCA_036553725.1 Acidimicrobiales bacterium | reverse complement strand
CGCAACCAGGTCGGTGTCTCCATGATGTGGGCATCGGCGTCATGGACGTCTCGGCTTTCGGCGTACGGCATCAGCCCCCCCTCCCGTGGGTGTTGTGCGACACTGGGCATCGCGAATGCTAACGGGCGGATCCTGGGGCTGCGTTGCCCGGTGACCTCCTCGCCCACGGGAGGAGGCACATGCAGGTGATCATTCTGGGCAGCGGGAGCCCACTCCCGGATCCCGAGCGGGCCGGCCCGTCGACACTCGTCCGCACGTCGGCCGGCGACCTCCTGTTCGACTGCGGGCGCGGCGTCCTCATGCGCACCGCGGCTGTCGGCGCGGCCGCAGGGTCGATCCGGGGGTTGTTCCTGACCCATCTGCACAGCGACCACATCACCGACCTCAACGACCTCTTCACCATGCGCTGGGCCATGTCGTTCGCGCCCAACCCGCTGCCCGTGTTCGGCCCGACCGGCACGGCCGCGCTGCTGCAGGCCACCGAGGCGATGCTGGAGCCGGACATCGGCTACCGGCTGGCCCACCACGACGACCTGCAGTGGCGGCCTTCCTCCACCGTCCTCGAAGTCGATGACGGCGTCATCTTCGAGGAGGGCGCGGTCCGGGTGACCGCCGCTCCCACCGATCACGCTCCCGTCAGGCCGACCGTGGGCTTCCGCATCGACGAGGAGAACCGGTCAGTGGTGATCGCCGGGGACACCGTGCCGTGTGCGGGTCTCGACCGGTTGTGCGCGGGGGCCGACGTGCTGGTCCACACCGTCGTGAGGCGGGACCTCATCGAGCAGATCGGCCTGCCCCGCCTGGCCGATGTCCTCGACTACCACTCGTCGGTACCCGACGCCGCTCGGACCGCGGCCCGAAACGGCGTGCGCACCCTGATCCTCACCCACCTGGTGCCGGCGCCGGCGCCGGGGACCGAACAGGAGTGGATCGACCAGGCCGCGGCCGATTTCTGTGGCCAGGTCATCCTGGCCGACGACCTGGCGACACTCGACGTCTCCCGCTGACCGCGCTCACCGGTCAGCCCGGTGAGGGGACCGGCGCCGCTTCCTTGGGGGTGGGCACGATCAGGGGCCCCCGGGGGAGCACGCAGAGCCGGGCACCCGGTCCCCGGAGCTCGAGCGCCTCGGCCACCGCCGCGGCCACGTCGTGCACCGGGGTCATGAAGCCTGACGTGATGGCCTCGTCGGAGAGCCCGTCCGAGTACATCCAGATGTCGGCCCGCCCCAGCACCCGACCCAGGATCTGTGCCTGCCAGCCGTCCAACGCACCCGGGCCCCCGGACCGGACCAACTGCCCGGCACTGGTTGCGGCGCGGAGGAGGCGGGCGAAGGCACCGTCGGCGGGCAGTCCGTCACCTCCGGCGGCGGCCATGATGATGATCCCCCGGTCGGCGACCACCCGCTCGGCCGCCGCCATACCTTTCACCGCCTGGTACAGGTTGCGGTCGAGGGGGTGACCGCCGTTGGTGGTGAGCACGACGTCGAACTGCCCGTCGACTACCTGGGTGGCGCTGCGGGAGGCGAACGTGCACGCGGCCCGGTGGCTGGCCGGGAGCACGCCGGCGAACACACCGGTCAGGCGGCGCCGGCTGTCGATGGTCACGTCGACGGAGAGGTCCGGCGGGCACAGGGCAGTGGCGGCGCTGACGAACTCGTGGACAGGATTGCCCTCGGTGACCAGCCAGGTGGACCCGGCATCGGCGATCCGGGCCGGGCTGTGGGCCTCGAGGATGGTCGGCGTGGCCGCCAGGCCGGGGCAGGCCGCCTTCGGACCCCCGCTCCATCCGGCGAAGAAGTGCGGCTCGACGAAGCCGGTCACGATGCGGAAGTCGGCTTCGACGTAGCGACGGTCGAGCAGCACCGGCGTGCCCTCGACCTCCCCCACCCGGACGTGGAGCTCGTCATCGGCCACGTGGTCATGGAGGCGATAGCGGGCGATGATGTCGCGCCCCACCAGGGCCTCCATCTCCGCCGGCGTCGCCTGGCGGTGGGTGCCGGTGGCGCACAGCAGCTCCACCCGGTCGGGCCCGGCGCCGGCCTCTTCGAGCGCGGCCAGCAGCGGCGGCAGCACGGTGGTGTTGGGCATGGGACGGGTGAGGTCGGGAAACACCACCGCCACCGTGCCCACCCCTCGTACCAGATCGCCCAGCGGCGGGCCGGACAGGGGATCCCGGAGTGAACGGCGGACGGCGGCCGTCTCGTCGGCCAGGGGAGCCGGCTCGCTCCCCTCGACCACTACCGCGTCATCGGGCACCACGACGTCGAGCCCGTCCCTCCCGTAGGCCAACGTCACCCGCACGGGGGCCCTCCCGATGCGGCCAGGCCGACCACCGCTGCGGCCACCTGCTCCGCCTGTTCCGCCAGCCGGGCATAGCGCTGGACGGCGGCGGGGTCGGGGTCGGACCGGGTGGCGACCGGATCGATCCGGTCGAGCTGGTAGTCGAGGCCGAGGGCGGCCGCCGCCAAAAGGGCGGCGCCGGCCGAGGCGGCCTGCCCCGAGCGGCGGGCCGCGGCCCAGCGGCCGGTGATGCCCGTCACCACGTCGAGCCAGACGGGAATGCCGGCGCCCGACCCCCCGATCGTCAACCCACTCACCGCCGGGCCGGGCGGTTGCCGGGTGCCGAACACCCGGAGGCACCGCCACACCTCCCAGGCCACCGACTCGAAGGCGGCACGGGCCAGGTCGGCCGGCCCGTGGGCCGTGGTGAGCCCGGTGAAGGCGGCTGCGGCGCCGGGTTGCCACCACGGGGCCCGGGCCCCCTCGAGCCAGGGGGTGGCCACCACCCCGCGGGCACCGGGTGGGCTCTGGAGGGCCAGTTCGGCCAACTCGGGGGGCGGGCGCCCGGTCATCCCGCCCAACCAAGCCAGCAGGGAACCGGCCGCCGACAGCCCTCCCTCCAGCAGCCATCCCCCTCCGACCGCCCTCGAGACGACCACACCCGGGGGCGGTGCCTGCGGGTAGCTGCCCACCGGTACCGACACGTTGGCCGTCGTGCCCCAGCTGACCATCGGGACCGACTCGGTCGCCCCGCTGCCCAGCACCTCGCACGGGCGGTCCCCGGCCCCGATGACCACCGGCAGCCCGGCCACCAGCCCGAGGGCGGCAGCCGCCTCCGCCCGTAGGTGGCCGGTGACCCGGTCCGAGGGCACGACAGGCGGCAGTCGGGAGCACACCGCGTCCGCCAGGTCCTCTGCCACCCGACCCTCCGGGTCGTAGAGGCCGGTGCGTGAGGCCATGGTGGCATCGGTGGCCACGGTGCCGGTCAGCCGCCAGGCGATCAGGTCCCGGGGGGCGAGGATCCAGGCGCTGGCCTCGACGCGCCCGGGCTCGTGGGCGACGAGCCATGCGATCTTCGCCGCCACCGATCCGGCATCCGCACCGACCCCGGATCGGGTGCCCGGGTCGCTCTCCGCCCCGGGGCGGCCCGCCGACGGCTCGGCCTCAGCCGGGGCCCGCCGGTCCGACCACACGATTCCCGGCCCGAGCGTCCCACCGTCGGCATCGACCAGCGCGAAGGTCTGGCGGGCGCCCGTGCACCCCACCGCCTCGACCAGCCCGAGCCCACCGGGGACCTGCTCCCTCAGCCGGGCGCACGAACCCACCACGGACGACCACCACTGCATCGGGTCCTGCTCCGAGAGACCGGGGGCCGGGTGGCGGGTGGCGATGGGCGTCCCGACCAGGGCCACCATCCCCGACTCGTCCCACAGGGCCACCTTGGTGACGCTGGTGCCGGCGTCGACGGTGAGGATCACCTGCCGTGCACGACCTCGGACAGCTGCGAGGCCATCGCCCCGGGAGCCGGCTCCCCGATGATGGCCCGGCCCATGGCCAGGCCGGCACCGCCCCCGGCCATGACGTCCCGGGCCTCCGACAGCACCGTCTCGGATCCCTCTCGGTGCGGCCCTCCGAGGAAGAGGACCGGAACACCCACACTGGCCACGACCCGGCCGACGGCCGCGACCCTGGCCTCCCCCCCGGGCTCGTCGGGAACCGGGACCTTGAGGAGGGGTGCCCCCAGGTCATGGGCGATGGTGGCGGCCAGGACGATGTCGCCGGTGACCCTGGACATCTGCCCGTGGCGCCACATCACCGGCTCGATCAGCGCATCGAGGTGCGACGACCTGGCGTCCTCCAGCACCCGGCCCAGGATTTCGAGTGCCGCCGCGCCGTGCCCGTCGTCCGGGTCGATGCGGGTCATGAGCTTGATCCCCGTCCACCCGTCCTCCGCCGCCCGGGCCACCGTGGCCACCAGCCGGTCGTCGAGCTCGAACGCCGAGCCGGCAAGGCCCGTGCGGTTGATGGAGAGATAGGTCCGCTGTTCGGCCCGGACGGCGCCGGAACGGGCCAGGTCGGTCAGGGGCTGGGCCGTGGCCAGGATCCCGTCGCAGTGGGGCAGGGCCTCTCGCAGCGCCGCCAGGTAATCGGCGTACCCCTCGATGGTCGGCACACCGCGGGCGCGGTGGTCGGCCGCCAGCACCAGGGCGGGATAGCCGGCCCACCGCTCCGTCGCCGCTCCGTCCGTCGCCCGGTCCGTCATGTCAGCCCCGTCACGCCAGCCCGGACAGCTCGAAGACGACCTTGGCCACGGAGGAGAAGTCCTCCCGGCCGTAGCCGGCCACCGATGCGGCGGTGAGCGCCTGGCGGACCGTCGCCGCGGTGGCCAGGGGCACGCCCGCGCTGGCCCCGTAGCCGAGGGCGAGGTCGAGGTCCTTGGCCATCAGATCGGTCATGAACCCCGGGAGCCACCCGTTGGACGCCGGGCTGTCCGGCACCACACCGGCCACCGGCAGGCGGGTGCGCACAGCCACGCAGTCACCGGAGGAGTGCACCAGCACCTCGTGGAACTTGGCCAGGTCCACCCCGGACTTCAGGGCCAGCGCGGTGGCCTCGGAGGTGGCGAGCATCTGCGCGGCATAGATCAAATTGTTGCAGAGCTTCACCACCTGGCCCATCCCCGGACCTCCCACATGCACGATGCGCCCGGCGAAGGGCTCGAGTGCGGGGCGGGCCCGGGTCAGTGTCGCTTCCTCCCCTCCCACCATCAGCGTGAGGGCTCCCGCTTCGGCCCCCGCCGTTCCCCCCGACAGGGGCGCATCGAGGAAGGCGGCGCCGGCGGCGGCCACCCGTTCGTGCTCGGCCCGGGCCACCTCCGGGTCGATGGTCGAGCAGTCCACCACCACGTGCCCGGTCGTGAGCTCCGGCAGCAGCCCGGCGACCACTTCGGTGACCTGCGGCGAGCTGGGGACGCACAGGATGACGATCTGGCTGGCGGCAGCCACACCCGCCGGGGAGCCTCCGTCGAGGGCGCCGAGCGCCACCGCCCGCTGAACCGGGCCGGGACTGCGCGAGGCCACGGTGACCTGATGGCCGGCCTCGAGCAGGTGGCGGGCCATGGGCAGGCCCATGGCCCCGAGTCCGATGAAGCCGAGCTGCATGCGGGTCCTCCTCATCGCTGGTCAGTTGTTCCCGGGCCGGGCTGGTGCACCCCAGTCAGCGGTCGAATTGCGGCAGCCACGACGCAGTGGCCGACAGGAGCTCGGCCGCCATGGCCTCGGTCTGTTGGAGCCCTCCCCGTCCGGCCAGGGGGTCGAGGAGGAACGCCGCCCCGGCCAGCCTTCGATCGCCCTCGAGGGCAGCGGCCACCGTCATCTCGCCCACGGCCACGTGGCGGCGGACCAGCTCCGCATAGGGCACGGGCAACCGGGCGACGTCGCGGCCCCGGACCCCGTCGCCGTCGACCATGCAGATCGACTCGACCACCACGTCGGGCGGGACGTCGGGAACCTGGCCGGCGTTGGGGATGTTGACCGGGAGGCAGCGGGCGGTCCCGGTGACCAGCGAGTCGATGACCAGTGCCGGGAGCTCCCCGGACGGCCACGTCTGCAACGGCTTGGTCCCCGCCAGCCAGGCGTCGACGTCGGCCACGTAGCCGGTCTGGTGCTCCTGACGCTGGGCGATGGAGGTCAATTCGATGTTGAACTCGGCACCCCACCCCGACTCCTCGGTGAGCACCCAGGGCACGAACTCCGCCACGTGGCGGTCGCCGGCGGCGGGCAGCGCTCCCCACCGGTCGAGCAGGGTCAGCTTCAGCGCGTGGCGCTGGACGAAGTCGAGCGGGGTGAATTCCCGGGCCTCGGGTCGCCCGGGGCCGGGCGCCAACGCCCCCAGTCCGCCGGCCTCCTCCACCATGTCGGCCAGGATGGCGAACCCGTCCTCGCCGTCGACGTCCAGCGCGGTGACCACCGGGAAGTGGTTGACCCCGGCCACCGTCGGCCGGACGGCCTCGTGCGACTTGCCCAGGGCGATGGCCAGGTCCATGGTCCAGTTCCCGACCTCGTGGCACAGCCCGAGCGCCTTGACCGCGGTCTGCCGGCAGATGGCCCGGGTGAGGCAGGTCATGGGGTTGGTGATGTTGAGCAGCCAGGCGTCCGGGCAGACCTGCTCCATGTCCTGGGCCACGCCGACCAGGACCGGCACGTTGCGGAGGGACCGGCTGATGCCGCCGGGGCCGACGCTGTCGCCCACGGACTGGCGGATCCCGTGGCGGGCCGGCACCTCCAGATCGACGGCCATCGAGCCGAATCCCCCGGTGGAGATGGTGACGATCACGAAGTCGGCGCCGTCGAGTGCCCTTCGCTGATCGGTGGTGGTGGAGAACGTGGCCTTGGACCCCAACGCCTCGTTGACCATCCGGCCCAGTGCCTGCATCTTCTCGAGCGGCGCCGGGTCGAGGTCCTCGAGCACGATGTGGGCTCCGCTCAGCGACGGCGTGCTGAGGAGGTCGGCCAAGAGCTCGGGCGTCCACTGGTAGCTGCCCCCGCCGATGATGGTGACCTGCACGGCGCTCAACCGTCCCGTCCAGCCATGGGGCACCCACCTGACATGGGTGTCACTCTACCCAGCGCCCGGTCTCCCCACCGAGGGGCCGGCGGGCGCCGGACGAGGCCGGTCGTCGGGCGCGGCCGGTGCCCGAGCCGAGGCGGTCGGCGGCGCCGCTTCAACCCGGCGGCACGCGCCAGTGGACCAGGTCGGTGCTCCGGGCCACACCGATGCTTGCGTGACCCCACCCGCCCAGCTGGGTGAGCTCGGCGCTACCGGCGTAGAGCAGGTAGTAGAAGCGGCCCGGGAGCGAGCTGGCATCACAGACAAAGGCCGAGTTGGCGTGCTCGTAGTCCACACTCGAGAGCCCCGGGCCGCTGTTGAACCGTTCGGGCGGTACGTCGAGCCGGTACCCGGCGCTCCACTGCAGCCAACCCTGGGCCGTTCGAGGGTCGCCGGCCAGGGTGAAGAGCCACGGCTGGTCGAGGTTGTCCGAGGTGGCGACGAGCCGCCACGAACCTGCCGCGGTCAGGAACTCGAAGTTCTCGACGGTGCCGCCGTCGACCGTGATGTCGGGACGGCCCAGTGGTTGCCAGGGCCCCCCGGGCCGGCCGGTCACCGACCTGGCCATCTCGAACACATCGGGCTGGACCGGTGAGGAGAACTTGTAGCCCAACAGCAGCTGGTGGCCGGTCGACACCAGGGCGCCGTCGATCATCCGGTCCGGTGGCGATGGGGCCAGTGACCACGCCAACCGGTGCGGTGCCGACCAGGTGACCAGGTCCGGTGATGTCCGGTAGAAGAGCCGGGCCTGGGTGCCCGCACGGTCGGAAGCCCCCGGGTCGGACTGGTAGGTGACAACGAAGCCGCCGCTCGGGTCCCGCACGATGTCCGGCGAGGCCGCACCGAGCACGCCGGCCTGGCGCGGCCATGGACGGGGGCCGGACCAGTGGCGCAGATCCGGGCTGGTGGCGGTGGCGATCTGCCAGAGGACCCCGTCCGGCCGCGAGGCGTCGGCCGTCACGTAGCTGAAGAGCATGTGCCAGCGTCCCCCCGCCCACGTGAGCGCCTCGTCCTTCACCCCTCCGGACCCGTAGGAGAGGATTGGGTTGCTGAGGCGCGACCAGGCCACACCCGGGGCGACCGGCCCGCTGACGATGCAGGCGTGCCCGACCCCCCCGGTCAGCTCCTGGCCGGTCAACGGCGGCGACACCTGGCCCCCCACCGGCTCGGAGGAGCCGGTGGCACCCGCCCCGCATCCGGCCAGCAAGGTCAGGGCGAGCCCCATCCCGCACACTCGGCCACGCCCGGTCAGCCGGCGACCGCGACGGCGCTCGGGTTCACCCGGGTTCATGGCCCGGTGGACGAGCTGGCGATGCGGTACGAGCCGGCGCCCAGTTCGAGGCGGGCGACGCCGCCCGCCATGCCGAGGAGTCGAATCCCCGAGGCGCGGTCGATCGCCCGGCCGCCCTCGGTGATGGCCCGCACGGTGCGCCCGGGCACCCGCACCTGGGCGGTGCTGTTCGGGGGCACGGTCACCTCCACGGAGAACGGCGGGTGCGAAGCGGGCGGTCGGCTCCAGGCGACCGAGATCGCCCCGCGGGGCGTGGGCACCGAACCGCGGGCGGCGGCCAGGCCGCCGGTGGGCGGTGACACCTCGAAGGTGGCGAAGCCCGGTCCGGTGGGGCGGACGCCGAGGAGCGACCGTTGGATCTGGACCAGCACATTGGATCCCCACCCGTGGGACATGCTGTCCCCGATGACATCGGACGGGTTCCACACTTCCCAGGTGAAGGTGGCGCCCCGGGCCAAGATGTTGGCCCATCCGTCCGACGTGGAATCGGTGAGGCGGGCCACGAGGTCGTCGTACAGACCGGCCTGGGCCAAGGTCCCCAACACCTCGGCGGCCGTCTGGACCGGGGCCTGCATCCCGAGACTGCTGACATAGCGGGCCACGCCCGCGAGGTGGGCGGCCGGCACGACCTCATAGAAGGCCGCACAGGCGTTGGCCGTCTGCGACGCCTCCTGAGTGGGGGTTCCGTCGGCCATCCGTCCATCGACATAGGTCCCGTCGGAGCGGGTCAGATGCCGGTTGACCGCGGCCGTCAACGCCGATTGCCGGCGGCGTTGGAGCGCCACTTCCCCGGCCGGGCGGTTCAACGCCTCGGCCACTCCGGCGGCCCGGCGGAAGGCGTTGGCACCGAGGACGTTCAGCCGGGTGACGACCGGAAAGCTGTAGTAGACGTTGGTCGCCGGCAGGGACGTGACCAGTCCCGTACGGGGTGAGACGGCGCGTTGGACGTAGTCCGAGATCCGACGCAGCACCCCGTAGACCTCGTCCAGGAGGGCCGAGTCCCCGGTGTGCATCCAGTACTGCCATACCCATTCGGGATAGATCTCGGTGGACTCGTTGATGTCGAGCGCGCCCAGTCCCGTCGGATAGATCTTGTTGACGGCGCCGTTGGGCCAGTACCGACCCTGGGACTGACCGAACTCCTGCAGCGATTTCCGGGTCAGGTTCTGCTCGCCCAAGGCCGCCATCGCCGTGCACGATTCGTTGAAGCCGTCGAAGAGCCACGGGCCCTTCTCCCTCGTCGGGGTGTCGATGAACTGCTCCTGGGCGGTGAACAGGGCCGAATGGAGCCCCAGCTCGAACTCGGCGTCGATGACCGGCTCCGTCGAGGAAAACGTGGCCGCCGGCACCTCCGGGATCGCCGTGTGCCGTGCGAGGGCGACCACGTCCGCGGGGGTGAGGGCCTCGCCGGGGTTGTCGATCTGGAAGTAACGGAACCCCAGGTAGTCGAAGGGGTGGAATTCCTCTGCCCCTCCGCGCTGGACGTAGCTGTAGCTCATGTCGGTGTGCTGGGTGCCGTGTTGCGCCGACACCTGGCCGGGCACGCCGGTGAACGGCTGTCCGGCCACCGCCTGGTCGAGGAGGTAGCCCGCCCGCATGGTCACCAGGCGGCCGGCTACCCCGTGGTGGAAGGACACGGTCGGGACGGCGGCGTACACCTTTCCGAAGTCGGCGACCACCGCACCCGAGGACAGCGTGGTCAGGGACACCGCGGCCACCGGCTCTTCCACGATGCGGGTACGCACCGGCACCAGGGCGGTCCATGGCCTGGTCGGCGCCCGGCCGACGACGACGGCGGGGAGCCAACCCCGGTCGTCGAATCCGGGGAGCAGCCACCCGACCGGCTGGTGCGGACCGTCGATGTTCTCCGTGAAGTCGACCAGGTCCCCCTCGAGGTCCCGCTGGGTACCCGGGAGCCACGCCCCCTTCTGCACGCGCCACGACCCGTCGGTCATCACCCGTTGAACGTGCCCGTCGGTGTAGTGGACGGCGATCTGCGCGATCATCCCCGGACTGCCGGCCGGGTGCCCCTTGGTGGGGCCCTGCCAGCTCGACACGATTCCCACCGCGTTGGCCGCGCCGGGACGGACCAGCCCGGTCACATCGAGTGTCTCGTAGTACATCGAGTCGGGGTAGCTGTAGGCCTGGCCCTTGCCGGCGCGAACACCGTTCACGTACAACTCGTACTGCTGGTCGCCCGAGACGTGGGCCCGGGCCCGGACGATGGTGCCGTGGCGGAGGGTGGCCTCGGTCCGGGCGTAGGTGTACTGGTCGGGCTCTGCCGTCCCGTCGGCGGCCAGCGCCGTCCGCCGGATCCACCAGGCCCGCCAATCCCCGTTCTCGAGACCGGTGTCGAATGGGGTCGGGGCCGACCGCGGTCCGGCCACACCCGAACGGTCCCAGGTCTGGACCGTCCAGCGGAAGGCGGAGTCGGCCGCCAGTGGCGGTCCTCCGTAGGCGACGAACGCCTGGTGGTCCGAGACGACCCGCCCGCTGTCCCAGAGCGTCGGCGGCGGATGTGACCCGGTCACCGGCCCCGACACGACGATGCGGTAGGCGCTCTGCGACGCGCCCCGCCGGGGATCGCCCAGCTTCCAGGCAAAGAAGACGTCTCCCGGTCCGAGGCCGATCGGGTGGGCCAGACCGTCGACGGTCAGCGCGCCCGGCGGGCCCGGACCACCGGCCGGCGACCCATCACCATCACCCGGCTGCTCCTCGACGGCGCCGACAGGAGCGATCGGGCCGGGGCCGACGGGAAGAGCGGAGCCCACCGCCACACCGGCGGCCCCGATCAGACCGCCGCCGAGCAACTGCCGACGGCTCAACGTCCATGCGGATGGCGCCCGGTCCCACCGCTCCCCCATGTCGGAGACCCTAATTGGTGCCGATGGTCTAATGACGTTCGGGCTCCGAAATGGGTCCCGGACCCGGCGGTATCATCCGGCGATGGCCGCGCCGTCCCTGTTGTACGTCACGCAGGTCTCCCCCTACCGACACGGCCCGGCCGGCGTCCACGGCGTGCTCGACCAGTCGTCCGCGGCCATGGCCCAGTTGGCCGAGTCTGCCGGCCTGGCCTTCCGCCGCGTGCCCGACGTGCGCACACTGGACCCCGCCACGCTGGAGGCGACGAGGGTCGTGGCCCTGTTCACCATCGGGGAGACGCCGTGGTCGGCGGACCAGCGGGCCACCCTGCTCGATGCGGTCCGCGCCGGGCGCGCCTCGGTCCTGGCCGTCCACTCGGCCACCGACTCGTGCTACGGGTGGGACGACTACGGATTGCTGGTCGGCGCCCGTTTCGACGGCCACCCCTGGACCCAGCGGTTGACGTTGGACGTCGTCGATCCCGCCCATCCCGCCGTCGCCCACCTCGGCCCGACCTGGCCGTGGCACGACGAGGTCTACCGGTTCCGGGACCTCCGCCCCGACGCCCAGGTGCTGCTCCGGGCCCGCGAGGACGAGCTGGATCCGGACGCGGCGGCGGGGGTCCCGGCGCCACCGTTCGGCTACCCGCTGTCATGGTGCTTCACCGAGGGGTCGGGCCGGGTGTTCTCGACCTCGCTGGGGCACTTCCCCCACGCCTGGGAGACCCCCGACTATCTCCGGCACCTGGCCGGCGGGCTCGCCTGGCTCACGACCGGGAGCTCGACACCCTGAGCCCACTCCGCTCGATCACCACCGCCTCCCAGCCGCGTAGGCGCAGCGTGCCTCCGACCTCCTCGCCGTCCCGGCGTCGGTCCGAGCCCACCCGCACGGTTCCGGACACCCCGTCGACATCCGACTCCCCGTCGGCCATGTTGACCGCCACGACGACCCGGTCGCCCCGGCTCCACGCCCAGGCACCGGGAGCAGCGGGCAGCGACCGGTACGAGCCGGCCCGCAGACCGGGCGTCTCCCGACGGAGGGCGATGAGGTCCCGGGCCAGCCTCAGCATCGAGTCGGGATCGCTCCGCTGGTCTTCGACGTTGTACCGGGCCAGATCGCCGAAGGGCAGCCACGGCCGTACCCCCGGATCGGTGAACCCACCTCCGGGGGAGTGGCGCCAGGGCATCGGGGTGCGCATGGCGTCGCGCCCGGCGTAGGCCGGCCAGTAGGCCACCCCGAGCGGGTCCCGAAGCTGGTCCTGCGGCACGTCGGTGTCGACCAGTCCGATCTCATCGCCCTGGTAGAGGACCGGGGTCCCCCGGAGGCACAGGAGCATGAACAGTGCGACCCGCGCCTTTTCCGCGTGGCCGGCGGCCCAACGGGTGGCCAGCCGCGACATGTCGTGGTTCGACCCCGTCCACACCGGCCAGGCGCCGGGAGGCAGGGCCCGCTCCGTGGACTCGACGACGGCCCGTAGGGCGTCCGACTCCAAGGGGGCGTTGATGAACGGGAAGTTGAAGGCCAGGTCGAGCTCGTCCGTCCCGGTCCCGTAGTACTCGGCCAGGGTCTCGATCTCCGGCACGGGTGTCTCACCGATCAGCACCCGATCGTCGTAGCCGTCGGCCAGGCGCCGCCACCTCCGGATGACCTCGTGCACCTCGGGACGATTGCCGTTGTAGACGGGTCGCTGTCCGAAGAGCTGGACATCCAGCGGGTCGGTGTCCCGGGCCGGCGGGTTGTCACGCAGCAGGGCGTCTTTGATGATGACGTTGCACACATCGATCCGGAAGCCCGCCACACCCCGGTCGAGCCAGTGCACGATGATCTCGTCGAAGGCGCGCCGGACCTCCTCGTTCCACCAGTTGAGGTCGGGCTGCTGGTGCAGGTGGTTGTGGAAGTAGAGCTGGCCGGTGACCGGATCGATGGTCCACGCCGGGCCGCCGAAGCTCGAGACCCAATTGTTGGGCGGGGAGCCGTCGGGGCCAGGATCGGCCCAGACGTACCAGTCCCGATGGGAGGCGTCCCTCGACGACCGGGCGTCGAGAAACCATGCGTGCTCTTCGCTGGTGTGGTTCGGGACCAGGTCCACGAGCACCCGGATTCCCCGTCGGCCGGCTTCGGCGATCAGCCGGTCGATGTCATCCGAGGTTCCCAGCTGCGGGTCGATCGCCAGGTAGTCGGCGACGTCGTAGCCCCAATCCGCATTGGGCGAGATGGTGATCGGGCTCAGCCAGATGCCGTCGATCCCCAGCCACTGCAGGTAGTCGAGGCGGTCGATGACCCCGGGCAGGTCGCCCACGCCGTCGGCGTTCGAATCGCGGAAGGAGCGAACGTAGACCTGGTAGAGGACTGCGGTCCTCCACCACGGGGCCCCCGAGCCGCGGGATGGGTCTGATCCGTCCGTCATGGCGCTCGATTCTCCGGTGCCGGTCAACCGCTGGGCAGCGGCGCAAAGGGCGCGACCGTCACCCAACAGGTGCCCTGCGGGATGTGGTTCTTGGGCAGCTTGCACTGGGTCGAGGGCGGTGTGTTGACGTGCAGCCGGACGATCTGGTACTCGGTCGGGCCGTAGTGCTTGGTGGGGCCGTAGGTGAGGATCGGGGACCAGGCACCGGGGAAGTCGGTGATCTTGGACATGGCGGTGACGAAGGTCCGCCGGTTGAGATCGGGGCCGGCAGCCCGGGCTGCCGTGGCAAAGAGCCTGACGGCCTGGCACCAGGAGGCCACCGGGCCCTGCTCCTC
>DATBOO010000036.1:0-2304 GCA_036553725.1 Acidimicrobiales bacterium | reverse complement strand
GGCTGCTTGGGCCGCTTCTCCTCGGGGTACTGGCGGGTGACCGGCGGCCGACCGAGGTGTTCCAGGGTCAGCTTGAACCCGCCGAGGAAGTTCTGCCGTTGGCGCGGCGGCTCGGGGACAGCCATCAGCTGCCACCTCCTTCGGTTGACGGGGAGACCGGTCGCCCGGACCCGGAGGCCGTGGCATCGGATGGCGACATGGCGGACGGTGGAGCGGCGGACGGTGAACTGGCAGCCAGCGAGGTCGCGGTCCCCGACGGCCGGGTCCACAACCGGACACCCACCGCGGGCACGATGGCCCTGGTCTCCTCACGTTCGGCGCCGATGGACAGCGAGCGGGTGATCACCACGGCGGCGGCGATCACCGCCGCCGCCATCCCGAGGCCCCACCATCCGTCGACCACGAAGCCGGCCACGATGAGCAGCCACCCGAGCGACAGGGGGATGAGCTTCTTCCACCCCAGGTCCATGAGCTGGTCGTACCGCAGCCGGGGCAGGGCGGCCCGCAACCAGACGAATACGAAGAGGAAGGCGATGGTCTTGCCGAGGAACCACAGGATGGGCCACAGCCACTGGAGGTGGGCCACGTGGGGAACCGGACCGTCGGGACCGCCGAAGAAGAGGGTGACGGTGATGGCCGACATGGTGATGGTGTTCATGAATTCGGCCAGGAAGAACAGGGCGAACCGGATCGAGGAGTACTCGGTGACGAAGCCCCCGACCAGCTCGGAGTCCGCCTCCACCAGGTCGAACGGGGGCCGGTTGGTCTCCGCCACCACGGCGATGAAGAAGATGACGAAGGGGACCACGGCCAACCGGATGGCGTTCCACTGCCACAGGTGGCCGGCCTGGGCATTCACGATGCTCCGGGTGCTCAGCGAGCCGGAGATGAGCACCACCGTCACCACCGTCATGCCCAGGGCGGCCTCGTACGAGATCATCTGGGCCGAGGCCCGCACCGAGCCCAGCAGCGGGTACTTCGAGCCGGACGACCAACCGGCCAGCATGATCCCGTAGACACCGATCGAGGACATGGCCAACAGGAAGAGGATGCCCATGGGTGGATCGGCCAGCTGGAGCTCGAAGGTGTGGCCGGCGATGGTCACCTCGCCGCCGATGGGCACGATGGCGAAGGCGAGGAACGCCGGGATGATGGTCAGGTACGGCGCCAGCTTGAAGACGAACCGGTCCGCCTGGTCGGGGAGCAGGTCCTCTTTGAAGAACAGCTTGATCCCGTCGGCCAGGGTCTGGGCGATGCCGAACGGCCCGGCCCGGTTGGGGCCGATGCGGCTCTGCATGTCCGAGATGACCTTGCGCTCGAACCAGATCATCAACATCACCGACACCATCAGGGCGGCGAACACCACCAGCACCTTGATGAGCACGATGAGCAGCACCACCCAGCCGGCGCCGTTGCTGTAGAGGGGGTCACCGGTGGCCAAGAGGGGGTGGAGGGCCGACACCAGCGCGCTCACGGGGACTCCATCCGCAGTTCGACCACCGGGGCGCCAACCTCGATGAGATCGGCGATCGTGCCCTGGTCCAGCGGGACGTTGAAGTCGGCGGCCACCGCCCGGCGCGGCAACGAGGCGTCGGCCACGGCCGTCAGCACTGCCGAGGCGCTGGCCGTGCGGATCCGGACCGAGCCGCCTGCGGGTATCCCGAGTTCGTCGAGGTCGAGGGGATGCACGCGTAGCGGGGCCGTGCCGACGAGACCGGCCAGCGCCGGCACCGCACTCACCGCCTCACCGAGGTCGTAGAGCGAGCGGGCGGCCACCAGGCGCAGTGAGGAGCCGTCGCTCGCCGGGACCGACGGCACGGCCAGATCGACGGGGCCGGCGAGCAGGGCCGGCCGCACCGGGTCGCCGTCGTGGGCGTCGGACCCCGCCCCTGACACGGCGGCACGGCCCGCGGTCGGGGTCCCGGCCAGTCCGGCTCGCGGCGGTGCCCCCTGGCGCTCCACCGACTCCACGCCCGGGAAGGCGATCGGGTCCAGCGGGGCCGCCGGCGCGCGGCGGCTGATCGACACCCCACTGGTCGGCACCGGGGCCACCACTCCGTCGGCGGCCCCCGGCGAGTCCAGCACCGCCCGGGTGATGCCCCGGTAGGCCGGGGCCAGGCGCTCCACCTCGTCCCAGACGGCGGCCACCGAATCGAGCCCCAGGTCGCCGTCGAGATGCACGGCCAGCTCCGAGGCGATCATCCAGTCCGGCCACGACTGCCCGGGGCTCACCAGCTTCTGGCCCAGTCGGCTGATGCGCCCCTCGATGTTGGTGGTGGTCCCGGGCCGCTCGTGCGCCTCGGC
>DATBOO010000025.1:0-16745 GCA_036553725.1 Acidimicrobiales bacterium | reverse complement strand
CCCGCCCAGCAGCAGCCACCCGTGCACCTGGACGTGGGCCGGCGGGTCGATGCCGGCGGCCATGCACATGGCCGGCCACCACACGCAGTGGAAGCGGAGGATCTCCTTGCCGATCAGGTGGTGGACGGCCGGCCACCACTGTTCGAACCGCTCCTCGTCCTGACCGTAGCCGATGGCGGTGAGGTAGTTGACCAACGCGTCGTACCAGACGTAGAAGACGTGCCTGTCGTCCCAGGGGACCCGGACCCCCCAGTCGATCGAGGTCCGGGTGATGGAGATGTCCCGGAGCCCGCCCCGGATGAAGCTGAGGGCCTCGTTGCGCTTGGACTCGGGGCCGACCGCCCCCGGGTTGGCCTCGTACCATTCGATCAGGGGCTGTTCGAAGGCGCTCAGGCGGAAGAAGTAGTTCTCCTCCTCGAGGTGTTCCACCGGCAGGCGGTGGATGGGGCACAGATCGCCGTCCACCAGCTCGTCCTCGGCGTAGTACTGCTCACACGGCACGCAGTACAGCCCGCGGTAGGTGTCCCTGAAGATGTGGCCGTTCTCGTAGATCCGGGTGAGGAACTGCTGGACGGCCTCGTGGTGCCTCGGCTCGGTGGTGCGGATGAAGTCGTCGTTGGAGATCCCGAGGCCCGCCCAGGCGGCCGCGAACCGGGGGGCCAGCTGGTCCGCCCACTCGAGGGGGGTGAGCCCCTGCTCCTCGGCGGTGCGGGCCACCTTCTGCCCGTGCTCGTCGGTGCCGGTCAGGAAGAACACATCGTCGCCGGCCAGTCGGTGCCAGCGGGCCAGGGCGTCGGCGTTGACCGTCGTGTAGGCATGGCCCACGTGGGGCGCGTCCTTCACGTAGTAGATGGGGGTGGTGATGTAGTAGCGCGACACTGTCCCGGTAGCGTACCGAGCGGGCCGAACCTGACCGGTCGGCCGGCCCGGCCCGGAGCCGGCCGAAGACGGGGGCGAGGCGAACTGGTAGGTTCGCCACGTGCCCGGAGCGCTCCCCGACGGTGACCTCGTCCGGCTCCCCCGGGGCGCATTCTGCCTCTCCATCGACCTCGAGCTGCTGTGGGGCGTGTGGGACCACGTGACCTCCTCGGACGCCCGGGCCTCCGCGGCACTGGAGCGGGAGATCGTCCGGCGGCTGCTGGCGCTGTTCCGGACCCACGACCTACCGGTGACCTGGGCTTTCGTCGGCCGGCTACTCGATGACAGCCACGGCTTCGACGGCCTCCGGGGAGAGCGCCGCTGTTGGTATGCGCCCGACCTGATCGACGCCATCCGGGACGACCCGGTGGACCACGAGATCGCCACCCACAGCTACGGCCACATCTACTTCGGCGAGTCCTCCGCCGAGGCGGTACGGGACGACCTGACCCGGGCCAGAGCGGTGCACGAGTCCCATGGGCTCCCGTTCCGATCCCTGGTGTTCCCCCGCAACCAGGTGGACCACCTCGACGTCGTGGCCCAGGCCGGGATCGAGGTCTTCCGCAGTGTCGACGCCGGCGTCCTCGAAGCGGTGAGCCGCCGGGCGCCCCGGCTGCGGCCGGTGGTCAACCTGGCCGACAAGGCCCTGCCCGTCGCCCCGCCCATGGTGCAGCCGGTCCGACGCGACCACGGCCTGATCGAGCTGCCGTCCTCGCTGCTGTTGATCGGGCGCAACGGACTGCGCCGGGTCGTCACACCGGCTGCCCTCCGCGCCAAGCTGCGGGCCGGGCTGGCCCGGGCGGTCGAGACGGGTGAGCTGTTCCACCTGTGGTTCCACCCGTCAAACTTCTATTCCAGCATGCAGAGCCAGTTGGATGTGCTCGACGCCGCCCTGGGCGAGGCGGCCGAGCTGCGCCGTCAGGATCGGCTGGACGTCCTGCCCATGTGTGCCTTCGGCTCGGCGGCCGTACCTGTCTCCTGATCGGTCGGCCCCCGCCGACTACGTCATCCGCCGGCCGGCCCCCGCCGACCGGCCCGGTCTGGCCGGGTTGGCGGCCGCCCTGTGGGGCAGCGCCGAGTCGGAGCGGTTCTCGCGCCGGTGGTGGTGGAACGACGACGAGCCCCACTGCTGGATCGCCGAGCACCGGCCGACCGCAGAGGTGGCCGCGGTCTGCGCCCAGCGACGCACGCGCTTTCTCCTCGGTGGCCGAGCCGAGCCGGCCAGCACGGTGAGCGACTGGTACGTGGCGCCCGGTCACACCGGGGCGGGGTTGGGCCAGGCACTGGTCCGACGGGGCGAGGAGGCCTCGGGCTTCATGTACACGAGCGCCATCTCGGAATCGGCCGCCGCCGGGTTCGGGCGGCTGGGCTGGGTCGGTGACCGCCGCTTCCCGATGTCCGCCGGCCTGGTCCCCCTGGCCGGGGCCCTCGCCGGACGGCCGGCCGCCGGGATGGACATCGAGCACCGCTTCGTCTCGGCCGGCGACAGCGGGGACCTGACCCCTATCGACGAGATCTGGGCGCGCCTGGCGTGGCCGGCGGCGGCGATGATGGTGCGGGACGCGGCCCACGTGGACCGCCACCTCTCGCTTTCGGGCGGCCGTCGCTACTCGCTGCTGGTGGCCCGCCGCCGCCAACAGGCGGTCGGCTACCTCCTCTCCCGCACGCTCCCCCCCGGTTCGCTGCGCGCCTTCGGCCCCGCCCGGGTCGGAGTCGTCTCGGACTACCTGGTGGGCGAAGCCGACGTCGATTCGCTGCGGTCCCTGGTCGGGGAGGCGTGCCGAAGATGGATCGCCGAGCGGGTCCTGGTGATGATGGCCCTGAGCGGCGCGGAGGGACACCGGAGGGCCTTCTCCCGCCTGGGGCTCTTCCGACCGGTGAGCGTCGGCGGCCGCCTGGTCGGCGCCCGCATGACCAGCCGATCGATGCACCAGCCCAAGCCGGGGGCGGAGGGAAGCTGGCATCTGACCCTCGCCGACAACGACACCGACCTCATCCTCGGGGAGCCGGATTAGCCCGTGAGGTAGGCATTCAAGTCTATTGTGTCGGCTATAATGTTGAGGTGACGAAGCCGATCCGATTCACCCGTACCAGCCGGCACCATCGGATCGAGCCAGTGCCCGCAACGTCATAGACACGGTCGAGCCGGACGTGGCGACCGACGAGATCACTGGTGACCAGACATATAGCCGGCTCGGCCCCGACGAAAGAGGCCGCGAACTGGAGATCGTCGCCGTCGACCGGCCTGACTGCGTGCTCGTCATTCACGTAACGCCCACCCACTACCGAAAGGGAACCTCATGACGAAGTTCGGACCCACCATCCGGCCCGATGTCGACCTTGCCGCCGAGGAGATCCACCTGGCCGACGGCACCCGGCTCACTGAGCCGGTGGCCGGAGAGATGGCCGAGCGCGCCATCGCTCGCCGCGGCCGGCCAACGATCACCGGCGGCTCCGAGCACACCCCGAAGCTCACCGTACGGATCGCCCCGAGCACCCGGAGCGCCCTGGAGAAGATCGCAGCCACCGAAGGCCGGCGACTCGCCGACGTCAGTCGGGAGGCGCTCGACGAGTACGTCACTCGGCACGCGGGCTAGTCGGCGCCGTTGTTCCGGCGGTGCTCCGCACCTGAAGGTGTGCGCATTGGTGCACGGTGCTGAGCTTGGGCAAGAAGTCTCTTCCATTCCTCACCGGACCCGGACCAGAGTGCGGCGTCTGGCGGGCCAACCCAAAGCGACAATAGACTAAGTCCATGACTAAGTCTGTCGGTGTCCATGAGGCCAAGACCCACCTGTCGCAGTTGCTGGATGATGTCGCAGCAGGGGAGGAGGTCCTCATCACCCGGCGAGGCCAACCGGCTGCTCGTCTCGTTGCGCTGCGCCCCGGGACACCACGCGCCTTCGGCATCGATCGCGGCCGTCTCTCCGTCCCAGCTGACTTCGATGCACCCCTCGATGATGACGTCCTGGACACTTTCGAGACCTGAGCATGCGCCTCCTTCTCGACACCCACGTCTTCCTCTGGCTCCTTGCCGAGCCGGAACGGCTGGGCAAGCACCTCGGCCCGCTCGAAGACCCGGCGAACGAGCTCCTGCTCTCGGCGGCCAGCTCCTGGGAAATCGCCATCAAGGTTCAGCTCGGCAGGCTCGATCTGCCCGACGACCCCAGGCGGTATGTACCCGACCGCTTGCAAGCGATCGGGGTGGAGCCACTTCCGGTCGAGCACAACCACGCCCTGGCCGTGAGCCAGCTGCCGCGGCTTCACCGGGATCCCTTCGACCGACTCTTGGTGGCGCAGGCCCGCCACTTGCGATTGCGAATCGTCACCGCCGATGCGCTAATTGCGCGTTATCAGGTGGAGACGCTGTTGGTGTGACGGATGTTCATGAAGGTTGCCATCGGCTCCAGGGTGCGTCACTAGGTTCGATCGGACGACAGGGGCTTGGCGTACCGGTGGGGAGCGGCGGGTTGCGGCGTTGACCGGTGGGCACGAATCTGGTCTTGCTGACCCCGAACGCACCGAGCAGCGGGTGGCGGTCTACGGGATCTGCGAGGACCGGGACGGCCGGGTCCTGCTGGTGCGGGCGGCACCCTGGCTCAGCGTCGGCGGTGAGTGGTTCCTCCCCGGCGGTGGCCTCGACCATGGCGAGGACCCGGTCGGCGGTCTCCGCCGGGAGTTCGCCGAGGAGACCGGGCTGACAGTGGGCGTCGGCGAACTGCGGGGGGTGCTGTCGGACGTGATCGACGTGCCCGACGGGACCAGCCTGCACACGGTCCGGATCATCTACACCATCGCCTCGTTTTCGGGGGCACTCCGCCACGAGGTGGGCGGGTCCACCGACAATGCCCGATGGGTGCCGGTGGCCGACGCCTGGGCGTTGCCGCTCCGGCCCTACGTGCGCCAGGCCCTCACCCAGTGGCGTTAGAACCCCGCTGACCGTCCCGAACCGGCGACGGCTCAGGGGCGAGGTTCACCAATTGGCGACGTGGCAGCCACCCCGTCCGGTGCGCTCGGTGAAGCGCTGGTGGTACTCCTCCGCCGGCCAGAACGTGGTCGCCGGGGTGACCTCGGTCACGATGGGGCGCTTGAACCGGTCCTGGAACTCGTCGAGCGACGCCCGGGCCGTCTTCTCCTGGGCATCGTCGTGGGTGAACACCGCCGACCGGTACTGGGTGCCGCGGTCGGGACCCTGGCGGTTGGGGGTGGTCGGATCGTGATGGCGCCAGAACTCCTCCAACAACTCGTCGAAGGAGACCCGGGCGGGGTCGAAGGTGACCAGCACCGCTTCGGCGTGGCCGGTGCTCCCCGAGCACACCTGCTCGTAGGTCGGGTGGTCCACCTCCCCGCCCTCGTAACCGGAGATGGCGTCGACCACGCCGGGGATCGCCCGGAGGAACTCCTCCACCCCCCAGAAGCAGCCGGCGGCGAATGCCACCCGGTCGAGGCCTTCGGGGATGTCATCGGGGGCGATTCCCGGGGCCTGGGCCTTGTCCTCCTGGCTGCGTCCGAACATGTCCACTCCTCTCGGTTGCCCTCAGCACCACATCTCGCGGAAAACACCCGCGCTGCGACGCCTCTCTCTCTGTTCTACAACCCTTCGATGAGGGGCGTCATTCCGGCGGTGGGCCCGGGGGGGCGGATCCGACAACTCCGCCACCCCGGGGATCCTCTGTCGTCCGGTCCCGGAGAGCCAGGGCGAGCTCGTAGACCCGCCGGCGCGGTACCCCGAAGACCGCGGCCAGATCGTCGACCACGCCCCGGGTCCGTTCCCCGGCCGACAGCCGGTCGGCCAGGGCCGTGGTCAGGACGGCGTCGTCCACAGCCGCCGGCCCGGACGGGGCAGCTCCGCCGAGCACCAGTACCACCTCGCCCCGGACCGGCTCCGCCGCCGACCGGTCGGCCAGCTCGGCCAGCGTGCCCCTCCAGACCTCCTCGTGCAGCTTGGTCAGCTCCCGGGCCACCGACGCCGGCCGGTCGCCTCCGCACGCGTCGGCCAGGTCAGAGAGGGTGCCCTCGACCCGGCCCGGCGCCTCGAACAGCACCGCCGTCCGGGTCTCCGTGGCCAGCGAGGCCAGGCGCCGGCGGCGCTCCGGCCCCGAGCGGGGCAGGAACCCTTCGAAGCAGAAGCGATCGGTGGGCAGCCCGCTGGCCACCAGGGCGGTGAGGACAGCCGAGGGGCCGGGCACCACGGTGACGGTCACGCCGGAGCGGGCCGCCGCGGCCACCACCCGACGGCCCGGATCCGAGATCCCCGGCATCCCGGCGTCGCTGATGACCGCCACGGTGCCTCCGTCGGCGGCGGCGCGGAGGACCTCGTCGATCCGTTCGTCCTCGTTGTGCTCGTGGAGCGATCTGAGGGGTGTGCCGGTGATGCCGGCATGGGTGAGCAGCTTGCGGGAGTGCCGGGTGTCCTCGCAGTAGATGACGTCGGAGCCCTCGAGGGCCTGCACCGCCCGGGGCGACAGGTCGCCCAGGTTGCCGATCGGGGTCCCGACCAGCACCACCCCGCCCCCGGGGGCGGCCCGGCCGGCGGCGCCTCTGTCCGCAGGATCGGGTGGGGTCCCGGCGGTCCCGGCGGCCCCGGCGGCCCGGTCCGGCGGTTCAGGTGGGTCGTCGTCGACGTCCGGGCCGCCCCACAGCTCGAGCTCCTCGAGGACGTCCGGGTCGAGGTCGGGATCCGGGTCGGGGCCCCGCCTGTCGCCTCCATCCGGCTCGTTCATCCCCGCAGCTCCAACTTGTCGCCCGGCTTCAGCCCCCAGCGCTCGAACGCGCCGGCCTGGGCCTCGACCACCGACCGGCCGCCCCTGCGTGGGACACTGATCCGCCATGGTCGCAGCCGGGTCACCCCGATGACGACCATGTCCTTGTCGCAGATGGCCACGTCGATGGCGAAGCGCATGCCGAAGGTGTGGACCGACCGGGTCCGGGGCAGCACCATCGCCCCCTGGTAGCCGGTCTGGCCCAGCAGCCCCCGGGTGCGCTCGACCGCACCGGCGGCCACTTCGGCCGCGGCCAGCACGTCGCCGTCCCGCAGCAACCAGGTCACCGACTTACCCCCGTCAGCCGCACCGGGGCCACAGCGACTACCATGTCCGGACTGTGTCGAAGCGAACCAACAAGCGCAAGCTCCGGGCCAAGAAGAAGGCCAATCACGGCAAGAAGCCGAACTGCGGACGAGGCTGACCCCGGCGGGGCCTCCGCCCGACTGACGCGGGCAATGTGACCAGCCGGACCCTCACCGTGGCCCGCCGGGTCCGCCCCAGGCGCAGCCGAGCCGGTTGAGGACCGCCACCAGGGCAGTGGGGCGGTCGGTGATGATCCCGTCGACCCCGAGTCGGCAGAGCCTCTCCATCTCCGGCTCCTCCTCGATGGTCCAGACATGCACGGCGAGGCCCTGTTGGTGGGCCGCGTCAACGAAGGGCTGGTCGACCAGCACGACCTCGCCGTAGCTGACCGGGACCTGCAGGGCCACGTGGGGCATCGGTGCCGGCGCCTCGCCGGCCCGCACCGACTGGAGGAACCCGGCGACGGCCGCGGTTCCCGCCGACGTCGGGACCTCCGGCGCGAACGAGGAGAAGGAGTCGGTGGCCGAGTCGATGAAGGAGGCCACGATGACGTCGTCGACCCGGCGGAAGCGCCGCAGCATCGCCGCCAGGGCCTGTTCGTACGGCGCCACCGCTGGCGCGGTCTGCTTGATGTCGAGGTTGAGCACCACCCCGGGGAACTCCTCGAGCACCTCCTCGAGCAGCGCGATGCGAAACCGGCGGTCGTCGGGAGCACGGCCCCGGAACGGGTAGCGGTCGAGCGGGAGACCCGGGGAGACATCCGCCCCCGGCGCCCACCAGTAGGCGTTGTCGAGGGTGCGCAGCACGTCGAAGGGCAGGTCGGCGATCCGACCGACGCGGTCGGTGGTCCGGTCCACCGTCGGGTCGTGGCACACCACCAACTGCCCGTCGGCGGTGGCGTGGACGTCGAGCTCGATACCGGTGGCCCCGGCCTCGACGGCGGCGCCGATGGCGTGGAGGGTGGACGACGGGGCCTCCCATGCCCCGCCCTGATGGGCATAGGCGATGACCCGCCGATCCGGCCACGGCGAGGGCTTGAGCGGGTCGGGAGAGCCGGGCATGGAAGAACGGTAGCCTCTGCCCCGCCATGCTCGACCACGTGTTCGCCCAACTCGTCGGCTCCCACCGGCACGCGTTCGAGGCCGCGTTGCTGCAGCGCCAGGCCGTCGAGGAGCGGTTCCAGGTGGACGTCTTCCTGGGCGACGTGAGCTTCGAGACCTCGTACAGCCTCCCCGGCGAGGAGCGCCCGGCGCGGATACGTGTCGACACCAGCCTGGACTGGCCGACCTGGAGCCAGACCGCCTACCGGAGCTGGGCCATCGGCGAAGAGCCGGACGAGCTCCCCGAGGTGCTGGTCGAGATCGCTTTCCGGATACAGGGCCTGGCCGAGGCGCCCGAGCCCGGTCCCCTCATCGGGGTGCTCCCCGTGCACCTCGACGTCCTGGGGGAGGAACCCCTGGACCGGGGTTCCGCCACCATCGAACAGGTCCTCTCCGGCGAGGGCCACGACCTCTCCGAATGGGCCATCGAGGTCTCCTACGAGGGATCGTGCCAGATGGACGAGGGCATCCTCGAGCAACCGGACAGCCTCGACGAGGTGCTGGCCCCCCTGGGACGGGCGGTGGCCTCGGTGCTGGTCCGCATCGGGGACCTGCCCTTCGACTTCCGGCGGGTCGAGGACCCGGGGGCCTGACCTAGGCCCGGCTCACCTGTGTCACCCGTGTGACCGGCCCACAGCTCCAGGTCTCACCTCCCGGTCGTCCCGTCACGGCGGAGAGTGCCCGCCCTGATGGCACCGCTCAGGCCGACGGGGGTCCAACCAGAAATCCCTTGACGAGAAGCCATCCCGAGGGAAGGGCGGATGGCCTTCCGGTGATCCCGCCGGACGTCACGCCGCTCAAGGTGGCGCCAGCCAGGTCGGTTGCGGCCAGACGGGCACCGGAGAGCGAGGCACCGGTCAGATCTGCGCCTTGCAGATCAACCAGTCTCAGGTTCGCTCCGCTCAGGTTGGCGGGGATGCCCCCGATTCCGGGGATCGACTGCAGAGGACCGAAGTGGGTGTTGGACAAGTTGGACCCGGACAGGTTGGCGCCGTTGAACTGGACGCCTTCCATCTGCCGGCCGGAGAGATCCATGCCGGTGAGTCTGGCGCCGGCAAAGTCGGCCGCACTGCAGGCGGGGATGTCCGGTTTCGACGGCGCACACTCGCTGAAGAGCACACCTGTCAACCCAACCCCGGTCAACTTGTCGTTGGACAACACCGCCCAGGACAGGTCGTCCCCGGTCAGATCGGCGCCGGACAGGTTGGCATTCGCCATCGACACCCCACCGCAGAAGGACACGTCGCCGATGCCATCCCCGAAGTTGATGGTGCCGCACGAGGAGGTCACGGCATTGGTCAGGTTGGCACCGGTCAGCCGGGCGCCGCTCAAATTGGCGACGACGCATTCTGGGAGATGGATGGCGGGCGGCAGACAGTCCGAAACCAGCGACGCACTCGACAGATTGGCGTGCCTCAAATCATCGGAGGAAAGGCCGACCCCCGCCAGCCTTGACCCGGTGAGATTGGTGGAACGGAGATCGGCTCCGGTGAGATTGGCAATCTGGCACGTGAATCCGCCGATCGGTGGCATCAGAAAGGCGCACACCGACAGAGACGCATTGGACAGATCGGCGTTCCTCAGTACAGCAGAGGACAGATTCGCTCCCGCGAGGTTCGCTCCGGTGAAATTCGCGAAGGAAAGGTTGGCGCCTGACAGGTCGGTGCCGGCCAGGTCGGCTCCCGGGCAGTCTGTGAAGGTCTTGGCTGTGGGATGGATGACGACGGTGCAACCGTTCATCGGTGTGGCGGCCGCGGCCGTAGTTGGGTCGGACCCGATCGTCGTGACAGTGGTCAGGAACAGGGCGACCGGGAGACAGCCGGCGATCAGACGGCACGCCGATCCCGGACGACGGTCGCCGAATCTGGATTGCTTCCCTACCGGGTGCCCACCCGGATCGACCTGCTCATTCGGGAATAGCCGCATGGAAACCCCCTACATTCCAGGCATCGCCAGCTGAGAACGTGACTCGCTTCACGCTCGTCGACTGCGGCCGCAGAGCCAGACTAGACCACGTCAGACAACAAACCCGCTTGAACCCCCAGCGCCCGCAGGTCGGCCTGGGGCCGGGCCCCGACGTGGGAGATCACTTCGGCCGCGCACACCGCACCCAGGCGGGCCGATTCCTCGGGGGCCAATCCGTTGGTGATCCCGTAGAGGAAACCGGCGGCGAAGAGGTCGCCGGCGCCGGTGGTGTCGACCACCCGGTCGACGGGGGACGCCGGGACCTCGACGGCTCCCGACGGGGAGACCACGACGCAGCCGGCGGCGCTCCGGGTCAGTGCGGCCAGCACACCGGTCTCGGCCACCGCGTCTACGGCGGCGTCGAAGTCGGAGGCACCGAACAACATCACGATCTCCTCTTCGTTGGCGAAGATCATCTCGAGATCGCCCCGGAGTAGCTCCAGGAACTCATCCCGGTGGTGTTCGACGCAAAAGGGATCGGAGAGGGTGAGCGCCACCGCCGCGTCATTCCGATGGGCCACCTCGATGGCTTCGCGCATGGCCGCCTTGGCCGACGGCTGCTCCCACAGGTAGCCCTCGAGGTAGACGACCTGGGTGGACGAGAGGTGGCCGTCGTGGAGGTCCACCGCCCCGAAGTCGGAGGCCACGCCGAGATGGGTGGCCATGGTGCGCTCGGCATCGCCGGTCACCAGCACCAGGCAATGGCCGGTGACCGCCTGACCCGGGATGGCCGGCGCCGGCGTCGGATCGAAGGCCACGCCGATCGACCGGATGTCGTGGGTGAAGGCGCGGCCGAATCCGTCGTCGGCCACCCGCCCGAGGAAGGCGGCACGACCCCCGAGGGCGGCGACCCCGGCCGAGGTGTTGGCCGCGGCACCGCCGGACGCCTCGGTCGCCGGCCCCATGGCGGCGTAGATGGACTCCGAGCGGGCCTGGTCGACGAGGGCCATCGTCCCCTTGACCAGATCGAGGGCCGCCAGATCCTCGTCCTTGGCCGAGGCGAGCACATCGACCAACGCGTTGCCGATGGCCACCACGTCGAGGGCGCGGCCACCGGCGGCCGGAGCCGTTCCCGGATCGGATCCTCGGGACGAATGTGGGGATTGGGGGTCTGTCTGCACGGACCGACGGTAGCCTGCCCCACATGAGCGCACCGACCACCGACGCCAGATCCGCCACCGACGACAGCCCCGCCTACCGGCTGCCCACATCGGTCCGACCCCACGCCTATCGGCTGGTGCTCACCCCCGACCTCGGGGCGGCCACCTTCGCCGGCGACGTCGAGATCGACCTGGTCGTCGAGCAGCCCACGGCTTCGATCACGCTGAACGCCGCCGAGCTCGAGATCAACTTCGCCGAGCTCAACGACGCCGACGCCGACGCCGGGTACGCCCTGGCCCCGACGGCCATCGCCCTGGATCCGGACGAGGAACGGGCCACGCTGACCTTCGCCGAGACGCTCCAGCCAGGGCCAGCCACGCTGCACCTGGCCTTCACCGGTGTGCTCAATGACAAGCTCCACGGCTTCTACCGTTCCACTTTCACCGACGACGCCGGCGTCGAGCACACCATCGCCACCACCCAGATGGAGTCCACCGACGCCCGACGGGCCTTCCCCTGCTGGGACGAGCCCGACCTGAAGGCGACCTTCGAGGTCACCCTGGTGGTCGACGAGGGTCTGGCCGCCTACTCCAACGGCCCGGTGGTCGAGGAGTCCGAGATGCCTGGCGGCAAGCGGCGGGTGCAGTTCGCGCCGACCATGGTGATGTCGACCTACCTGGTGGCCTTCATCGTCGGCCCGCTGGAAGCCACCGACCCCGTCGACGTCGACGGCGTCCCCCTGCGCATCGTGCATGCGCCGGGCAAGGGCGTCCTGACCCCGTTCGCCCTGGCTGTCGGGGCCCACGCCCTCACCTTCTTCACCGACTACTTCGGCCTCCCGTACCCGGCCGACAAGCTCGACCTGGTGGCCATCCCCGACTTCGCCTTCGGGGCCATGGAGAACCTGGGCTGCGTGACCTTCCGCGAGTCGGTCCTCCTGGTCGACCCGGCCCAGGCGTCCCGGGTGGAGCTCGAGCGGGTGGCCGACGTCATCTGCCACGAAATCGCCCACATGTGGTTCGGCGACCTGGTCACGATGAAGTGGTGGAACGGGATCTGGCTGAACGAGGCGTTCGCCACCTTCATGGAGATCCTGGCCGTCGACGCCTTCCGCCCCGAGTGGCAGCGGTGGGTCAGCTTCGGCGTCGAGCGGGAGGCGGCCATGGCCGTCGACGGCCTGCACTCCACCCGGCCGGTCGAATTCCCGGTGGGCCGCCCCGAGGAGGCCCAGGGCATGTTCGACGTCCTCACCTATCAGAAGGGCGGAAGCGTGCTCCGCATGCTCGAGCAGTTCGTCGGTCCCGACGTCTTCCGCGAGGGCATCAACGACTACCTCACCACCCATCGCCACGCCAACACCGAGACGTCCGACCTGTGGGATGCGCTGGAGCGCTCCAGCGGCCGGGCGGTGCGCACCATCATGGACACCTGGATCAACCAGGGCGGCTATCCCCTGGTCCGGGTGGGCGACGACGGATCCCTCACCCAGGATCCCTTCTCCTACCGTGGGCGGCCCGGTGGCGCCATCGGCTCGGAGTGGCAGGTGCCGGTGCTGACCCGATCGCTCGAGGGGGACGGGGTGGACCCGCAGCCGATCCTGCTCACCGGTGGCGGCGTCCGGCCCGACGGCACCGGCGGGGCCGAGGTCCGGGTGGTCAATGCCGGCGGCTCCGGCTACTACCGGGTGGCCTACCCCACCTCAATGGTCGGACAGCTGGCCGGCCGGCTGTCCGACCTCGATCCCCTGGAGCGGTACAACCTGGTGTCGGATGCCTGGGCCGCCGCCCTCTCCGGCCGGGCGCCCCTGTCCGACGTCCTGCGCCTGGCCCAGGCGCTGGTCGACTCGGCAGAGCCCGATCCGAGCGTCTGGTCGGTGGTGCTCGGCGCCCTCGGCCTGTTCGACCGGGTGATCCCCGACGGCGACCGCCCGGAGCTGGCCCGGGCCATCCGCACCCTGCTCGGGACGCTGGCCGCCGACCTGGGCTGGGACCCGCGGGACGACGACGCCGAGCGCACCCCCTCCTTACGGTCGTCCGTGCTGCGCTCCCTCGGCACCATCGGGGCCGACCCCGACATCCGGTCCGAGGCCGGCCGCCGGTTTGCGGCGGCGCGGTCCGCCGCGCTGCACCCCGACACCGAGTCCGCCATCTTGGACATCGTCGCCGCCACCGGTGGAGCTGACCAGTACGAGACGTTCCTCGACCACTACCGGTCGCCGGCCACCCCCCAGGAGGAGAACCGCTACCTCTACGCGCTGGCCTCCTTCAACGACCTCGACCTGGCCACCCGGACCTTCGACCTGGCCATGTCCGAGGTGCGCACCCAGAACGCGCCGTTCGTGCTCCAGTCACTGGTGGCCAACCGGATCACCGGGCCGGCCGCCTGGCAGCGGGTCACCGAGGAGTGGGACACCCTGGTCGACAAATTCCCCTCCAACATCCTGCCCCGGATGCTGGACGGCGTACGGGGCCTGTGCGATCCACCCGGGCTGGCCGACCAGGTGACCCGCTTCATCGAAGCCCATCCCCTTCCGGCCGGCGGCAAGACGGTGGAGCAGATCCTCGAGCGTCTTGCCGTCAACGTGGCCTTCGGCGAGCGGAACGGCGCCGGGTTGGCCACGACACTGGTCGAGGCGCTCGGGCTGCCCCCGGGGTAGGCCGGCGCACCACGCGGCGGCCAGCCGACCGTTGCTCCGTAACATGTGGCCGTGCACCTGGACATCGTCCTGACCGTCTTCGTCATCATCTTCGTGGCGGAACTGCCGGACAAGACGATGATCGCCACACTGATCATGGGCAGCCGGTACCGTCCGGTCCTGGTCTGGCTGGGCGCCACCCTGGCCTTCGGCGTGCACGCCGCCCTGGCCGTGGCGGTGGGCCGCCTGCTGCAGCTGCTCCCCCACCGCTGGGTCGAGGCGGTGACGGCGGTGCTCTTCGCGGCGGGGGCCCTGTACCTGCTGCTGGTCCCCGAAGGGGAAGTGGAGGAAGAGGGGGAGGAGGAGGCCGACGCCGCCCGCAAGGGGCTCAAGACGGCGGCCCTGGCCTTCGTGGTCATCTTCGTCGGCGAGTTCGGCGACCTGACCCAGATCCTCACCGCCAACCTGGCCGCCAAGTACCACCAGCCGCTGGCCGTCTTCGTCGGGGCCTTCGCCGGCCTGGCCAGCGTGGCCGCCCTGGGCGCATTCGGGGGCAAGGCGCTGCTCCGGGTGCTGCCCCTGGCGGTGATCCGGAAGGTCGGCGGCGTGATGCTGGCCGGCTTCGCCGTCTACTCCCTGGTCACCCTGGTCCGTGGCTGACCTGGGGATCCGCCCCGGTCACCCTCCGTTGGGGGTCGCCTCCACGATGAACTGGTAGGCGAACATCGTGGGCCAGAGGGCCAACATCACATGGTCGAACAGGCGCACGGCGTGGGCCTTGGTGCCGGTGAGCCCCATGGCGTCGAGAGGCAGGCCCACCGGCTCGATCCGACGGATGGCGTAGCCCTGGCGCTCGATGAGCTTTCGAATGCTGCGACGGGTAAAGAAGCGCAGGTGGGTCGCATCCAGAATGCCCCGCTGGTCGTAGTCGAACATCCCCACGGTCGAACGCGCCCGGGGGTACCAGTGGGCGATGTTGGGGACGCAGAAGATGGCCACGCCGTCCGGGGACAACACCTCCCGGGTCTGGGTGAGGAGGGCCCCGGGGTTGACCACGTGCTCGAGCACGTCCGCCCCGAGCACGATATCGAAGCCGGACCCGGCTTCGTAGGGGATGCCGTCGTTCAGGTCCGCCTTGAAGAACGAGTCGGTTCGCTCGCTGACCCCGGGGATCTCGATCACGTCGACCCCGGTGACGTGGTGGCCCATACCCCGCAGCCGCTTGGCCAGCTGTCCGCCCGAGCAGCCGAGGTCGAGGATCTTGCTCGGCGAACGCGAACTCAGCAGAGCGGAGATCCGGCCGTGCGAGCTGTCCTCGCTGGGCTTGAGCTGGTACTCCTCGTTGAGGGCGACGCGGCTCCCGTCCCCGAAGCCGGCCTTCTGCAGGCGGTAGGCGACCACGTCCCTGGTCACATCCCGGGCGTAGCCCAGGCCGTCCACGTAGCAGATCTCGTCCCCGTAGTAGGTGGGGATGGGGACCTCGCCGATGCGCATACCGGCATCGTGCAGCTGGATGATGATCTGGGTGTCGAAGTTGAAGCCGTCGGAGTTGCGGTCGAACGGGATCTGCTTCAGCGCGCTGACCGAGTAGGCGCGATAGCCGGAGTGGAACTCCGAGAGGCTGGTGCCCAACGCGGCATTTTCGAAGCGGGTCAGGATCCGGTTGCCCACGTACTTGTAGGCGGGCATACCCCCCTTGCGGGCCGCTCCTTTGATCATGATCCGGGACCCGAAGACGGCATCGGCCTCGCCGTCGAGAATCGGGGCGACCATCTCGGGGAGCGACTCGGGCGCGTACTGCCCGTCACCGTGGAGCATCACCACGACGTCCAGGCCGTGCTCGATGGCCAGGTTGTACCCGGCCTTCTGATTGCCTCCGTACCCGAGGTTGGTGGGCTGCCGGATCAGCGTGATCGGCAGGTCGGAGACCTGCTGGTAGCCCAGCCCGACAAGATAGGTGGAGTCCTGGCTGTGGTCGTCGCTGACGATCACCTCTTCGATGTCCGGTCGGATCGTCTCTGGGATCCGGTCGAGGACCTTGGCCAGCGTGGCCGCGGCGTTGTACGCCACGACGAGAATCCCTATCCGGGCGTTCTCCCTCGAACTCACGATGCGACCCCCCGAGACCGTTTCATGCTTCCCACAGCGTATTCGGCAATTCCGGAGTGCGAAAGAATCCGTGGTGCGTGCCCCCGGGCACCCGGTCGGTCCGGGACCGTCGGCGGCTGTCCGTGCTGCTGGCCGCCCATGGCGGGAGCCCGCCCGAAAATCGGCAATTCAGATCCTTCCATCATGCGCCTACCCCCACTGACCAGGGAGTTCCCCTCGAGGACCGGCACCGGCATGGGAGGTGCGGTGCCCATGACAGGCTTGAGCCGATGGATGCCCAACCCACCCCCACTCTGACCGGCGACCCGCCGGAGCGCGCCGACCGCCGAGCGCAACTCTTCGCCCTGGCGCGGGCCGCCACCGGGTTCATGCCCGAGGACGAGGGGGAGGCCCTCTATCTGGCCGCCCTTCGGGCCGGTGCCTCCTTCGAGGCCGCCACCTTCGTGGAGATCGGTGCGTGGTGCGGCAAATCGTCCGTCTACCTCGGTGCCGCCGCCGAGGAGACCGGGGCCGTCCTGTTCAGTCTCGACCACCACCACGGCTCCGAGGAGAACCAGGCCGGCTGGGAGCACCACGACCCGTCGCTGGTCGACCCCGCCAGCGGGCGGATCGATACCCTCCCCCACTGGCGGAGCACCATCGGCCGCGCCCGGCTCGAGCCCTCGGTGGTGGGCGTGGTGGGCGACTCGCCGACGGTGTCCGCCCACTGGTCGACGCCGGTGGCCTTCTGCTTCATCGACGGGGGCCACGGTGCGGATCCGGCCTGGGCCGACTACCGGGGATGGGCGCCGAAGGTGTCAGAGGACGGCTGGCTGGCCATCCACGACGTGTTCCCCGACCCCGCCGACGGGG
>DATBOO010000165.1:0-13643 GCA_036553725.1 Acidimicrobiales bacterium | reverse complement strand
GAGCCGTTCATCGACGCCGGACTCCCGTACCCGTTCCATTGGGCGTCAGCCCCACTGGCCGAATGACTGCCGACCTACTGGTACGGCGAGGTCCCTGTACTCCGCACCAAGCAGACCCTGACCTGGGGTCAGCTACAGGGCCAGCGGCTTGATAGGGGCCATGACCAGGCTCGGGTCTCGCCGCCAGTCCACACCCGGGACATCGATGTACAGCTCGACCTCGTTGCCGTCGGGGTCGAGGATGTACAGGCTGTGGGTCACGGTGTGGTCGCTGGCGCCGCTGATGGGCACGCCGGCCTCCTTCAGGCGGGCCACCGCCTCGCGCAGCTCGTCGTCGCTGTCACCGACTTTCAGGCCGAAGTGGTAGAGGCCGATCCTCCTACCCGCCGGGAGTGGAGCTGCCCCCTCCCCCACCTCGATCAGCAGCAGCTCGTGGTGGGTGCGGCCCGAGGAGAAGGCAGCCACCGGCATCCCGGGCGCGTCGGGGAACGCCGGCTCCCACCCGAGCACGTCCCGGTAGAAGGCGGCCGACCGCTCGACATTGCGCACATAGAGCACCAGGTGCCCGAGCTCCTTGACCTGCACGACCGCTCCCATCTCCTCGTCTCCCCGTCGACTCGTCCTTCCCGACGTGACGTTTTCTCTGCAGGTCGGAAACACCGGGCGTGGCACTTCGATTCCGGCTGGGCGCACGCGCAGGGCGCCGGAGGTCGCCCTTCAGGCCGGCCACACCGCGTGGATACGTTGCCAGCTGGCGGCCAGGGTCTCGGGGAGCACCCGCGTGGCGGCCACCGACGTCATGAAGTTGGTGTCTCCCAGCCATCGGGGGACGGCGTGCAGGTGGAGGTGGCGGGGGATGCCGGCACCGGCGGCCCGTCCGAGGTTCGCCCCGACATTCATCCCGTCCGGTTCGAGCGCCGCCTCCAGGGCGGCCACCCCCTGCCGGAGCGCCGACCACATCTCCGAGGCCTCCCCGTCGGTCAGGTCGGCCAGGGATCCGACATGGCGCAGGGGGAGGACCATGAGGTGCCCACTGGCGTACGGATAGGCGTTGAGCACCGCGTAGGTGTGCGACCCGATCCACAGGACACCGTTGTCCGCCGAGGGAGGGCCGCTGGCGGCGATGCGGCAGAAGACGCAGTGGGCGGGATCATCGAGGCGGTGGGAGTCGACATCACCGGCGACGGCGGGCTCGGCCGCGCCCGCCGCGGCCACGTACTCGCCCCGCCACCCGGCCCACAGGTGGTCGAGGCTCACGACCCGGGCGTCGGGATCCGGCGCTCGCCGATCTCGACTTCGAGCATCTCGGTGAACTCCATGAGCTCCACCCCCCGCTCGGGTCGACCGGGCCCCCGGCGGTTGACGCCCACCGTGCCGGACCGCACGTCGTCGTCGCCCACCACCAGGACATAGGGGAGCTTCTCCAGCTTGGCCTTTCGGACCCGGGCGCCGAGGGGCTCGTCCGCCGGGTCGACCGAGACCCGGGCCCCGACGGCCCGCAGGCGCTCCGCCACCTTGTGGGCGTAGTGCTCGTGCTCGTCCTTCACCCCGAGGACCCGCACCTGCTCGGGCGAGAGCCAGGTGGGCAGGGCGCCGGCGTAGTGCTCGAGGAGGATGGCGAAGAACCGCTCCACCGATCCGAACAGGGCCCGGTGGATCATGATGGGCTGGTGCCGTCCGTTGTCGGCTCCGACGTACTCCATTTCGAACCGCTGGGGCTCCTGGAAGTCGAGCTGGATGGTCGACATCTGATGGGTCCGCCCGATGGCGTCCCGGGCCTGGACGGAGATCTTGGGCCCGTAGAAAGCGCCGCCCCCCGGGTCGAGGACCAGTTCGAGATCCATGCCCAGGGCCGCGGTGCGGAGGGCCTCGGTGGCCTCGTCCCACTCGTCGAGGGCGCCGACGGCCTTCTCCTCGGGCCGGGTGGAGAGCTCGAGGAAGAAGTCCTCCAGGCCGAAGTCGCGCAACAGGGAGAGCACGAAGGTCAACGTGGTGTGCAGTTCGTCGGCCATCTGTTCACGGGTGCAGAAGATGTGCGCATCGTCCTGGGTCATGCCTCGGACCCGGGTGAGGCCGTGGACCACGCCTGACATCTCGTAGCGGTAGACGGACCCGAACTCGAAGAGCCGGAGGGGCAACTCGCGGTAGGAGCGCTGGTGGCTCTTGTAGATCAGGATGTGGAACGGGCAGTTCATCGGCTTGAGGTAGTACTCCTGGCCGCCGTCCAGCTCCATGGGCGGGAACATCCCCTCGGCGAACCAGTCCAGATGGCCCGAGGTCTCGAACAACCCGGCCTTGGTGATGTGCGGGGTGTAGACGAACTCGTAGCCGCCCGCCTCGTGGCGGAGGCGCGAGTAGTCCTCCATCACCCGGCGCACGGTGCCCCCCTTGGGATGGAAGACGGCCAGCCCCGAGCCGATCTCGTCGGGGAAGGAGAACAGGTCCAGCTCCGCGCCCAGCCGGCGGTGGTCCCTGCGCTCGGCCTCCTCCAGACGGTGGAGGTGGGCAGCCAGGGCCTTGTCCGACTCCCAGGCCGTCCCGTAGATCCGCTGGAGCTGCTGACGCTTCTCGTCCCCCCGCCAGTACGCCCCCGCCACCCGCATCAGGGCGAAGTGGCCCAGCCGGCTGGTGGAAGCGACGTGCGGGCCCCGGCACAGGTCGGTGAAGGAGGGTGAATTCCAGTAGGTGGACACCTGGGCGTCCCCCGTCCCGCCGGCGGGGGCGTCGACCTCCTCCCGGCCGGCCCCGACCGCCTCGATGATCTCCTTCTTGAAGGGCTGGTCGTCGAAGAGCGACAGGCCCTCGGCGATGGTGTGCTCGTGCCGGATGAAGGGCTGGTCCTCGGCCATGATCTCGCGCATGACGGCATCGATGCGCTCGAGATCGTCATCGCTGAAGTGGGCACCGCCCGGAAGCTCGAAGTCGTAGTAGAAGCCGTCCTCGATGACCGGCCCGATGGCGAAGTGCGAGCCCGGCCACAGCCGGAGCACGGCCTGGGCCAGGACGTGGGCGGTGGAGTGCCGCAGCACGGCCCGGCCGGCATCGGAGTCGGTGGTGATGACGCTGACCTGGGCGCCGTCGGGCAGGGAGCTGGCCAGGTCGACCTCGATCCCGTCGAAGGTCGCCGCCACCGCCGCCCTGGCCAGCCTGGGACCGACGGATTCCGCCAGCTGGTACGCGGTCGTGCCCGCCTCGAACTCCTTGGTCGAGCCATCGGGGAGTCGCACGGTGACGGCTGCCATGGGATTGCCTTCCTCCATCTGTGTCGCGCCGGACGGCGCGGCATCGGACTGATCGGTTCGGGTGGGCCGGGCCCGCGGGTGACCGCGCTACAGGGTAATGCCCAACAGCTCCGCCCCCCGGACGACGCTGTGACCGGAGGCGGCCTCGGCGTCGAGGGCGCGGAGGGCTCCCGGCGTGTCGAGATCGTCGTCGAGGAACGCCCGCACCAGGTTGAAGGCCGGCTCCACCGGACCGCCTCCGGGCCCGGACCGGTCCCGCGGCGCGGGAGCGGCCCGCCACGCCTGCAGGCGCACGGCCGCCCGGGGCATGTCCTCACCGGTCCACTCCCAGTCGGCGCGGTAGTGGTGCCCGAGCAGTGCGATCCGCAGCACCGCCGGCTCCCACTCCTTCAGCAGCTCGCCCACGAAGACCAGGTTGCCGAGGGACTTGGACATCTTGGCGCCGTCGAGGCCCACCAGGCCGACGTGGAGCCAGTGGCGCACGAACGGCCGGCCGGTCACCGATTCCGACTGGGCGTTCTCACATTCGTGGTGGGGGAAGACCAGGTCCCTTCCCCCACCGTGGACATCGATGGTGTCGCCCAGCTCGCGGAGGGCCAGCGCCGAGCATTCGATGTGCCAGCCGGGCCGGCCCGGCCCCCAGCGCGACTCCCACGATGGCTCGTCGGGCAGCGACGGCTGCCAGAGCACGAAGTCGAGCGGGTGGCGCTTGTTCGGGTCGTCGGGCTTCCCGCCCTGCTCGGCGGCCAACTCCAGCATGGTGGGCTCGTCGAAGTGGCTCACGGCCCCGAACCCCGGAAAGGTGGTGACGTCGAAGTAGACCGATCCGCCGGCCTGGTAGGCGCGCCCCGAGTCGAGTACCGCTCCGATCAGGGTGAGGATCTCGGCGATGGCCGATGTGGCCCTCGGCTCCGACCAGGCCGGGATCAGTCCGAGCGCGGCCATGTCGGAGTCGAACCGGGCGATCTCCTCCGCAGCCAGGTCGAGGTAGTGGACCCCGAGCTCGCGGGCCTTGCGAAGGATGTCATCGTCAACGTCGGTGACGTTCCGGACGCACCGGGTCTCGTGGCCGAGGTCGCGGAGCCGCCGCTGCAGGATGTCGAAGGTCAGATAGACCTGGGCGTGTCCGAGGTGGGCAGAGTCGTAGGGGGTGATCCCGCACGAGTAGAGGGTGACCGTCGGGCCCGGTTCGAGGGGCACCACCGCACGCCTGGCGGTGTCGTAGAGCCTCACGCCTCGTCCCTCGTCCACCCTGTCGGCCACCGGCGGGCTCAGCCGTCCCCGTAACCGGACAGCTGTAGGGCGGCATGCACCTTGTGGCGGATGTTGACGGAGATCAGCACGGCGGTGAAGGCCTCGACGGGCGCGGCCTGGGCCAGGCTGCCGGCATCGACGCCCCGCAGTCCCTCGATGGCATCGACCAGGGCCAGCGTGGCCGTCGTGGCCTCGGGATGATCGGAGCAGACCATGACGTCGGCCACGATCGGGGCGTCCAACTTCTCCATCTCCGAGGCCGGCAGGTGGTGGAACGAGGCGGAGACCAGCGACCGGGGCAGGGCCGCCTGGATGGAGGCGGCCACCGAGCCGCGGGCCGGGAGCAGGGCCACGAACTCGCGGCCCTCCCGGACCAGGGCGTTGGCCATCGACACCACCACCTTGCCTTCGAGGCCTGCGGCCAGGGGCTTGACGGTGGGGACGGCACTGTCCCAGGGGGTGGCCACCACCACCAGGTCGCAGGCGGCGGTCGACTCGTTCGACATCCCGGCCACGGACAGCGGGTGGGCCGGCCAGGCCTCCACCAGGCGCCCGGCGACGTCCGCCGCCCGCTCCGGGTCGCGCGAACCGATCACCACCTGGCGACCGGCCCGGGCCAGCCGGACCGCCAGCCCGCGGCCGGCGGGACCGGTCCCACCCAAGATCCCGATGCGCATGGCCCCTACCCTTGCACACGCGCCAAATCCGGCCCAACGAACCGTGGACGGTAACCTGAGCCGGTCATGGGACTCCTCCAGGGGAAGAAGATTCTGGTCACGGGCGTGTTGACCGACGCATCGCTGGCCTTCGCGGTGGCCCGCATGGCGCAACGCGAGGGAGCCGAAGTGGTGCTCAGCGGGGCGGGCCGCGGCCTGTCGCTCACCCGGAGGACGGCCCGCAAGCTTCCGGTCGAGGCGGACGTCCTCGAGATCGACGTCACCGAACCGGACCAGTTGGCGGCGGCGGCGACGACCCTGGCCGCCGGATGGGACCGGATGGACGGGATGCTGCACTCCATCGGCTACGCGCCACCCGAGTGCCTGGGGGGCGACATCCTCCGGGCCAACTGGGACCAGGTCCAGGTCGCCCTCCACGTCTCGGCCTACTCGCTCAAGGCCCTGGTCGAGGCCTTCCGCCCCCTGCTGGCGGCGGCCGGCGCCGACGGCGGCCCGGGGGCGTCCGTGGTCGGGCTCGACTTCGACGCCGCCGTGGCCTGGCCCGCCTACGACTGGATGGGGGTGTCCAAGGCCGCGCTCGAGTCCCTCTCCCGCTATCTGGCCCGGGACCTCGGGGCCGAGCGGATCCGGGTCAACCTGGTGGCGGCCGGGCCGGTCAAGACCATGGCCGCCAAATCCATCCCCGGGTTCACCGCCTTCGAGGACACCTGGTCCGAGCGGGCACCCCTGGGCTGGGACGTGCTCGACACCGACGTGGTGGCCCGAGCCTGCACGGCGTTGTTCTCCGACCTCCTGCCCATGACCACCGGGGAGATACTGCACGTCGACGGGGGCCTGCATGCGGTCGGAGGGTGACGCTCCCCCGGGCCGGACCCGACGGCGGCCGCCCGGGGCGACCTGTGACCGACCGACGAAGGGACCGCCGTGCTGACCTCCGATGAGCTGCGACGCCGGATCACCGGCTACGTCGAGGCGGTGAACACGCGGCAGGCCGACAGGGTGGCGGCCCTGTTCGCCGAGGATGCGGTCGTGGCCGATCCGGCCTCCAACCCGGCCAAGGTCGGACGGGCGGCCATCGCCGCCTTCTTCGCGGACGGCATCGGTGCCAGCGACTCGTGGACCTACTCCGCCGAAAGGGTCCACACCTGCGCCGACCATGCGGCCGTCGACTTCCGGATCGTCGTGGAGACCGGGGGGTCGACGATGACCATCCAGGGCATCGAGGTGTTCGTCGTCGACGAGGACGGTCTGTTCAGTTCGGTCCATGCCTACTGGGACGAGGCCGACCTCACCATCGGGCAGTAGGGAGCAGCCGCCATGACCGACGCCGCCACCGCACTGGGCAATCTCATCGCCCGCTACGCCGAGCTCATCGACGAAGGCGACTTCGACGGAGTGGCCGACCTCCTGGGCGAGGCCGCCGTCGGCCAGGGGGACAGCCCGTCGCTCCTCACCGGACGGGACGCCCTGGCCGCCCTGTTCACCTCCACCACCCGCCGCTACCCGGACGGGACCCCGAGGACCAAGCACATGACCACCAACCTCATCCTGGAGATCGACGAGGAGGCGGGGACAGCCGCCGCCCGCTCGTACTGGACGGTGTTCCAGGCGGTGGAGGGGCTGGCCCTCCAACCCATCCTCGCCGGCCGCTACCACGACCGGTTCGAGCGCGACGGGCAGGCCTGGCGCTTCTCCGAGCGCCGCTACCTGATCGACCTGGTGGGCGACGTCAGCCGGCACATGCTGGCCAACCTCCCCTCGTAGGCGCAGACCCCGTCCCCGGCACCGGCGGCCCGTCCCTGACCGCGCTCCGAGGGGCCCGGCCTTGACCGGCGCGGGGGCCGAGCCCTACGTTCGCTCGGGTCCGCAGAGGGAAGGGGGATCGATGGGACGTCTCGATGGTGCCGTGGCGGTGGTCACCGGGGCCGGGTCGGGCATCGGTGCCGCCTGCTCCGAACGCCTGTCCACCGAGGGTGCAGCCGTCGTCACCCTCGACATCACCGGCGACGTCGACCATCTTCTCGACGTGCGCGACGAGCCGGCCGTCGAGGCGGCGTTCGACTCCCTGGTCCGGGACCACGGACACCTCGACGTGGTGGTCAATGCGGCCGGAGTGGCCGGCGGCGGCCCGGTGCACCTGCTCGACGCCGACGAGTGGGACCGGGTGGTCGACATCAACCTGAAGGGCACCTTCATCGTGGACAAGCACAGCGCCATCCACATGCTGGCCCGGGGCGGCGGCTCGATCATCAACATCGCCAGCATCGAGGGGCTGGAGGGGACCGAGGGCGGCAGCGCCTACAACGCTTCCAAGGGCGGCGTGGTCATGCTCACCAAGTCCATGGCCATCGACTACGGCCGCCGGGGCATCCGGGTCAACTGCATCTGCCCGGGGGCGGTCGACACGCCCATGCTGCGATCGATCGCCGATTCGGACGGGATGGACATCTACCGGGAGAAGCTACGCGAAGAGCACCTCCTCGGACGGTTCGGCCGGCCGTCGGAGATCGCCGCCGCCGCCGCCTTCCTGGCCTCCGACGACGCCTCCTTCATCACCGGTCATGCCCTGGTGGTCGACGGGGGCTTCACGGCCGGCCTGCGGGTCGGCCTGCTCGAACAGCTGGGCATGTGAGCCAGGCCCTTCCGCCCCCGGCCCTCCGGGCCCGGCACGGAACAGCCCGATGGCGACCGTGGTGACCGTCGACGGGCCGGAGGCGGCGCGCAGCCTGCGCCCGCTGGTGGCCGAGGAGGCCGCCGACTCCGAGCGCCGGCGCACCCTCAACCAGCGGATCGTCGACGGCCTGTGGGCCAGCGGCCTGATGCAGTGGGCCAATCCGCTCGAGGCGGGCGGCACCGAGCCGGGCTTCGCCGAGATGATCGAGACGTGGATGGAGCTGGCCTGGCAGGACGGGTCCCTGGGGTGGATCGGCATCGCCAACCTGCCGTCGGCCGCCGCCTGCGCCGCCTACCTTCCGGATCAGGGATTCGACGAGGTCTTCACCGCCCACGACAACCGGGTCACCGCCGGGGGCCAGTTCTTCCCCAACGGACTGGGCGAGACGGTCGACGGCGGCTACCGGGTGTCGGGGGCGTGGAACTTCGGATCGGGGACCGGGCACTCCCAGTTCGTGGCGGCAGGGTTCATCCCCACCGCCGACGGCGACATGGTCACCGGCGAGGATGGGATCCCCCTCCTGATGGTGGCGGTCATCCCGCACGGCGAGGTCACCTTCACCGACGGGTGGCACGTGCAGGGGCTGAAGGGCACCGGTTCGTACGACTACGACGTGAGCGACCTGTTCGTCCCGAAGAGCCGAACGTTCGAGCTGTTCTGCCGCACGCCAGTCCGGGGCGGCTCGCCCGCCTTCCGGATGGGCCTGATGCCGATCACCGCCGCCGGCCATGCCTCGTGGGCCCTGGGCGTAGCCAAGAGCATGATCGACGACGTCACCGAGCTGGCCTTGACCAAGGTGCGGATGGGCGACGACGCGGCCATCGCCCACCGGACGTCCTTCCAGCGCAACCTGGCGCACCACCAGGCCATGTGGAAGGCCGCCCGGCTACTGGTGCTGGAGACGTTCGGGGAGGTCGAGCGGGCCGTGGGCTCGGGCCAGGACCTGACCCCGACCATGCGCGCCGATCTGCGGGTGGCGGCCACCTACGCCACGGAGGCGAGCCGGGAGATCGTGCACTGGGCCCACCTGGCCGGGGGAACCTCCGCCATCCGCGAGGGCAGCCGGCTCGAGCGGGCCTTCCGGGACATGTACACCGGGACCCAGCACGTCTTCATCGGGGAGAAGACCTACACCGACGCCGCCCAGATCTACCTGGGCCTCATCGACGATCAGCTGGGGTTGTGATCTGCGGCGCCGCCGGCCGGCGCCGGTGGTCGGATCAGAGCTGCATGGCCTTCACCTCGAGGAACTCCTCCAATCCGAAGGAGCCGAACTCCCGTCCGTTGCCCGACTGCTTGTAGCCGCCGAACGGGGCCATCGGATTGAACCCGCCGCCGTTGACCTCCACCTGGCCGGTCCGCAGGCGCCGGGCCACCGCCTTGGCCCGCTCGGGGTCCCCGGACCACACGCCGCCGGCCAACCCGTAGTCGGTGTCGTTGGCGATCTCGACGGCCTCGTCCTCGGAGTCGTAGGGCATGATGACCAGCACCGGGCCGAAGATCTCGTCCCGGGCGATGGTCATGTCGGGGGTCACCGAGGTGAACACGGTCGGGCGGACGAAGAAGCCCTTGTCGAGTCCGTCCGGTGCCTCGACCCCCCCGGTGAGCAGGGTGGCGCCTTCACCGACGCCCTTGTCGATGTAGTTCCGAACCCGGTCGCGCTGGGTGGCCGACACCAGTGGTCCGAGACGGGTCTCACCGTCGAAGGGATCGCCGGCGGCGAAGGACTCCGCCGTCGTCCGGGCCAGGGCCTCCACCTCGTCGAGCCGGTCCCGGGGCACGAGCATCCGGGTCAATGCGCTGCAGGTCTGGCCGGAGTTGAAGTAGCACTTGCCGACCCCGTCGGGGACGGCCTGGGCCAGGTCGGCGTCGTCCAGGATCACATTGGCCGACTTGCCGCCCAGTTCGAGGGCCACCCGCTTGACCGTGGCCGAGGCCACCTCGGAGACCCGCTTGCCGGCCCGGGTCGAGCCGGTGAACGACACCATGTCCACGTCGGGGTGGGCGGCGATCGCCTCCCCCACCACCGGTCCGAAGCCGGTCACCAGGTTGAACACACCGGCGGGCACGCCCACCTCCTCGAAGATCTCAGCCAGGACGAACGCATTGAGCGGAGCCACCTCGCTCGGCTTGAGCACCACCGTGCAGCCCGCGGCCAGGGCCGGCGCCACCTTGGCGGCGATCTGGTGCAACGGGTAGTTCCAGGGGGTGATGGCGCCCACCACGCCGATGGGCTCCCGCACGATGAGCGAGTTGCCGACCGTCTGCTCCCAGGTGAAGTCAGCGGTGACCTGGGCCATGGAACCGAACGACGCCATGGGCAGGCCCACCTGCACCAGCCGGGACAGCACCAGGGGCATTCCTACCTCGTGGGTGATCAATTCCCCCAGCGCATCCATGCGGGCCCCGAGGGCTTCGCTCACAGCCGTCAGAAGGGCGGCCCGCTCGGCGACGGGCGTGGCGGACCAGGCGGGGAAGGCGCCCCGGGCGGAGGCCACGGCCCGGTCGATGTCGTCGGTGGTGCCTTCGGGCACGGTGCCGATCACCTCTTCGGTGGTCGAATCGATCACGTCGATCGAACCGGTCCCGGTGGACGGGACCCAGGCCCCTCCGATGTAGAGCTTGTCGCGGACGACGGTCGTCATGGATGGCATGGGTGCTCCCTTGGATGCAGGTGTTTGGCGGGGCGAGGTGAGAGTCCCACTCTATGCCCCGGCCGCGAACGGATGCCCGGGCCCGGGCGCGCCGCCGGGCCACCCGGTTGGACCCCCGACCGGAATCCGGGGCGGTTCGCGCCGGACCGATATTGCGTAACGCTTCCGATATAAGTACCCTGGCCCGGAACGGTCCGCGCCATGGATTCCAGCGCGACCCAACGGAGGAACGTGTCCCAGACCCAAGAGGAACGCAAGGCCGAGACCCGGGCCCGGCTGCTCACCGCCGCCGCCGACCTCTTCGCCGAACAGGGGATCGATGCCGTGTCGGTCGATGCGGTGGCCGAGGCGGCCGGACGGACCTCGGGCGCGGTGTACGCCCACTTCGGCAGCAAGCAGGGACTGCTGCTGGCGCTGCTCGACTCGTGGAAGGACTCGGTGCTCACCGTCCTACTGGCCGAAGTGGCGGTGACCCAGTCGCCCCAGGGGCAGTTGGGCGCGGTATGGGACAACGTCGCCCGCGGGGACGAGTCGGAGCGCCGGTCGATCCTCGAACAGGAGCTGTGGCTGCGGGCCGCCCGCGACGGTGAGGTGGCCGACGTCATCCGGTCCCGGAACCGCGAGGCCCGCCGGTTCAGTGCCAGGCTGCTCGACGGCTGGGCCGCCGCCTTCGGGGTCGAGCCGGCCGCCGAGTCGGAGGAGCTGGCGGTGCTGGTGAAGGGACTCCTGATCGGCCTGGCCATGCAACGGAGGCTCGAACCCGGGACGGTCAGCGACGACCTGGCCGTGCGCGGCCTGTGTGCGCTGCTGGGCCTGGCCGGGGAGGCGCCGGCGGTCCCGAAGACATCGAACCGGTCGGCCAATCCCCGGCCCATGACGATTTCACGACCATCCAAGAGGGCAAGCGAAGGAGCGACACCATGAACACCGAGATCCGTCGGAAGCTGGGCATCGAGTTTCCCATCTTCGCCTTCACCCACTGCCGCGACGTGGTGGCGGCCGTCTCCAACGCCGGGGGCATCGGCGTGCTCGGCGCCATCGGCTTCGACCCCGAGCAGCTCGAGGTCGAGCTCACCTGGATCGACGAGCATGTCGGCGACCGGCCCTACGGCGTCGACATCGTGATTCCGGCCAAGTACGAGGGCATGGACGAGATGGACCCCGACAAGCTCGAGGCGCAGATCCGGGGCCTGATCCCCGCCACCCACCGGGACTTCGCCCTCAAGATCCTCGACGACCACCACGTGCCCGAGATCCCGGAGGACGAGCGGAGGTCCAACGGGATGATCGGTTGGACGGCCGCCCATGCCGCCGGCCTGCTCGAGGTCGCTCTCCGCCATCCCAACGTCAAGCTGATCGCCAACGCGCTGGGGACTCCCCCTCCCGATGTGGTCGAGAAGGTGCAGGGCGCGGGCCTGATGATCGGTGCCCTGGCCGGCTCGGTCAAGCACGCCCTCAGCCACAAGGAGGCCGGGCTCGACTTCATCATCTGCCAGGGGTCGGAGGGAGGCGGCCATACCGGCGACGTCGGGAGCATCGTGCTGTGGCCCGAGGTCATCGATGCCGTGGCACCGATCCCGGTGCTGGCCGCGGGGGGTGTGGGCAGTGGTCGCCAGATGGCGGCCGCTCTGGCCCTCGGTGCCCAGGGCGTCTGGTCCGGCACCCTGTGGCTGACGGTCGACGAGGCGGACATCCCGCCCAAGCAGATGGAGAGCTACCTGGCCGCTTCCAGTCGCGACACGGTGCGGTCCCGGTCGTTCACCGGCAAGCCGTGCCGGATGCTCAAGAACGACTGGACCGAGGCGTGGGAGGCGGAGGACACCCCCGATCCCCTGCCCATGCCGTTGCAGATGATGGTGGCCATCGAGGCGGTGTCGCGGGGCCACCGTTACCCCGAACAGGCGAGGGATGTGAACTTCAACCCGTGCGGCCAGGTCATCGGCCGGGCCACCACCGTCCGCAAGGCCAGGGACGTGGTGTACTCGATGGTCGAGGAGTACATCGAGGCCACCGAGCGCCTGCAGGCCGGGGTGACCGTCTGAGCGAACCACGCCGCCTGGAGCATCAACGGCACGGCATCGGGCCGGGTAGCCTCGCAGCCAGCGACCTGACCCGAGAAGCCAGCCCATGCAGTATCTCTATCTCTTCCTCATCGTCCTCGGGGTCAACCTCCTCCCGGCCTTCGGGCCGCCGACCTGGACGCTGTTGGTGTTCGCCCGGATCCACTGGCACCTCAACCCCATCGCCCTGGTCATCCTCGGCGGGGTGGGGGCGATGCTCGGCAGGTACCTGTTGGCCGTCACGGCCCGGCGGTTCCGAGGCCATCTGAGTGAGCGACGCCGGGAGAACCTCACCGCGGCCAGCGACGCCCTCCTCAAGCGGAGGTCGAGCGTCATCGCCACACTGGCCCTGTTCGCCATCTCCCCGTTGCCCTCGGCACAGTTGTTCGTCGCTGCCGGGCTGCTCGAGCTCGACCTCATCCCGCTGACCCTGGCCTTCTTCGTCGGGCGCCTGGTGAGCTACTCGATCTACGTCGGGGTGGCCACCGTCGCCGAGCGCCGGGTGGGGAGCGTGCTCGGCCACCTGCTGGGTTCGCCCTGGTCGATCGCCCTCCAGGTGGTGCTGTTGGCGGCGGTGGCGGTGCTCCCGTTCATCAACTGGAAGAGCATCCTGGGGCGGCGGGCGCAACCGCGGACGAAGGAGGGGGACACTCCGTCCTCCTGAGGTGGCCGCCGGTCACCCGGCCGGGACCTACCCGATCCCCACGATCGGCCGGTTGAGGGCCATGCCCCCGGTCGACCCGTAGAAGACGGCGTCGCCGTAGGAGAAGATCCCGCCGTCGGAGGCCACCAGCCAGTAGCCCCTGCCGTGCGGGCTCAGGTCCATGCCGACGATCGGCTTGTTGAGATGGATGTTCCCGGCTGAGCCGTGGAAGGCGGCATCCCCGAAGGAGAAGATCCCGCCGTCGGAGGCCACCAGCCAGTAGCCCTTGCCGTCAGCCGTGGTGGACATGCCCACGATCGGCTTGTTGAGGTGGATGTTGCCCGTCGAGCCGTAGAAGGCGGTGGCGGCCGTCCCGAAGCCGAAGATGCCCCCGTCCGAGGCCACCAGCCAGTAGCCGTTGCCACCGGAGGTGGCGGCC
>DATBOO010000019.1:0-28457 GCA_036553725.1 Acidimicrobiales bacterium | reverse complement strand
CGACGGCCCGCGGTGGCACCTGGTCGGGGGCCAGTTGATCAAGACGGTGAACTGCTCCGGCTTTGTCGGGTCGCTCGAGTTCGTGGGAGAGGTCGGACGGCTGGCCGAGGAGGCGAACCACCACCCGGACATCGACATCCGATACAACCGGGTGACCCTGGCGTTGATCACCCACGATGCCGGCGGGATCACCCGGTTCGACCTCGCTCTGGCCCGAGCCATCGACGGAGTCACCGCCGGGGTGCGGCCCGACCCCGCCGGCACCTGACCCTCGCGGTATCCGTGGGCCCGGATGCCCCCTCTACGCCGGTGGGTGCGGCACGACCGAATGGCCGTCGGCGCGGAGAGCGTCCACCGCCCGCCCGAGGTCCCCGTCCTTGACCAGTATGTGGTCCGTGTCGTAGGTCGAGAGCACGAACACCCCCACCTCGGCCGCGGCCACCGGGGTGGTCAGCGAGGCGATCACCCCGACCGCGGAGAAGTCGAGCGGTCCCGCCACCGTGAGCGCCCGCCACCCGGGCTCGACGCGGGCGGTCAACGGTGCGGCGTCGACCCGGCACACCACCGACAGCTCGGACCCCGTACCGGTGACGGAGAAGAGCGACCCGTCGGCCGGCGGTGACGGCCACGGGGCGTCCGCCGGCAGGCGGCATACGGCCAGGAACTCGGGTCGTACCGACAGCTCCATCCGGTCATCCCCACCGGCGCTGACTGCGGAGGACGGCGCTCAGCCGACCGGGAGGTCCCAGAGGGGAAACCATCGATCGAGGTCGGATTCGAGGGTGAGGTCCCCGGCGAGCAGGCTCTTGAGCTTCAGCTCCTGCTCGAGGTCCCGGTGCTCGTGCCCGTCGGGGACGAACGGGTAGAAGGTCCCCCTCTTGAACAGGTACACCACGTAGGCGGACGACGGGAGCACGCGCCCGGGGCCGGCGGTGGGCTCGGGCATCGGGTCGGTGGCGGCGGCTTCGACGGTATCGAAGGCATCGGGGGCACCGGCGTCCGGGGAGTCCGATGCCGTGAGCCGGGCCAGGCCGAACACGGAACACAGCAGTTGGGGCCCCCAGCCGGCGTCGGAGAGGGACGAGTTGACCAGGTGGATCTGGGTCACCAGCTCTTCGATGTCGGCGTCCTCCAGGACCAGCCAGTGGTAGCCGTATGCATCCTCGGCCTTGCGCAGCGCTCCGGTCCCGTCCATGGACAGGAGCTTTACCACTTCGGCCTGCATGTCCTCGAATCCCTGGCCGGTAGGCGGTTTGAAGCACACGCCGGCATGCCCCGAACACGAGGTGGCGGCGGCACTCTGGAGGGTGATCGATGCAGACGGGAGGGCGAACAGGGCGTCCAGATTGGCCTGCACCGGCTTGGTCCGCCCGAGGATGGTGTCGAGCAGTCCCATCAGTCGAGCCTCCCCATCAGCCGAGCCGCCGCCTCGGCGTCGGTCACGAGGGGCGGCCCAGCTCGGCCTCGATGGTGGCCAGCTGGGCGAGGCGCTGATCGAGTGAGGGATGGGTGGAGAACAGCGTCGAAAGGCTCACGCCCTTGGAGGCGATCGCCGGGGTGAAGTAGAAGGCGTTGAAGCTCTCAGCCGCCCGGAGGTCGCGGGTCGGGATCCGCGACATCTCGCCTGTCACCTTGACCAGTGCCGACGCCAACACCGACGGCTGCCCGGTGAGCAGTGCTCCGGAGCGGTCGGCCGCCAGCTCCCGGTAACGCGACAAGGCCCTGGTCAGCAGGAAGCTGATGGCGTAGACGACCACCGAGACGACCAGCACGGCCATCTCTACCAGGGCCGCGTTGTTGCCGCTGTTGTCGTTGCTTCCACCCTGGTCGCCGCCGAAGCCGCCCATCATTCCGGTCCAGAACATGACGCGGGTGACCAGGCCCGCCACGACGCCCAGGAAGCTGGCGATGGTCATCACGGCCACGTCGCGGTGGGCCACGTGGGAGAGCTCGTGGGCGAGCACCGCCTCGAGCTCGGGCTCGTCCAGCCGCCGCATCAGCCCGGTGGTGGCGCAGACCACCGCGCTCTTGGGGCTGCGGCCGGTGGCGAAGGCGTTGGGCACGTCGGTGTCAGCCACCGCCACCCGCGGCTTCTTCATGTCGGCCAGTGCACAGAGCCGGTCGATGGCCCCGTGGAGCTGCGGCGCCTGCTCCGGAGTGACGATGTGGCCGCCCATTCCGAACAGGGCGATCTTGTCGGAGAACCAGTACTGGACGAAGATGAGCGCTCCGGCGATGATCAGCACGGCGGCGTAGCTGATGCCGACCGCGATCAGCAGTCCGATCACGGCCGCGTAGAGGACCACCAGCATCAGGCCGGTGGTGAACATGCGGACTGTGAGGCCGCGGTCCTGGGGGATGTTGCGTGCAGTACTCATGGGTTCGACCTCAGCGGTTGTCCGTTCCGGAAACATCGTCCGCCTCGGCGAGCAGGTCCTTCGTCTCCTCGAGGGTGGAGTCGGGGAAGGGCACCACCAGGTCCGAGGGGGCGAATGCGTCGTCGGCCAGGGGCTCGCCGGCCTGGCGGACCGCAGCGGTCAGAGCGGCCAGGGCCGAGGCGAACGCCTGCTCGTCGTTGCTGTCGACGGCCTCGACGATCGCCGAGTCCAGCTTCTCGAGCGCACCCCGTTGCCCATCGGGGACCGAGTACTGCCCTTCACCCAGGATGCGGACGATCATGATGCCGGGCCCCCAGGCTCTGTCGAGCCGTGCTCGGCCGCGGTGGTCTCCGCTGCCCCGAGCTCGGCCGCCGGCGGGGCACCCGCGCCGACCTCCGCCTTGAGGGCCGCCAGCTCGGCGTCGACCGTCGAGGTCGTCGATGCCTTGTTGAGCTGGGCCTGGATGTCGTCGACCGGGTTGGTCAGGTCGGTCAGGGCGCCCGAGGCCAGCAGTTCGTCCATGGCTCCGGCCCGGGCCTGCATGCCGTCGATCTTGTCCTGGGCCCGCTGCATGGACATGCCGGCGTCGCTCATCGACTCGGAGATGCCCGACACCGCCTCGCCGATCTTGGTCTGGGCCTCAGCCGCCGTGTAGCTCGCCTTCATCGTCTCCTTCTTGGTCCGGAAGGAATCGACCTGGGCCTGGAGCTTCTGGGCGGTGAGGATCAGCTTCTCCTCCTGCCCGGCCACCTGCTCGTGCTGGGTCTGGAGCTCGCCGAGCTGGTCGGCCAGGGCGGTGCGCCGACCGAGTGCCTCACGGGCCAGGTCCTCGTTGCCCTGGGTCAGGGCGGCCTTGGCCTGCTGTTGGAGCTTGTCCGCCTGCTGCTGGAGCTGGGAGGCCTGCAGTTCGATCCGCTTCTTCGCCGTGGTGACGTCAGCCACGCTCCGGCGGACCTTCTGGAGGCTCTCGAGCTGCTTCTGGTAGGAGAGGTCCAGAGACTCCCTCGGATCTTCTGCCTTGTCGAGGAGTTTGTTGGTCTTGGCCTGGACAATCCCGGACAGACGCTTCATCACGCTCATGCTGATAGATCCTTCCTCGTTCGTCGCCTGGAGCTTAGGGCCTCGGTGCCCGGTAGCGTGATCGGCGTGCCTGAACCGCTCTGCCTGCTGACCGTCCACGCCCATCCCGACGACGAGTCGTCGAAGGGTGCCGGCACCGTCGCCATGTACCACGCCGAGGGAATTCACACCGTGCTGGTCTGCTGCACGGGCGGGGAGGAGGGGGACATACTCAACCCGGCCCTGGACACCCCGGAGGTGCGCTCGCGGCTCGTGGACCTGCGCCGCGAGGAGCTGGCCAAGGCCGCCGGGATCATCGGGTACGACGAGGTGGTCATGCTCGGCTACCGCGATTCGGGCATGGCCGGCTCGGAGACCAACGCCAATCCGGAGAGCTTCGCCCAGGCTCCCCACGAAGAGGCGGTGGAACGCCTGGTGGCCATCGTCCGGCGCACCCGGCCCCAGGTCATGGTGGTCTACGGCGACGATCAGTCGGGGTATCCCCACCCCGACCATCTCCGGGTCCACGAGATCGGCGTCGCGGCATTTGCAGACGCGGGGGACCCGGCCCGCCATCCGTCATCCGGCACCCCCTGGCAGCCGAAGAAGCTCTACTACACGGTGTTCTCGGCCAAGAGGTTCGAGCAGATCCACGAGAAATTCGTGGAGCTGGGCCTCGAGTCACCCTTCGACGACCAGTGGCGGGCCAGGTGGAAGGACGTGCCGGCGGAGCCGATCAGCACGTCGATCGACATCTCGGCCTTCTCCGATGTCCGCCGGGACGCGCTCCTGGCTCACGCCACCCAGGTGGACCCGAACTCGCGATTCTGGTTCGGATTGCCCCCCGAGGTGATGCGCTCGATCCATCCCTTCGACGACTACCGGTTGGCACAGGTGGCCGGCCCGGACGGACCACCGACCGCGGCCCCGACCGAAGCGCCCGGATCCGGGGGGCCGGTCGAGACCGACCTCTTCGCCGGCATCCGCCCGGCGCCCTGAGCGACCGGAAACGGTGCGGGTTGGTGGGGAGCCCGAAACTCCGGGTCTTACGCCGATAGCATCAGGCGGGGCGACGACGACGAGTTGGGGTGTGCCGTGACAAAGTGGCTCTCCGCGGAGTGGTTCGACCAGACCCGTGAGATGGCGGCCGACCAGCCGGTCCGCCCCGGGCTCTCCGCCCGGATCCAGTACGAGCTCACCGGAGGTCCGGACGGCGATGTCCGCTACTACTGGGTCCTCGAGGACGGCCGGCTCCGGTCGAGTGCCGGCGGGACTGTCGAGGACCCCGAGGTGACCCTCACCCTGCCGTGGGCCGAGGCGTTGGCCATGCAGAAAGGCGAGCTCGATCCGAACGTGGCCTTCATGCAGGGCCGGATGAAGGTCGCCGGCTCGATGGGGGTGATGATGTCGCTGCTGCCGGTCAACAACACACCGGAGTACCAGGACCTCCGTCGCCGAATCGCCGACGTTACCGAGTTCTGAGTAGCGAGGGCACCGTCCCGGGGCTGGCCCCTCCGAGGTAGGGCAGGTGGATGGTGCCCGCGCTCTGCAGCAGGATCAGCGTCATCGCGGTGGCGATGAACAGGATCAGGGCCAGTACCAGGTAGGGCCGCACCTTGGCCCACGGAGCGGGTGCCTGGGCCGACCGGATACCCTGGCGCCGATCGTTGCCGCGCCGGGGCCTGGCCACGGTCGTCACCGGAGGCACCCCCCCGAGGCCCTGCTGCCGCACGGCGAAATCGGTGATCCGGTTGGACAGGGCGTTCGGATCACCTCCCGGCACGAGGAAGCGGTAGGTCCCGAACGGGGTCCGGACCGCGATCACCGCCCCGCGGTCGGTGTGGGGCAGCACCCGGCCTCCGTTCTCGGTGACCTGCACCTGCGGCTCCCGGGGCACCTGGGATCCGTGGGCCCCGTTGAGCTGCGGTTCGACCCAGTGGACGGGAATGACCCCTCCGGCCCACCGTTCGACCATGTGGGCCGAGACCGCCGACCACGGCAGGACCCGGGGTTGGTCGCCCGGCGACCTGATGACCCCGATCCCGTCGTCGGCGAAGACGATGGCCTCGATGCCCACCGGGTCGCTGCCGGCCGAATCGAGGAGCAGGGGCCCGTCGAGGCGGAGCGCGGGCAACCGGGCGTCGGCCCCGAGGCGGGGTGCCGCGGAACGGCCGGGATCCCGCCCCTTTGGCTGCTCTTCCTCGGCCACGGCTGCTCCCATCGGTGGTTGTTCAGGATATCGGCGCGTCCGGCTCTCTTGGTGGTTCGAGGGGATCGACGGCGTAGGCCCGGTCGTCCGGGTCCGCCCCATCCGACGGGCCAGGCAGGCCGGGTCAGCGCCGGAGGCGGCGGCGACGGGATCAGTTGCGACGCATGGCGTCGTGGAGCGGCCGGTAGCTGATCAGGGTCACGCCGGCGTCGGCGATCACCTGGTCGAGCCCGCGGTCGGCCACCAGCAGCACGTGGTCGGCCACCCGCTGCCTCCAGTCCGAGGTGATGGCCCGGAGCTCCGGCGTGTCGATGGCAGGGTGCATGGTGAGCTCGGTGATCCCGGGCTCGAGGCCGGCAACCAGGTCCAGAAAGGCCTTTCGGGTTCCCATGGCCGGCAGCGTGGGAAAGCGATCGGCGAACAGGACTCCTTCATCGGCGGCCAGCTGACGTACCGGAAATCCCACATTGGGCTCGGCTTCGGCCCCGAGGAGCCGGAGGGGCAAGGAGAAGTCCACCGCCAGCTCGAGGTAGATGTCGAAGAATTCCGGCCGCAGCACGAGGGTGTCGAGGTGGGCGTCGAGATGGCTGATGTCGAAGCCCCACAGGACCGCCCGCTCGACCTGGGCGCGGCACTCCCGGCGGACCTCGTCGAGATCGGCGTGGTCCCAGAGGTCGGCGACGGTGCGGGGGAACCCGCCGTCACCGTCCAGCAGCGACGGGGCCAGGGTCAGGGGCGCCCAGCGGTAGAGGTCATGCTCCGCATTGAGCGTCAGCCGGACCCCGACGTCGTCGCCCCGAAAGCGCGAAGCCGACTCCCGTGCCCACGGCGCGGGGACGATCAACGACGCGCTGGTGCCGATGCCTTCACGAAGGGCGTCGTAGACCCCCACCGTGGCGGCATGGCAGAAGCCGAGGTCGGCGCAGTTGAGGATGAGCAGTTTGGCGTCGGACGGATACCCGATGCGTTCGGCAACGGTCGGCATCCACCCGACCGTAGCGCCCTGGGATCTCAGGCGGCGCGGCCGGCCGGACCATGATCGCCGCCGGGGCCACCACCGGATCGACCCTGCCCGTCGGCCACCATGGCCGCCTCGAGCCGGGCGCGGGCGGCGGCGACCCCTTGAATGCCGATGCGGCGGGTGCGCTCATCCAACCGCCGGGCGCCAGCCGTCCTGGGTGGCCGACCCTTGCCGTTCGGCCCTGGTGCCCCTGATGTCTGTGACTCCCTCGACCCAGGTGGCACCCCCGACCCCCGTGACGGCCTCGACCCACGCGACACCCCCGAGCCGCGCGACGCCCCCGGTGCCTTCGGCGCGGACGACATCTCGGCGTGTCCCGGCACCAGGGGGAGCTCCGGCTGGATCCCCGGGGACCTGGGTCGGCGATCGGTGGTCATGGGTCCATTGTGCCTGGAGGGTGTATTACCTAGCCCATGACCGATGGAACTGTGACTGTCCCGACGGGCCCGCGCTTCGGGATCACGATCCCCTTCGATGGGGTCACCTTGGCGGATCACCGCAGGTGGTATGAGGAATTGGTCCGCCTCGGCTACACGGATGCGTGGTCGGCGGAGACCGATGGCTCTGACGGATTCACGCCCTTGGCCCTGGCTGCGGCCTGGACGCCGTCCCTCCAGCTGGGGGTGGCCATCATCCCCGCCTACACGAGGGGACCGGCCCTCCTGGCCCAGAGTGTGGCCGCGCTGGCCGAGGCCGCCCCCGGAAGGTTCAGCCTCGGGATCGGAACCTCGTCGGATGTGATCGTCAGCCGGTGGAACGGTTTCGAGTTCAACGAGCCATACAAGCGGGTCCGGGACACCATCCGATTCCTACGGTCGGCGCTCGCCGGTGAGAAGGTCGACCACGAATACGAGACCTTCACCGTCCGGGGCTTCCGTCTCTCCAGGCCCGTCGAACACCCGCCGCCGATCTTCCTCGCCGCCCTGCGCCCGGGGATGTTGAAGCTGGCCGGCCGCGAGGCCGATGGTGCCATTCTCAACTGGCTGTCGGCCGAGGACGTGGCCACGGTGACCCCCGAGCTCGGAGCGGACATCCCGGTTGCCGCCCGCATCTTCGTCTGCCCGTCGGAGGATGCCGACGCGGTCCGGGCCGTCGGCCGGCGAATGATCGCCGCCTATCTGAATGTGGGCGTCTACGCCGCGTTCCACCGCTGGTTGGGCCGGGGCCCGGTGCTCGAGCCCATGTGGAAGGCCTGGCAGGCTGGCGATCGCAAGGGGGCGCTGGCGGCCATCCCCGATGAGGTCGTTGACGCCTTGGTCGTCCACGGCTCGTATGACGAATGCCGGGCCCACGTGGGCCGCTACGTGGCCAACGGGGTCACCATTCCGGTGATGGCGGTGATCCCGCTCGGCGTTTCGCTCGACGAGGCCGTGGCCGGTCTGGCCCCGCCGTGGAACGCTGCCTGACGGCAGCAGGGCGGTGCCTGGCCTCAGGACCGCCATCGGCACATCCACGATCCGGGGTCTGATCAGTCCGGGCGGTAGCGGGCCATGATCTCGGCGTCCATGTCACGGACCTGGTCGGCGAGATCCTCGACGAACCGGTTGAGCTCGGCGGCCAGCCGGGGATCGGACAGCGCCATGATCCTCACAGCCAGGAGGGCGGCATTGCGGGCTCCGTTGACGGCCACCGTGGCGACCGGAATGCCCTTGGGCATCTGGACCATGGCCAGCAGCGAATCGAGTCCACCCAGGTTGGCCAGGGCAATGGGCACGCCGATCACCGGCAGGGGAGTGGCTGCGGCCACCACACCGGCCAGATGGGCCGCCCCTCCGGCCGCGGCGATGATGACCTGGATGCCCGCTTCAGATGCACGCCGGGCGAAGGCGATGGTGTCGTCCGGAGTCCGGTGGGCGGAGAGCACCCGCACCTCCACCGGGATTCCGAACGACCGTAGGGTCTGGACGGCGTCGTCCATGATCGACGCGTCGGATGAGCTTCCCATCATGATGGCAACAGACATGACCGCATTCTGCCCGACCCCGTGTCACCGGGTCACATCCGGCGCGGAACCCACCCCACGCGGCCGGTGAGGAGGGCCTGTACGGTGGGCCGGTCGGCTCCACCGTGCGACCACCGACCGACAACCGACCGACAACCACCCACAGCCATCGACAGCGAGCCGGGGCCGGGGGCTCCGAGAAGGGAGGCACCGTGCGCATCGGCGTGATGTTCGACACCGAGGTCCCATTTGACGAGATGGCCGCCCAGGTCGCCTCGCTCCGCGATGCCGGCATCCAAACGGCCTGGTCCTCGCAGATCTTCGGCTACGACGCCCTCACCGCCATTGCCGCCATCGGGCGCGAGGTGCCCGGCATCGACTTCGGCACCGCGGTGGTACCGACCTATCCTCGCCATCCGGTGATGCTGGCGGGGCAGGCCCTCACCGTGCAGGCGGCAACCGATGGCCGGTTGACCCTGGGCGTCGGCCTATCGCACGAGATCGTCATCGAGAACGTCTTCGGCCATTCGTTCGAGAAGCCCGCCCGGCACATGCGGGAATACCTGTCGATTCTCATGCCGCTGCTCGAGGGCGAGCAGGTCACCTTCGCCGGCGAGACCCTCCGTGCGTCCACCTTCGGACCCCTGCAGATCAGCGCGACCGCGCCCCCGGTGCTGGTCGCCGCCCTGGGCGACACCATGCTCAAGATCGCCGGCCGGCTGGCGTCGGGGACCGTCACCTGGATGACCGGTCCGGCCACCATCGGAGCGCACATCATCCCGACCATTCGGGCCGCGGCCGCCGTTGCCGGCCGGCCCGAGCCCCGGATCGGAGTGGGGCTCCCGGTCTGCGTGACCGACGACACCGACGCAGCCAGGGCGAAGGCTTCCGAGGTCTTCGCCATCTACGGCCAATTGCCGTCCTATCGGGCCATGCTGGACCGCGAAGGGGCCGGGGGGCCGGCTGATGTGGCCATTGTCGGAAGCGAGGCGGAGGTGAAGGCCCAGGTCCGCCGCCTGGCTGACATCGGGGCCACCGATTTCTGCGGGGCGCCCTTCGGCTCGCGGGAGCAGATCAAGGCCTCGGTCGGCGTGCTTGCGTCCCTGGTGTAGTCATTCGATCGCCGTGGAAAGTGCTCCCGTCACAGGGGTGGCTACTTCCGCGGTATGCGGCCAGGGAAGCTCCTCGAGCGCGTCCGACGTGGCGATGTTGCCAACACACGGTCCGACGCCACACGATGCTGTCGCCGAGGTGGAGTTGGCCCTCGAGGCATGGCCTGAGGCCGCGGGTCAGGCGGGCCGCCCAATCCCCGAACCATCCCTCCGGGCACTTTGCGGCAAGCCATCGTGGGGATACCCACACCTACTGCGATTGCGAGATCATTGGCCATGGCGCAACCGGTGATTTCCGATGACTCTGGAGAAGCGTCCCGGTCCGCCGAGCCAGATGCCAGTACCTGGAGTCGGCGAAGGGTGCTCCGCTACGGCCTCGGTGGCGTGGCGGTGGTCGTGGTCGCCGGTGGCACGGGCCTGGAACTGATCTCCCACGGCGTCCTTCCTGGCAAGCAATCGTTGGACCAGCTGGAAGGCAACTGCTCGGTGCCCGGATCGCCCCGTTCATTCTCGGCCCTCGGTCCGACACTGGCGGGCACGTTCTTCTCCGGGGCCCGCAGGCGGAAGGTCGGGTACACCATTGCCTATCCGCCGGGCCACGGACCGGGGTCAGCATTACCGCTCGTGGTCATGTTGCACGGGTTCGGCAGTAACCACACCAACGCCTTGTCGGGGTTGACGGCTGCTCAAGCCGTGGCGCTCAACGTCGATGGGCGACCCCTCTCACCCATGGCCATCGTGACTGTGGACGGTGGTGGTGGGTACTGGAATCCGCACCCCGGCGACGATCCGATGGCGATGGTCATCGACGAGTTGATACCTCTGTGCCGGCGACACCAACTCGGCGTGTCACCACAGAGGATCGGCACCATGGGCATCTCGATGGGTGGCTACGGCGCTCTTCTGCTGGCCGAGAAGTACCCGCATCTCATCGCCGCCGTGGCAGCCATCAGCCCAGCCATCTGGACCAGCTACTCCGAGGCCCAAGGGGCCAACGCCGGCGCCTTTGCCTCGGCTGAGTCGTTCCGCGCCAACGACGCCATCGCCCACGCCCGCCTGCTGAAGGACAAGCCGGTCAGGGTGGCATCGGGCAACGCCGATCCCTTTCATGCCGGCGTGGAGGCCCTGGCCGGCGCCCTCCCACCCGGTGCTGTCGTCGAGTTCGGCAAGGGCTGCCACACCGACCCCTTCTTCGCTTCGCAGGAGCCACCCTCGTTGTCGTTTCTCGCCCAGCACCTGACCGGGTAGACAGTCCTGACAGCCCTCGAAGCGGCATCGAGAGCCTTTGGCCATTCTCCTTCGACCGGCTCACCGTACGGGACTGTCTGCTTTCGACTCCTCACGCCGGGTGGAAGGCGCCGGCGGGGCTGCCGGGGGTGGTCAGCGGGCGATACGGGTGTGCTTGAACTCGTTGAGCTCCGGGTGCCCATCCATCAACCCGAGAACGTGCTCGATGGTGGTACGGGCCAGCGCGGCGTCTCCCTGCGGACGGCTCATCAGTCTCACGAAGACGGCGTTGTCGGCGGCGATGAAGGTGGGAACACCGAAGACCTGCATCTGGTCCACCACCGCCTCGTGCTCGTCGCGGACCACTTTGGCGGGCCAGCCAGCCTCGACTTCTCCGAGCACGGCGTCGGGGTCCGCGCCCGCCCGCGACAGGGCACCGGCCACCACCGAACGGTCCCGGAGGTCACCGCCCTCGTCGTGCCTGGCGGTGAAGAGCGAACGGTGGACGGCCCACAGGTGTTCGGAGTAGCGGTCCCGGACCACGACGCCGGCGGCGAGGGCCAACAGGTCCGGTTGCTGGAGCGGATCCTCCCAGGAAGGGGTGCCACCCTCGGGGACATGGGACTGATTGAGGAAGAAGGGGACGAAGGTGACGTCCCATGGGGCACCGTCCTCCAGGGCGTCGAGAATGTGCTCGAGGCCGTTCCGGGCGAAAGGACACCGATAGTCCCAGGTCACAGCGAAGGTCAGAGGAGAGGCCATGGCTCTGCAACCCCATCCCCCTACGATCCATTCCTCCCACGGCCGCCCACGACGCCGTCCCGTCCGGCTGACAGCTGACGGCCCGGTCAGCGAATCGGTCCCGTGACCCACGACTGAAACCGTCAGAGAAAGCGGCGCCCCACCAGCCCCAACGCCGCGCCGATGGCGGCACCGCCCACCACGTCGGAGGCGTGGTGGGCCCGGAGGTGGAGTCGGCTGAGCCCGACCAGGGAGGCCGAGGTGAACAACAGCGCGTTGCCGGACCGGTCGTGGCGCTGGCCCATGACCGTCGCCGCGCAGAACGCCGCCAGCGTGTGCCCGCTGGGAAAGCTGCTGGTCGTCGGCTCCCGCACCGGGAATCCCCCTTCGGTCACCTGGAGCCCGGCCCGGTCGGGTCGTGAACGGCCCACGGCCGCCTTCAGCGCCCGGTTGACGATGCCCGACTCGACACCGGCGATGGCCAACGCCCGCACGGCCCGGGCCCGCTCCGGCCCGGTGTGCCGGGCCCGCCACGCCGTGGTCGCCGCCCACATCAGCCCGTGGTCGCCCAGCCCGGTGATCGCCTTGGCCAGCCCGTCGAGGGCCGGGACTCCCCGGACCGGCTCGAACCACCGGTCGATCCGCTCGTCGAGGGCCTCGACCACACCGGCGAGCCCGCCCGGTCGGTCGGCGGGGAGATCGGTGCCGGTGGGCCCCCCGGTCGGGGAGTGACCCGAGCCCGCTCTGCCGTGGCCCGGCTCCTGGGGGGCCGCCCCGTCGCGGCCCGAGGCCTGGCGGTCGGCCCGCCCCTGACCAGCCCCTGGATCGGAGCCACTCTCACCATCGGGATCGGCCTGGCTGGCGGTGGCGGCGGTGTCAGCCCCCGGTCGGGTCATGCAGCACCACCGGCTGTGGCCCCCAGCACCACCGAGGCCTGGTCGGGGTCACCCCCGTAGGCCGGGCAGAACTCCCGGAACCGGCAGTAATTGCACAAGGGTGAGGGCCGGGGCCGGAAGTCCTCGTTGCGGCAGGCCCGCTCGATGGCCGACCAGATGGCCGCGGCCTTCACCCGCTGCCCGCGCACCGACTGGTCGGAGGGCTCGGCGGTGATGACCATCGGCTCCTTCAGATGGAGCAGCTTGACCTGCGCCGGCTTCTGACCGAGGACCTCCTGACAGAGGAGCGCGTAGATGTGGACGCCGATGAGCTTCGACTGTTCGTAGGCTTGCGACGGCGCCCGTCCGGTTTTGTAGTCGATGACCACCAGTTCTCCGTCCGGGGTCCGATCGAGCCGGTCGATGATGCCTCGGAGCCGCATCGAGCCGACCCGCGCTTCGAGCATCAGCTCGATCCCGACCGGGTTGATCTCGTTCGGGTCCTCCAAGGCGAAGTAGTTCTCGACGAGCGTGGCGGATTCCGACCGGAAGCTGTCCGCATCGTCTGTCGTGAGGACGAGGGCCAGATACTCCGGGTCGTCCTGCAGTTCCGACCAGGCCCGGTCCAGCTCGGCGGCGGCGGCGGCGGGGGAGCGCATCCCTTGGGGGTACCGCCAGAACAGGTCCTCGAGCACCCGGTGGACCAGGGTCCCCTTGACGGTCCACACGGTCGGCTCCTCGGGCAGGTGGTCGATGGAGTTGAAACGGAAGGCCAGGGCGCAGTCGCGAAACGAGGAGACCTTGGACGGGGACAGCGACCGTGGCGGTTCGAGGGGCACGACCCCAGACTACGCAGGGGGTGTGTCGTTCACCGTGTCAAACGCCCGGGACACCGCCGCCGCCACCAGGGCCGGCCGCTGCAGCGGTCCGAAATGACCGATGCCGGGGAGGACCTCGACCGTCGAATGCCGGAGCTGCTCCGCATCAGCATCGAGGAACGGCAGGCCGAACGCGTCGGTGTACTCCCCGCAGCCCAAGGTCACACGGCAACCGATCTCGTGGAGGTGGCCGAAGGCACCGTGCGAAGCCCCTCGGGCGTAGATCGCCGCCTCGTCCTCCCTCTGGCACAGCAACCGGATGGACCGGCCGTCGCCGCCCTCGGCGGCCGGGACGGGTTCGAACCCGGCCTCGACGTAGCAGCGGAGCACCTCGGGATCGAGGTCGACATACGGCGGTTTGGAGGCAAAGTTGACGAAGGCGTCCTCCGCCGACGGGAATGTGTCCCGCCGCCGCCGGGCCCCGTTCGAGAGAGGATTGTCCTCGGCCAGGGCCGCGCCGAACCTGCCGGCCGGCTCGGGGAACACGACCGGCTCGAAGCAGTAGAGGGAGGAGAAGGTGCCGGGCGCAGCTTCTTCCGCCAACAGCACGGAGGCCCCGCCGCACGAGTGCCCGAACGCTGCCGGTCGACGGAGCCCGAGGTGGCCGACGACGGCCAGCACGTCGGTGGCGAATCCGGACCAGGCGAAAATACCGTCGCGTGGCCGATCGGAGCGGCCGTGGCCCCTGAGGTCCAGGCCCCAGCAGTGGTAGTCCTCACCGAGGGCCCGGGCGAGCGGGCTGAACACCTCGGCGCAGAACCCGGTGGCATGGGCCAGGAGCAGGTCGGGTCCCCGGCCGCCGAAGTCGTAGACGGCGATGCCGAGGCCGTCCGGGGTGGTGCACCGGTCCTGTTCGGGGCGGTGCTGGTCTTCGACCAGGCTCACGATGGTGACGGTAGCCGAGAGACCGGCGGGCCGGGTCCCGGAGGGTGGCACTCATCCGGGGTAGCGAGCGACTAGACATTGGTGGCTTATGGAGCATTTTCTTGCCACGTGGGGCTACCTCGCCGTCTTCGTCCTCAGCTTCATCTCCTCGATGGGCCTCCCGGTGGGAGCCGAGGTCGCCATCATCTACGGAGGGGTGCTGGCCAGCGGCCAGGTCGTCGGGGTACACCCCCTGAACCTGGTCCTGGTCATCGTGGTGGCCACCCTGGCCGAGGTGTTGGGATCGTTGGCCGGCTATCTCATCGGCTACTTCGGGGGTCGGCCCCTGGTGGACAAGGTCGGCAAGTACGTGCTGCTCACCCATCGGGACCTCGACCGGGCCGAAGCGTGGTTCGCCCGCCGGGGCGAGCCCGTGGTCCTGTTCGGACGGTTCATCCCGCTCCTCCGGTCCTTCGTGTCGTTCGCCGCCGGCCTCGGTGAGATGGCGATCGCCAAGTTCATCGTCTTCACGGTGATCGGGTGTGCCATCTGGTGCACCGCGCTGGTCAGTCTGGGATACAGCCTGGGCAGCACCTACCACCATGTCCTCAAAGCCTTCAGCTATGCCGGCTACGTGGCAGCCGTCCTGGTGGTCATCGCCGTAGTCGTGCTCTTCTTGCACCGGTTCCGCCAGCTCCGCGAGGAGCGGCGCTGAGCCGTGGCTCCGCCACTCGGAGCGGCTGGTGCGGGTCGATGGCGGTTGGACCTGATGCCGTGAGCCGGCCGCGCCGCCCGTCGGCCAAGCGTGCCGCCCTGGAGGCATCGGAGCATCTGGAGCGCTCGGCCACGTGGAACGGTCTTCGCGTCGGCGACCCGGTGGTCGTGTCCGGCCCGCACATGAGGGGCGCGGCCTGGGAGTTCAGGGCGCACATCGTCAACCGGCACAACGGCACGGAGTCGGTCGAGGTGGTGGGCGGACGACCGGGCGACCGGAAGATCCGATCGTTCGGCCCGGAGCGGATCTTCGCGGCCAGCGGTCGCAAAGGGTCCGGAGCCAACCCGGCCATCGCCGGTCAGCTGTCCCTGGCCGAAGCGCCGCAGCTTCCACTCGGCTGACCTGTCGGCCCGGCCTGGTCGAATCACCCGGCTCCCGCCGCCGGTAGGGTCGCGGCGATGGCGACCGTCACCTTCTTCCATGCCCATCCCGACGACGAGGCCATCGCCACCGGCGGCACCATGGCCAGCCTGGCCGATCAGGGCCATCGGGTGGTCCTGGTCACGGCCACCCGGGGGGAGCTCGGAGAGATCCCTGAGGGTCTTCTCGACCCGGGGGAGACGCTGACCGAGCGCCGGACGGGCGAGCTGACCGAGGCCTGCCGGATCCTGGGGGTGGCCAGGCAGGCCTTCCTCGGCTACCTCGATTCCGGAATGGCCGGCGACGCCGCCAACGACCGGGCCGGCAGTTTTGCCGGCGCAGACCTGGGCGAGGCGGCCGCGGCACTGGCGACCATCCTGGTCGAGGAGGGCTCGGATGTGCTGGTCGTCTACGACGAGCACGGCGGCTACGGCCATCCCGACCACGTGCAGGTGCACAGGGTGGGTATGGAAGCGGCCAATCGGGCGGCCACGCCGGTGGTGTACATGGCGACCATGAACCGCGACTTCTTCCGCACCCTCAGCGCCCAGGTCGAGCGTTCGGACTGGCAGCCCCCGGAGGGGACGACCGATGGGCTGGAGACGATGGGGGAACCGGCCAGCCGGCTGACCACGGAGGTGGATGTCAAGGCCTGGATCGATGCCAAACGGGAGGCCATGCGGGCCCACGCCAGTCAGATCGGCGAGACCAGTTTCTTCCTGGCCATGCCCGACGACGTGTTCTCGACGGTCTGGGGGCAGGAGTGGTACATCCGGGTCCGGCCCGAGCCCGAGTCCTCGCCGGAGCAGCCGCTCGAGCGCGGGCTCATGGTCGGTGTCGTACCCGACGACCGGGACGCGACACCCGTGGCCGGTAGGGGGCGAAGAGGTGACCGCTGACCACCGTGTGCTGAGGGTGCACGGCGGGCGATTGGTGGTCGCCGAGCGGCGCATCGACCTCGAGACCGAGCTCGATGCCGCCGCCGCCGAGGGATACCAGCTGGTGAATTCCTTCACCGTCGACGACAACGTCTACCTGGTGCTCCGGCGAGCGGGCTGAGCCGGACCCGCGGGCAGAGCCCGGGCGGGTTCAGAATTCGGTGAAGGACTGGATGGACACCACCCGGTCGCGGCCGGACTCCTTGGCCCGGTAGAGCGCCTGGTCAGCCCGCTCGATCAGCGAGGTGATGTCCTCGGTCCCGTCCCAGCTGGTGAGACCGGCCGACAGTGTGACACCGAACTCGGAGGTGGCATCCCGACCCCCGGCCCGGAGCTTGTCGAGGAGATGGTGGCCGCCGAGTATGTCGGTATCGGGCATGACCAGAAAGAATTCCTCACCCCCGTACCGCACGACCAGGTCCTGACGCCGGACGTTGGAGACCATGAGCGCGGCGATGGCCCGCAGCACCGTGTCGCCGGCCACCGAGCCGTGCCGCTCGTTGTACTGCTTGAAATGATCGAGGTCGATCATGGCCACGCTCAGCGGCGCCTCGGACCGGATGGCGTGGTCCATCTCGATCTGTATGCGCTCATAGAGGATCCTCCGACCGGCCAGCCCGGTCAGGAGGTCTGTCCGGTCCTCGACCTCGAGGGCTGCGAGGCAATTGGCCCGGTTGCCCGCCCGCAGAAAGGCGGCCGCCAGGGCGTCGGCCGCCTCGGTGGCCTGCTGATCGGCCTGATGGCCCGGGGTGCGCCGGACCACCATCAGCAATTCCCCTTCGGGGCAGCGCCCGATCGGAATGGCGCACAGCTTCGGGGTCAGGACGGTCGACTCGGAATCGAGGGCCCGGGTGAGCTCTGGATGCTCGGTGGGATCCGGTGCGCCGTCCTGGACACCGGGCCACGCCGCCACCGTGACGAACCGCCCGGGAGTCCCGTTGCGGGCGAGGACCTCCACATGGTCGGCCGCCATGATGTCCGGCACCAAGGGGAGCCCGTGGTTGAACGCTCCCTGGAGCAGGTCTCGGCCCGCCTCATCGGGCGCGACCTCGTCCAGAGCGTTGTTCAGCGCCGCGACGGACCGGTGGAAGTCGATGCGCTCGCTCATCGCCATGACCGTCAGGCTGAGATAGGCGACGGACACCAGCACGCAGGCGAGCGCCCCGGCCGGATACCACCACGGGGTGTGAGGGTCGAGCACGATGACGACGACGATGAGCGGGATGGCCATCGAGTCGGCAATGAGCCCGGCGATGAGACCCTGTCGAACGCCACGCTCGGTGGGCTGGGGGAAGTCGAGCTTCACCTTGGATTCATCGGCTCCGGCGGTCCACTCCTTTACCGTCCCGGCCAGCCGATCCGTGCCTGGACCGGGCCCCAGGGCGGATCCGACGGCTCTTGGGCATACTGGACTGATGGCGACCTTCGCCGTCGAGGGCATCAGGCTGACCCGGGTGCCGTACTTCGACGTCACCCTCGACCCCGACATCATCGGCTTCACCGCCGACCGGGCTGCCGGGGTCCCCTGGGGCGTGCCGGACTGGGCCACTCCTGAGGGACGGGTCCTGGTGGGCCAGGCCGTCTGGGTCATCGAGTCCGACGCCCACACCGTGGTGGTTGACCCCTGCGGCGCGGCCGACGCCTTCCTCCGGTCGGGACCCGAGGCGATCGGGCACCAGACCGCCGTGGCCGACGCGCTGTCGACCGCCGGCTTTCCCATGGGAGCGGTGGACACGGTCGTGCTGAGCCACCTCGATGGCATCGGAATGGCTGCCGCCGTCGACACCGACGGGGCGTGGAGGCCCTTCTTCCCCGGTGCCAGGGTGGTGATGAGCCACGACGAGTTGACCCATGTCGCCGCCCATCCGGAGACCGGGGGCTCCGCCGCCCTCCGCTGCCTCATCGATCAAGGGGTCGTCGAAGGGGTGGACCCACCGTGGGACGTGGCCCCGGGGGTGACACTCGAGCTCACCGGCGGGCACTCCCCGGGCCACTGCGCCGTGCGGGTGGGGGAGGGGGCGGTGTTCGTCGGCCACCTGGCCATCAATCCGCTCCAGGCCGGTGCCGGGATCATCCGTGGCCAGCACCTGGACGACGAAGCTGCCCATTCGGCGCTGGAGCGGGAGCTGACATGGGCATCCGAACGGGGTGCCCTGGTGATCGGACCGCTGTGGCCGGCACCCGGGGCCGCCAGAGTCACCGGGCCGCCGTGGGCGGTCAGCGCGGCCTGAGCTGCTCAGTCGCCTGCCGGCACCTCGAGGGCTTCCTTCCCGCTCAGCCACGGGCGGCCGGCGGCGGCCAGATCGGCCCATTTGTCGAGACCGTTCCCGGTCTGTCCCAGTTCCGCCGGGGTGGGCCCGAACTGGGCGGCCAGCGGTAGCAGGGCTTCTGAGTCGAAGTGGTAGCACTCGGCGGCGTTCGAGCCGAGAATCTGTTGGGTCTCGTCCACCGGGATGTCGGAGAAGGCGTTCTTGAGCCACTCCCTGGTGTGCGGCCAGGTCCCCTCGGGATGCGGGAAGTCATTGCCCCACATGATGTTTCCGATGCCGATCTCGTAGCGCCGGGCCAGCTCGCGGCGCCGGGTGTTCGACGCGCCGATGAAGCAATTCTGGTCGAAGTACTCGCTCGGTCGCATGGAGAGCGGCTCGGTCAGCTTCTTCCCGAGTTTCTTCGCCGCGTGCTCCCGGTCGTAGACGATGTCCGAAGTCCACAGGAGGTCGGGCGCCCAGAAGGCGCCGCACTCGGTGGTCACGAAGGTCAGGTCCGGGAACCGCTCGAAGGTCCCGGACCACAGGAGGAACCACAGCGGCCTGGTCGACCACCACCGGACCTCGGCTACGTAGATGCCCACGTTGTCGCCGTACGACGCCCGGTCAGCGGCGCCCGAGTGGACGTGGACCGGCATCTGGAGGTCGGCGCACGCGGCCCAGACCGGGTCGTACTTGGCATCGTGGTACGGCTCGTACGGCTGCCACATGGAGGGGATCAGGATCCCGCCCCGGAGCCCGGACTCCCGGACCCGGGTGATCTCGACCACGGCGGCGGCGACGTCGAAGATCGGCACGATGGCCACGCCGGCTCGACGATGCGGGCTCTCACTGCACAGCTCGGCCAGCCAGCGGTTGTGCGCCCGGGCCCCGGCCATCAGGAGATCGATGGGCACCTCGGCCGTGGCCGCCAGGCCCGCCCCGAACGGCGCCGAGGCCCCGCCGGTCACCGCGTCGGCATCGGGGAAGATGACCTCGCCGACCACACCGTCGGCGTCGAGCTCCTGATCGCGGCGACGGGCGTCCCAGCCCCCGAGGAGGCCCTCGGCGTTGTCGTGCTCCCACTCCTCGGCGAACTCCTCGTTCCGCAGGCCCTGTTCGGCCAGTTCGGACTCCATGGCCGCCCGCCCGGCCAGGTACTCGTCGAAGGTCTCCCGGTATTCCGGGTCCAACCACTCGCGGTACTGCTGATTGGGCAATCCGGCGTGGCAGTCGGCGGAGATCACCAGGTAGTTGTCCATGGGGGTGCCGTCCTCTCTCGGTCGGGCGGTCACCCTGGGACCTCCCGCAGGTACTTCGGATTGGAGCGCTTGAGCATCGAGTCCGCCCGCGCCTGGATCTGGAGGTCGGTCGACGGGCTGGGCGCCAGGATCCAGAAGTTGCCGGCCCGTACCCCGGCCACGACCTGGTCGGCCACCTCGGCGGGCTCGGTGTAGTTGACCGCCACGCCGGCCGCCGACATCTGGGCTTCGATGTCCTCGATGGTGGGGTAGGGGGTTCTCCTCGGCCGCTCCTTGGCCAGCTCCGGTGGCCGCACCCGCCAAGAGCTGAAGATCCCGGTGCGCAGCATGTTGGGACCCGGGAAGAGGACCGATGCGCCGATCCGCGAACCCGCATCCTGGAGCTGGGCGTAGAGGCACTCGGTCAGCGTCACGACCGCCGCCTTGGTCACCGCGTACTGGGGGGTGCCCCGTAGAGGCGAGACGCCGCCATTGCCCGAGGAGGTATTGACGATGTGGCCCTCGTCACCTCCCGCCATCATCGCCGGGACGAAGGCGTTGATGCCGTGGATGATGCCGTAGACGTTCACGTTGAAGGCCCAGCGCCAATCATTGAGCTCATGCTCCCAGAGCGCCCCCTCCGCCCCGGCGCCGATGCCGGCGTTGTTGCAGAGGAGGTGGACGGCGCCGTGCTGTTCGAGGGCGGCGTCACGGAGTCCTTCCACCGACCCGTAGTCGGCGACATCGCAGACCACCCCCGTCACGTCCATGCCCGATGAGCGCAGTTCGTCCTCGGCCGCCTTCAGCGCGCCCGGTTCGACGTCAGCCAGAACGACCTTCATGCCTTCGCGGGCGAAGCGTTCCCCCATGGCCCGGCCGATGCCGCCGGCTCCGCCGGTGACCACGGCGACCCGGCCGGCCAGCTCCTGCATCACTCTTTTCCGACCGGCGACAGGTCGTCGTAGCGCTGATGGACGTAGGGGCGGATCCACTCGCTCGGCACGGTGCCGTGGATCTCTCCCCGTTGGATGCTGCTGCGCTCGGCCAGGGTGATGCCGAGGAGCTGGCGCACGGGGAGATCGGACACCGGGTCGAACCGGGACTCGCGCAGGATCACCTCGCCGGCGACCTCCTCGATCTTCCGGGTCTGCTCGGTCCGGTGGCAGTAGACCAGGGCGGGGTCGCTGTCGAAGCCCTTGCCGTCGGGAGAGGGGAGGAATTTGAAGTAGAAGTCGGTGCGGGTCTCGGTGTCCGGAGGATCGAGCTCCCGGGCGACCCGGCCGTTGACGGCGACGATCTCGGTCCCCATCCGGGCGAAGGTGCCGGTCACCCGGTCTCCGTCGCGGCGCAGCTCGACCGCCCCGAGCTTCTTGGGCTCGCCGAAGGTCTCCCGCCCACCGATGACCGACTGCTCGGTGGTCATCGGCATGAGGAGGGCGTAGAAGCCCTCGGTTCCCTCGTGGCGGGCGCGCACCGAAAAGCTCCCGGCGCCGAACGTCGGGTAGCCGGGGATGTCGACGGTGGCCACCGTGACCTTGACCATCGGCTCGGCCCCCGGTTCGATGGGAGGGGGCAGGACGGCGGCGATGATCTCGGGGTCGGTGAGATAGGTGGCGACCAGGGTCGTGGCCCACACGTCGACCGAGGTCGCCTCGACCTCCCGGTTGCGCAGTTGCTCTTCGGATCGTGCTCCGTAGCCGACGTTGCTCATGGCGCTCCTTGTGACTGGACGGGGTGATGGGTGAACGTGGTCAGGTGGCGATTCCGGCGAAGGCCGGGCATTTTCCGGCCCCGGGGGGTATCTCCTCTGCCTTCAGCGGTTGGGCGATCTCCTCGTGGGTCGGGCCCACCCGGGCGGCGACCTCGGCCAGGCTGTCGATGTCGAAGCCGAAGAGGCGGGCCGCGTTTCCCCCCAGCATCTGCTGGACCTCGCCTGGATCGATGTCGGCGAAGGAGAGGCGGAGCGCCTCCGTGCTGAACGGGTAGCTCGACTCACGGTGGGGGTAGTCGCTGCCCCACATGATCTTGTCCACGCCGACCGAATCCCGCATGGCCGCCTCGGCCGGACGCATGAAGCTCGAGCCGACATGGCACTGCCTGGCCCAGTACTCGCTCGGCCGCATCGAGAGGCCGGACACGACCGCCTCTCCCCACTCTTGCTCTTGGGAGCCGGTCGCCGTGCCCATCCGGGTGAAGAAGAAGTCGAGCGTGCCCAGAGTCTCGGGGATCCAGGCCGTGCCCTGTTCGGTGAAGACGAATTGGAGATCGGGGTGCCGTTCGAGCACCCCGGCGAAAATCAGGTGCCAGAGGGAACGATGGGCCCACCAGGTGACCTCGAGCATGAACATCACCTTTTCGATGTCCTGGTCGCCCAGGGGTGGCACGGCACTACCGCTGTGATGGTTGACGGGGAGGCCGGCGACCTCGCAGGCTCGCCACAACGGGTCGTAGACCCGCGAATAGAGCGGTTCGAGACCCGACCCGGGCGGGGCGCCGGGCAGGAGGACCCCGGCGGTCATGCCGGCCTCGGCCGCCCATTCGACTTCGGCGACCGCCTGGGCCACGTCGTGCAGCATGATCTGGACGATGCCCAACCGCCGACCGGGGACCAGCGCGCAGAAGTCGGCCAGCCACCGGTTGTGGGCCCGCAGCCCGGCCCAGCGAAGTCGGAGGTCCCCCTCGCTCGCCCCCGGGATCTGCACCTTCAGCGAGGGCTCGGGATAGAAGGGGGGGATGGTGTTGGGGAAGATCACCTCGGCCGCGATCCCGTCCGCCTCGAGGTCGGCCAGACGGCGATCGGAGTCCCAGTTCTGGTTGGCATCCTCTCCCATGAGGTCGTCGAACGGGATCCGGTAGGTCGCCGCCCAGTCGTCGAATTGGGGATGCAGTTTGCTCGGGAGGTAGTCGCGGTAGCTCACGAGGTCGCCTCCCGCGTGACAGTCGGCTGAGATGATCGTGTAGTGCCCGTCGTCCGGGGCGGCTCTCGCTGAAATGGGTCTCGCCTCCTCCTCTTCGTACGCTGGGGGCCCACTTTCCGCAGCCCATGTCCCGGAGCCGGGTCCCGGGGTGGTGGTGGACGCTCCTGTAACATCGTTACATGGCCACCCGGGGAGGTCAAGGAGCGAAGGGACACCAGTCGGGTGGCGGCCTCTCCCGGGGACAGGTCCTCGATGCGGCCATGCAGATCCTCGAGACCGAAGGGATCGATCGCCTCACGGTCCGGGGGTTGGCGGGGAAGCTGGGCGTCGCCGCCACCGCCATCTATTGGCACGTGGGCGACAAGCAGGCGTTGCTGGACGGCCTCGCCGAACGGGTCATCGCTCAGCTGGGGGACGTGAGGGTCAGGGGTCGGGACCCGGTGGCCCGGATCAGCTCGGTGGCCCGCTCCCTACGCGCCACGCTCCTCCAGCGCACCGAATTGGTGGCGCTGGTCCATCGCCAAGGCCGCACCGCCGCCCTCTTCCAGCCGGCTCGCCGGGTGCTGGTCCGCGAACTTACGGCGGCCGGTGTCGGCGGGGCCGACGCCGCGTTGGGGGTGCAGGCGGTGCTCAATCTGGTCGTCGGTTCGGTCCTGCTGGATCGCCAGGTCGAGCGCCAACCCACGCAGCGCCAGACTCCCGAGGAGCTCTGGTCGCGTGCCGATGTGGCCGACGCCCCCGCGTTGCTCGAGCACCTCTCACACCCGATCGACGAGGAGGAACTGTTCGACTACACCCTGGCCGTGGTGGTGAACGCCATCCTGCATCCGTGACGGCTTAACGGTTGGACCTCAGGAGTGAGCGGAGCTCGGCCACCTCACGTTGCAGCTGTTCGAGGAGCTCGACGATGTGGGCGTTGCTGTGCCGCCCGGCCGCGACAGAAGGAGGCGAAGGTCTCCTGGTACGCCAGAGCCGGCTTCGATGTGACCCGGGAGATCCGCTTGCCGGGTACTCCGACGGTGTGGTGTCTGTCGCGCCCGCCCGGTTGAAGGCTCTAGCCCGGCGACACGAAGTCGAGCGCCTCACCGGCAACCTTCTCCCAGTCCAGGGCGGACGTGGGACCCAGGCTGAGCCATTCCTTCATCGGTTTCCCCTTGTTGGCGTCGAACCGCACCCCGTCCCCGGAGTCCACCAGGGCGTCGACGCGCTCTTTCGGGAGCTTCACGACCAATTGCCCGCGCACCAGCATGGCGAAGATCTTGCCCCGTACCCGCAGGGCGTTCCGGCCGAAGCCCCGATTGCCCGACGGAGGCGACACGTGGGGCATCGATACGAACCCCTCGACGAGGTCTTCGAAGTGATCTTCGGGACTCATCGTCCATCGCGCTGAGGTCGCAACTCCGACGACCCCGATCTGGTGCTTCCGGCGGCGACGACCGGCGCCCCCGCGGACCGTTCCCGAACCATGGCCGGATACCGCCGAGCATCGAAGGCGGCAACGAATTGCCGCACCGGCTTGGGGAGCTGGACCAGCAGCCGACCGGCCGGGCGGAGATCCGATGGTTGGACCAGATGGATGAGCAGGGAGCAGTGCCCCACGGTCACCGAGTGGATCCGGGCCTCCGATCCCAGCACGGCGGTGAGGTAGAGGGCAACGGGACAGGAGCGATTGCTCTGCGGCACTCCGCGAACGCCGGCCTCCTGTAATGACGCGGCCACCTGGTCGGGACTCTTGCCCAGTCCGGCGAGGAGGTCGGTGGACTGCCTCTTGAGTTGTCGAAGGTGGCTCATCGGGTCTCCTCGCAGTGTCGCCTCATCGTAACGCTCCCGGTGGATGGCCGGTCGCCCCGTGTCGGCGGCCCGTGGCCGGCCCCGGGGGTGTGGATCATTCCGGCCCATCGGTGGTTCACTGAGGGAGGACCCGGCCGTGTGGTCCGGCCGCCAGAGGAGGCAAGCCATGACTGGGCATGGAAGCGACATCGACCGGAGCGCGGAGTGGGAGGGTCTGAAGGCCCGATACCTCCGGCCACTGGGTGATCGGCCCGCGTCATCGGCGCGGGGGCTCCATCACTTTGCCCTGCTCTCGAGCGATGTGGAACGGACCATCACCTTCTATCAGGACCTCCTCGAGTTTCCACTCGCCGAGCTGTTCGAGAACCGGGACTACCGGGGGTCCACCCATTTCTTCTTCGATGTCGGGCACGGCAACTACCTGGCCTATTTCGACTTCCCCGGGCTCGAGCTCGGCGACTACCGGGAAGTGCTCGGTGGACTCCACCACATTGCCATCTCGGTCACGCCTGACCAGTGGGAGCGCCTGGTGGCCAAGCTCGACGCGGCCGGGATCGAGCCGTTCATCGTGAACGGCACCTCGGCCTACTTCCCGGGGCCTGACGGGGAACGATTGGAGCTGCTCTCGTATCCGCTCAATGACATGTACGGCACCATCGTCGGCTGAGCCTTCGACTCCACATCGGCCGGTCCGCCGACCTGGTCGCCGGTCGCTACGGACTCAAGACGCCGAGGTCGACGAGGGCCTGTCGAGCTTGGCCGACGCCGCGGACTTGCGCGGAAGAGAACCCCGATGACCGTGCCGCCTCCGTGTTCACCAAGTTGTCGTCGAGGAAGAGCACCTGCTCGGGGCCCGCAGGCAGGCGAACGGACACTTCCTCGAACAGCTCCGCGTCAGGCTTCACCAGTCCCAGCTCGAACGAGAGGAAGCGGAAGTCGAATGCGTCGAGAATGGGCCACTGGGCGACCTGGTGCTCCCAGTGCATGACATTGGTATTGCTCAAGCACCCGATCGGGACGATGCTCCGAACCTCGGCCAGCAGCTCCCAGGCACCCGGGATGGGACCGCGGGGCCAGTCCCGGAACATCTCGAGAAACCTGCGAGAGGAGACAGCCAGCCCCCAGTCGGAGACCACGCCGCTGGCAAACTCGTCCGCCGAACAGTGTCCGCGCTCGAAGGACCGTACCCATGGACAGGTGAGCCACCGTCGCCACACCTCGTCATCACTGCCGATGCCGGCCAGATCCCGCATGACGGGAACGCCGCCGAGCTCGATGAGCACCCCACCCAGGTCGAAGAGCACGATATCGACGGCGCCAGCTGCCATCTGGAGCAGTGTAGGCCGGAGGCCTGGGAGCGACCGACCCGGCGTCCAGACGACCCGTCCGACGAAGGCAGGGTGGGCCGAGCACGGCAATGGCTATCGGCGGTCTGGTGGAGCCCCGCGCCCGGCGGCGATGACCGTGTGCTCGATGAGCATGGCGATGGTCATGGGCCCGACGCCTCCCGGCACGGGGGTGATCAGGCCGGCGGTGGCGACGGCCTCGTCGAAGGCCACATCACCGACGTTGGACGCGTTGTACCCGGCGTCGATGACGACGGCACCGGGTTTGATCCAGCGGCCCCGCACGAAGTTGGGCTTTCCGACGGCAGCCACGACGATGTCGGCCGTCCCGACGATGCCTGCAAGGTCGCGGGTGTGCGAGTGGCAGTAGGTGACGGTGGCGTCCCGGTTCAAGAGGAGCATTCCCACCGGCTTGCCGAGTATCGGGCTCCGGCCGATGATCACCGCGTGCCTGCTCGCAGGGTCGACACCGTATTCATCGAGGAGCCGGATGATTCCGGCCGGCGTGCACGAGGGAAAGCCAGGGAGATCGAAGGCCATGGCCGCGAACGAGTGCATGGTGACCCCGTCGATGTCCTTGGCGGGTGCGATGGCCTCGAAGACAGCACGCTCGTCCACCTGGGCGGGGACCGGGTGCTGCACGAGGATCCCGTCCACGGCCGGATCCCCCGACAGATCCTCGACGACGGCGACCACCTCGGATGTGGTGGCGCTCGACGGGAGCTCGGAGACCCGGGACTCGACGCCGGCCTCCCGTCCTCGGGCCTGCTTCATCCGCACGTAGGTCACCGAGGCGGGATCTCCACCGACCAGCACGGCGGCCATGCACGGTGCCCGACCCGCCGACGCCGTGAATTCCGCCGCCCGGACGGCCGCATCGGCCAGGAGCCTCCGTGCGAGGGAGGCGCCGTCCATGAGGCGGGCACTGACTGCATCAGGCATGGCACTCCTCGGGTGGATCGGATCGTGGCGTCAACGTATTCCGTGAGCGGATCCCAGATGAAGTCCGGGCCGGCCCGCGGCATTTCGGAATCAGCCGGCGAGCACCCGTGCTCCCACCAAGAGGGCCCTGGTGAAGCTGCTGATGTCGCCTTCGGCCAGCTCGCCCGGTCGGAACCAGGCGACCTCGGTTGTCTCGTCGTGATCCGGAGCCGGTGTTCCCGACTCGATGACGGCATCGAAGACCGTGGACACGTATGCGGTCTCGTCCCCGTTCGGATAGCGGATCCGGAATTGGGGACCGCCGAGCACGGCCCTGATACCTGACAGCCCGACCCTTACGCCGGCCTCTTCCTCCGATTCCCGGACGGCAGCCTCCTCGGGCGACTCGTCCGGCTCAACCGCTCCGCCGATCGTCGCCCACAGTCCGGTGTCCGCCAGCCGCACCATCAGGAGACGGCCGTCCGCCCTCTGAGGGAGGACGGCCACGGATGGAAGGAGAAGCAGCTGATGACCGATCAGGCCTCGTAGCTCGGCTATGAACGGAGAGACTCCCACGTTCTCAAGCTATCGTCGACCACGTGAGGGCCAGGTGGATTGGCGAGGCGGGCCGCCCGGCGGCATCTGGCGCTCGATGACCGGTCCCGACGGCTGGGACCCGGCGCAGTACAACCGATTCGCCGCTGAGCGCGAGCAGCCCTTCTGGGATCTTGCCCGGCTGTTGGAGCCGGTCGAGGCGCCGAGACTGGTCGATCTCGGCTGTGGCGATGGTCGGCTGACCGGCTTGCTGCACCGGGACCAGGGGGCCTCCGAAGTGCTCGGGGTGGACAGCTCTCCGGCCATGATCTCGGCCGCGGAGACGGAGGCGGAGGCGGAGGCGGAGCCGGCCGGCACCGTCCGGTTCGAGCTGGGCGACATCGGCGCGTGGGAAGGCCCGGGGGAGTACGACATCGTTTTCGCCAACGCCTCGCTCCAGTGGGTGGCCGACCATCGCCGGGTCCTGGGCCGGTGGGCCGGATTGCTGCGGACCGACGGGCAGCTCGCGGTGCAGGTCCCGGCCAACGCCGATCACCCCGCCCACCTGGCCGCCGCCGAGCTCGGAGCCGAAATGCTCGATGATCCACCGGCCGACCCGGTGGCCCACAATGTCCTCGCACCCGAGGAATATGCCGTCGTGCTGGACGAGCTCGGATTCGACCGGCAGCACGTCCGGTTGCAGGTCTATGCCCACCACCTTCCTTCGACCGCCGATGTCGTCGAGTGGGTGAAGGGGACCACGCTGACCCGGTTCAAGGAACCTCTCGGGAATGACGGCTGGCAGGAGTTCGTCGGTGTGTATCGGAGCCGCCTCCTGGCCGTCCTCGGAGACCGGTCGCCCTTCTTCTACCCGTTCAAGCGAATACTCCTGTGGGGGCGGCGAAGTTGACCCGACCGGTCCGCCGGTGCCCATGGGACAGCCGACCGCGGGCCATGTCCGGTCAATACAATCGGGGCGATGGTGCGTCCTGAAAACTGGACCAGACCTGCGGGTGCAAGTCCCGTCTGGGTAATCGCCGGAGAGCCCAGTAGCAGACCCCGGTTCGTCGGAGAGATCTGG
>DATBOO010000110.1:0-14742 GCA_036553725.1 Acidimicrobiales bacterium | reverse complement strand
TGGTTGCCGGGGTCGCCTTGTTGCCGGACGGCGCCGCCTCGGCCTCGACCCCGGTCGGAGCGTCCTCGCCCCGAGTGGCCGGGTGGGCCGTCGCCAGCCATGTTGTCCCGCCGGTCAGTTGGACGGAGACCTGGTCGACCGGCCCCCTCGCCGACATCGGCCAGCCCATCGCCATGTCCTCACCGACTGTCGCCAACCTCGATGGTCAGCCCTCGGTGGTGGTGGGGGACCGCAACGACCACGTGTACGCCTACCACCTGGGCAATCCCACCTCGTCCGGCACCCCACCGCTTCCCACCTCGGTGGCCGGATGGCCCACCACCAATGGGAGCGGGCCCATCGACTCCCCTCCGTCGGTGGCTTCGGTGGGCGGCTCGACCGAAGTGCTGGTCGGATCCGGCAACGATCCCGACCCCACCTCGGGCGGCTATCAGGCCTTCGGCCCCTCAGGGTCACAGCTGTGGTTCACACCGGTGGTCAACCCGTCCACCGACAACCTGCCCGACGTCGGCGTCCAGGCCGGCATGACGGTGGGCACGCTCCAGGGGGGTCCCGGCGCCGTGGCCGGGTCCCTCGGCCAGGTCGGCTACGCCCTCAACGCCGGCAACGGCGCCCCCCTCACCGGCTGGCCCTTCTTCAACTCCGACAGCACCCACTCGACCGCCGCACTCGCCGATCTCTACGGGACCGGGCAGAGGGAGATCATCGTCGGGGGCGACCAGACCGCCGGCGAGGGACGGGGCCAGCGCTACACGGACGGCGGGCACCTGCGCATCCTGAGTGCTCAGGGGAACCAGATCTGTCGGGCCGACACCAACCAGGTGGTCGACTCGTCACCGGCCGTGGGCGGATTCCTCGCCGGAGGTTCCACAGGCATCGTGGTCGGCACCGGGGACTTCTTCGCCGGCGCTTCGGACACCAACACCATCAAGGCCTACGACGCGCACTGCCGACAGATTTGGTCGACCCCGGTCGACGGCAGCACCTTCTCCTCGCCGGCCCTCTCGGATGTGGTGGGCAATGGCAGCCTCCAGGTCGTGGAAGGCACCGATCAGGGCGTCGGCCGGTCGGGCTCGGTCTATGTGCTCAACGCCGCCAACGGCCAGGTCATCTGGAAGGCCGCCGACATCGGAAGGATCATCGGGTCGGTGGTCACCGCCGACCTCACCGGGGCCGGGCACGGCGACGTGCTCGTCCCCACCATCAACGGGGTCAGGATCTTCGACGGCCGCACCGGCACGGACATCGCCGACCTCAACGCCAACCTCGGCCTCCAGAACTCGCCGTTGGTCACCCGGGATCCCAACGGAACGGTCGGCATCACCCTGGCCGGCTATGTCGCCTCGGGCGGTCCCGGGTCGCCGGCGGTGGGGGAGATCAACCACTGGGAGATCGGCGGGTCGAACGGGGGAGAGGCGGTCGGTGGGGCGGCCTGGCCGATGTTCCACCATGATCCACAGCTGACGGGCAACGCCGGGCGGACCACCGCCCCCGGGTCGATCCCCCGCTGCTCGGTGCCGGCGGCGGCCTTCAGCGGCTACGAACTGGTGGCCGCCGACGGTGGTCTCTTCACCTATGGCAGCATGCCCTTCTGCGGATCGGCCGGGAACATCCACCTGAATGCTCCGATCGTCGGTATCGGCACGGCGCCGAACACCGGCGGCTACTGGGAGGTGGCGTCCGACGGCGGGATCTTCACCTACGGGGGCGCGCTCTTCTACGGCTCGATGGGCGGGAGGCCGCTCAACAAGCCGATCGTGGGGATGGCGGCCACGCCCGACGGGAGGGGCTACTGGGAGGTGGCGTCCGACGGGGGGATCTTCGCCTTCGGCGACGCCGCCTTCTACGGGTCGATGGGTGGTACGACGCTCAACCGGCCGGTCGTGGGAATGTCGTCCTCCACCGACGGCGCCGGGTACCGGCTGGTGGCCTCTGACGGCGGGATCTTCACCTTCGGGGATGCCCCGTTCTCCGGATCGATGGGTGGCACGACGCTCAACAGACCGGTGGTCGGGGCGGGAAATGACAGCAACACCGGCGGCTACTGGGAGGTGGCGTCCGACGGGGGGATCTTCTCGTTCGGCGGCGTCCCCTTCTACGGCTCGACGGGGGCCATCAGGCTCAACGCCCCGGTCGTCGGCATGGCGGAGACGTCCAACGGGAGCGGGTACCGGTTCGTAGCCTCCGACGGGGGCGTCTTCAGCTTCAGCGCCCCGTTCCTCGGCTCGATGGGCGGATTGCCGCTCAATCAGCCCATCGTGGGGATGGCCGGGTTCTGAGCCCGTCGTGGCCGGGGCGGGCGGGCGTAGACTCCGCCGGGTGACCGACGTTCTGGCCGTGGCCAACCAAAAGGGGGGCGTGGCCAAGACGACGACCGTGCACTCACTGGGAGTTGCGTCGGCTGAATTCGGCCGCCGGACCCTCGTCGTCGACCTCGACCCCCAGGCGTGCCTGACCTTCTCCCTCGGCTTCGACCCGGACGGGCTGGACCGGTCGCTCCACGACGTGTTCGTCCGCCGAGACAGTGTCGTCGATGTGGCCCTCCCCGTGCCGGGGGTCGAGTTCCTCGATGTGCTCCCCGCCTCGATCGACCTCGCCGGGTCGGAGGTGCACCTGCTCACCCGGACCGGTCGCGAGCACGTCCTCGAGCGGGCCCTCGAACCGGTGCTCGACCGCTATGACCTCATCCTCATCGACTGCCCTCCGTCCCTGGGGGTGCTGACCATCAACGGGTTGACCGCCGCCGACGCCGTGCTCATCCCCCTGCAGTGCGAGGCGCTGTCCCACCGCGGGGTGGGCCAGTTGCTGGAGACCATCGAGGACGTGCGGGCCTTCGCCAACAGCGAGCTGAAGGTGCGGGGGATCATCGCCACCATGTACGACGACCGGACGAAGCATGCCCGCCACATCATCGACGAGGTCGAGGCCCGCTACGGGATTCCGATCCTGCAGCCACCGGTGCGCAAGTCGATCCGGTTCGCCGAGGCCCCGGCCCGCGGCAAGTCGATCCTGCAGCACGCCCCGAGCTCGCCGGGGGCGCTCGCCTATCGGGAACTGGCCCGGACCCTGCTCGAGATGAGCGTGGTGGCCGGCACCGTCGGATAAGTGGCCGGGGCGCCCGATCCGCTGGGGAAGCGGGCCCTGTACTGGATGCCGGTCGAGGCGCGGGTGGCGGGCCGGGACGACCACGATGTCGGAGTAGGGAGCGAGCGGCGCGGGGTGCCCGCGCCCTCCCGGCCCTCCAAGCGCCGGGCCCGGCCGGCCGGCAAGCACGCCCTCTTCTCGGCCGCCACGCCGGCCAGTGAGCACGAGGCAGCCACCTCGACCGCCGACGGCACCGACCCGCTCCCTCCCCGGGGAGCCCTCTCGGTGGCCTGCTCGTCGTGCGGAGCGGTGAGCCGGGTCGGTGTGTTCGACTTCCTTTTGCTGCAGTTCCCGTTTGCGGCCTGGCTCCCGAGGCGCACGTTCGACCGGTGGATGACCTGTCCGGCGTGTCGCCGCCGCACCTGGAACAGCGTCACACTGGCCCGGTGAGCCTGGGATCCGAGCGGGGGCCCGTCCGGCCTGAGGCCCCGGATCGACTGGTGAGTCGCAGGTGACAGCGTCGGTTGTGTGGAACGTCGCCGTCCACCCGCTGTTGCTGGCCGCGGCTTCGGGCACCGCCCCGAAACCGGGCGGCGTCTCGGGCTGGCTCCTCCACTTCAGCGGCCCTCCCGCCTATGCGCTGGTCGGGTTCCTGGCGTTCGCCGAGGCCGCCCTGATGGTCGGGTTCTTCGTCCCCGGTGAGACGGCGGTGGTGATCGGAGGCGTGCTGGCCGGGCTGCATCAGGTCAACCTCGGGGTCATGATCGCCGTCGTGGTGGCATGTGCCATCTTCGGTGACTCGGTCGGCTTCGAGGTCGGGAAGCACGCAGGACCGTGGCTGCTCGGGCGCCGTCCGCTCAAGGGCAATGTCGGGGTCCGCCGGACCATGGGCATGCTGGAGCGCTACGGGGGCCCCGCCGTCTTCCTGGGCCGGTTCGTGGCCTTCGCCAGGGCGATCATCCCGGCCCTGGCCGGCATGAGCGGCCTCAGGTACCGGGTCTTCCTCTTCTACAACGCCCTCGGGGGCCTGGTCTGGGGGGTGGGCTACACCCTGCTCGGGTTTGCGGTCGGACTGTCCTTCCAGCGGATCCTCGGCCGGGTGGGCCTGTGGTCGGTGGCGGTGGTGGGCGCCCTGGTGGTGGCGGCGGTGGCGGTGCGACTGGTCCAGAAGCGGCGGGAGCGGCGCCGGCCGTCCACTGAGCTCGACCAGATGGTCGACCCTGCCTCCTCGGCTCCCGAACCGAAGCCGTGAGGGCCGGCGTTCTCAGCCGGTCTGGGGATGGGTCGGCGTGGTGCCGTTGGCCAGCAGATTGTCGAAGCCGTCCGGAATCGAGATCAGGCCCGGGGCCGTGCCCGACACGTCGGTGATGCCGTACTGCCAGACGATCGAGTAGGTGGCCGGGTCGATGGCCACCATCCGGTTCCGGTAGTCGTCGTTGACCATGATCAGTCCGCTCGGAAGCCGCTCGGCCAGCGAGGGCTTCTTCAACATGGCGTCACCCGAGCGTGCGTCATAGAGCCAGCTGACCTGGCCCTGGCGGTTGAACTCGAGGATCCGGCCCTCGGCCGGCGGGTTGTAGTCGGTCATCAGGTAGAGGTTCGAGCCCAGCTGCTGGGGGTCCGAGGGATAGTCGACGGTGGGCATGTGCACCGACCAAACCACTTTGCCGGCCGGGGTGAACTCGTCCACCCATGAGCCGTTGATCTCGGAGACCAGGACATTCCCGTCGGGGAGGGGCGTGTCGCCGTTCGGATAGGCGATCGACGTGGGGGGATCGTGGGCATCCATCCCATTGCCGATCTGGCCGGTCACCTGGCCCTGGGGTGAGATGAACAGGATGCGGTTGTTGGATGCGTCGGCCACGGTGACCGTGCCCGACTTGAGCACGTAGGCGTCGTCGGGTTGGTAGAGATATCCGGCGGACGCACCCGGTTTTCCGGGGTGCCCGTACTGCCAGATGAGGGTTCCGGACGGATAGCCGATCTCCACGATGGTGTGGTTGTTCTCCTGGTTGGAGATGATCCCGCTGCCGCCCTTGAAGAAGAAGGCGTCGTCGGGGAAGTAGAAGCCGCCGGGCGGGGGCGGCATGGTGGCCGAGGGGTACTGCCAGGTGATGTTGCGGGCCGGGTCCAAGGTGAGGAGGCGGTCGTTGCCGCGGTCGGCGATGAGCAGGGTGCCCGCATAGGGCGCCCCCGACCCGGGCCTGCCGGCCGGCCCGCCGTAGGGGCTCGGGCGCAGGGAGATCACCGTGCGCAGCGAGCCCGAGGCCGCTCCGGCCTGGTCGGTGCCGGCCTGGGAGGCCACCTCCCCCCCGACCAGGTAGGCGATGGCCCCCCGCCCGGAGCCCACTGTGGCGAAGCCGGCGAAGGCCACGGCCTGGGGCAGAAGGCCTGCGTGCAGCACCTTGCCGCTGGTGGGCACGAAGGCGGTGATCTGGGTCAGGGTGACCCCCCCGGGGGCCTGGCCCCCGGCCACGTAGATGGCGCCGTCGATGACATAGGCGGCGGCGCCGTACAGCGCCTGGGGCAGGTGCCCGACGACCGCGGCCTTCCCGGTCGCCGGATCGATCTTCTGGATGTCACTGGTGGCGGTGGCCTGGGACCCGGGCGAGGCGGTCTGGCCACCGAAGGCGTAGATCGCCCCGCCGTCGGCCACGACCGCCGGGTACCGGACCGGGACCGGAAGGTGGGCCACCGTCGTGAAGTGGGTCCCGTCGGTGGTGGCCAGCACCCCGGGGAGGTAGTTGGTGCCGTCGTACCCGCCGACGAGATAGGCGGTGGCCGGTGCGTGACCGAGGCCCGGGACAGTGGCCACAGCCAGGTCCGAGCGGGGTTGCGGCAGGTGCCCGACAATCGTTCCGACTCCTCCCGGAGAGGGGGGAATCGACGGAGTCGCCACCGATTGGACGGTGGCCACGGTGTCAGGCGAGCCGCCGCCGAAGACGTAGGTGTTGCGGCCGAACGTGGCCGAGGCGGCATCGTGGACCGGGTCGGTCAGGGCGCCCGCCGGTGCAATGGTCCCGCCGTTGGGGGCGATGGTGGAAACCGTGGACAGCGAGGCGCCAGACGGAGTGACGCCGCCGATGACCGTCAGGCCGGTGCCGTTGGCCACCACCGACTGGCGCGACTGGGCGGAGCCGAGCTGCCATGGTTCGATGCCGGCTTCGATCGATGGCGTCCCGCCCGCCGCCCGCTTCACCTCACCGGCGGTGTGGGTGCCGGACGACGAGGAGGTGGGCGTGCCACCGGTGCACGTGGCGAACACGACGCCGGCGATGAGGAGGACCGCCAGAACGGCCACGGTCCCCGCTCGGCGGCGTTGCACGCGGATGCGCCGCGCTCGCTGGGTTCTGCTCTCCACAGTGCTCTATCCCTCGAAGCTGTCAGTGGTCGGTTGGGAAGAATCGGACCGGCTCGCTCCCCTGGCGCTGGACGCGATCATGGAGCTCGAGCAGCACGCAGTGGGCCAGGGTCTCGCCGTTGGCCGAGCGCTGCATGAAGGGCTGGATCTCGTCCCACGGACGGGACCAGTGTAATTTGAGTGTGATGTCCCAGGCGGTCGCCCCCGGGTGACCGGCGATCACCTGCTCGATCTCCTCCAGCCGATCGGCGTGGTGGGCGATGATCTGCTCGATCCGGCTCGGCAGGTCGGAGAACCGGTACTCATGGGCGGGCAGGACCTCCTCGGCGCCCAGGTTCTGCAACTTCAGCAGGGATTCGAGGTAGTCGCCCAGGGGATTGGAAGGCTGCTGGGTGTGCACCGCGATGTTGGGGGTGATCCGTGGAAGGACGTGATCTCCCGAGATGAGCAGCTTGCGGTCTTCGCTGTAGAAACACACGTGCCCCGGCGAGTGACCGGGGGTCCAGATGGTCCGCAGCGCCCAACCGGGCAGGTCGATGTCCTCTCCGTCCTCGAAGAACACATCGGGCACGGCCATGGTGACCATCGACTTCAAGGCCATCGAGGCAAGGGCCAGGTCGGGCAGCTTCTCCTCGGGTACCCCCGAGTCCGCCAACAGGCGGAACATGGCGGCGACCAACTGGTCGGTGTCGCCGTAGCGGGACTCGAGCATCACCGCATCGGCCGGGTGCAGGCCGATCCAGGCACCTGATGCCTCCCGGACCCTGCCGGCCAGCCCGTAGTGATCGGGATGGATGTGGGTGACCATCACGGCGCGGACATCGGAGATGCTCCCGCCGGCCGCCGCCAGTCCGTCGTTGAGAGCGGTCCATGCCTCGTCGGTGTTCCAGCCGGCGTCGACCAGGGCCACACCGCCGCCGCGGAGCTCGAGCGCGTACACGAGGACGTAGCGGAGCGGGTTGTCGGGGATCGGTACCGGAATCGACCACAGGCCCGGTCGGACCTGCTCGACCGGGGGAAGGACCTTGTGGTCCCACGCCGCCTTCTGCAACGTGCCGGTGACGACGACCACGAACGGCACGGTACACGGCATCGAGGATGGCACCGGGGAATGGATCGCCGGGACGCCGCGGGTGCGGGGGCGAACCCTGTCGCAAATCCTTGAACTGGGACGGGGGAGTGCCTACGCTGCTCCCAGCGACAGGACCTGGGAGTTTGGGCCGTGTGTCACGTAGTCCGGGTTGAAAGGGGGGCCATGGTCGATCATCTCGTCAGGTGGCATCGCCGGAGATCCGCATCCGTGGCCCACGTGATCCGGTCGGTCGCAACAGGACCGCAACGGAGGCACCATGGTTGTTGAGCGAATGGCGAGGGTCCCGCTGATCGAGCTGTCGCAATGGCGCGATCGATGGGTGCGGCTGGTCTCGCTGTCCCCGGATGCCTTCCTCGAGGTGGACAGTTCGGGGGCGATCGCCGAATGGAACCCGCGTGCCGAAGAGCTCTTCGGGTGGGGTCGGGACGAGGTGATCGGGCGCCCGGTGACCGAGACCCTGATGCCGCCCGTGCTCGGCATTTCGCCGTTCTCGCCGGCCGCCATCCCCGACGCACTCGTGGCTGTCGGTCGGGAGCCGCGGGGGGCGGGCGACCGCCGGCCGATCGAGCTGGTGCACCGTGAAGGTCATACGGTCAGTGCCCAAGCGTTGCTGTTCGCCACCGGCTTCGGTGCGGGCCGGTGCATCGGCGGGTTCATCTACGACTGCGAGGGTGGCGCCGGTGCCGAGGAGGCGCTCGACCGGACGGACCTGTTCGACCCGTTGACCGGACTGGCCAACCGGGCCCAGTTCAGTCGCCAGCTGGCCGATTCCCTGGCCACCACGGGTGGGGCACCGGGGTCGGTGGCGGTGGTGCTCCTCGATCTCGACCGCTTCAAGGCGATCAACAACACCATGGGCCACGAGGCCGGCGACCTGATCCTGGCGGAGGTGGCCGAGCGGTTGGTGGTGGTGGCCGGAGGCGCCGAGCTCATCGCCCGATTCGGAGGTGACGAGTTCCTGGCCCTGTTCCGGGGACCTGACGGTGACGCCGAGGCCGAGGCGTCTGCGTTCATCCAGCGCGTCAGAGCGTCGCTGGCGGAGCCCTTCGAGGTGGCCGGGGCGGCCGTCTACCTCGACGAGTCCTTCGGTGTGGCGCTCAACACTTTCGGGGTGGCCGATGCCGCGGAACTCCTGTCCAACGCCGAAGCCGCCATGTACCGGGTCAAGTACCGGGGCGGATCGGGCGTCGAGACATTCGGCGAGTCGATGCGTCTCGAGGTCATCGACCGGATGGCGACCGAACAGTCACTGCATCGGGCCCTCGACCGGAGCGAGCTCATGCTCCACTATCAACCGGTCGTGGAGATCGACGGGGCCGCCACCGTCGGCGTCGAGGCCCTCCTCCGATGGCAGCATCCCGAACAGGGTCTCGTCTCTCCTCACCGGTTCATTCCGGTGGCCGAGGAGAGCGGGCTGATCATCCCCATCGGGGCCTGGGTGCTCGAGCAGGCGTGCCACCAGTTGCGCGACTGGCAGTTCCGGGGCGAGGCCGGCCGGAGGGGCTCGATGGAGGTCAATCTCTCTGCCCGGCAGATCGACGACCCTTTCATCGTCAGCACGGTCGAGGCGATCCTCTTCCGCACCGGGCTGCCGGCGGAGCTCCTGACGCTCGAGATCACCGAGAGCGCCCTGATGAGGGACGCCTCGTCGGCCATGGGGGTCCTCCGAGCCCTCAAGGATCTGGGGGTCATGCTGGCCATCGACGACTTCGGCACCGGCTATTCGTCCCTCAGCTACCTCCGACGTTTCCCGTTGGACATCTTGAAGGTGGACCGGTCATTCGTCGAGGAATTGGGCGTCAGTGCAGAGAGCGAGCAGATCGTCCTGGCGGTGATCAATCTGGCCCACGCCCTCGGGCTGAGCGTGGTGGCCGAGGGCGTGGAGACCGCCGAGCAGTTGGAGATCCTGGCCTCCTTCAACTGCGACTTGGCCCAGGGCTATCTCTTCTCGAAGCCCCTGCCGGCTGCAGAGATCGACGGCTCGTTCGGCCTTCGGATCAGCGCCTGACCCCGACGGTGGCGGGGCGCTCAGCCGACGACGGCTCTACCCTGACTGGGTGAGGCCGATCAATGTGCTTCAGATCAGCGACAGCCATATCGCGGCCACGCCGGCCCCGCAGGGACAGACTCCGACCCTGGCCGAGACCGTGCACACGCTGTCCGGGCTGACGACGGTGCAGACGCTGGAGAAGGTCCTGGAGCGAATTGCCGCCGTCGGTTTCGAGCCGGACCTGGCGGTGCACACCGGAGATGTCGTCGAGTCACCGGACAGCGCCAGCTATGAGGTCGCTGCCCGGACGCTCGAGCGGATCGGTGTGCCGCTACTCGCAGTATCTGGCAACCACGATGAGCCCGGTCAGCTGATCTCCGCTTTTGGTGAGACGAGGACCTACGAGTACGAGGGATGGCTCATCCTTCTGATCGACTCACGCATCGGGGGGGCAGAGTACGGAAGGCTCGGACCTGACTCGCTCACCTGGCTCGACGAGCGGCTGTCCTCGACCGCTGCCCACGTGCTGATCGGCCTCCATCATCCGCCGCTCTCCGTGTGTGGCGACCCGGACTGCGGACTGCTGGACAGCCACGAGATGCTCGAGGTCCTCGACCGGCATCCACACGTGCGCGGAGTCATCTCCGGCCACCTCCATCTGGCCGACGAGGTCGAGCGGCGGGGGGTCCGCTTCCTCCTCTCCCCTTCGACGTGCATTCAGCTCCGACACCGCCATCCGCTGCCCGAAAACAACCGGACGCCGACCCGGATCGGCGCCAGGGTCCTCCGGCTCGAGGCGAATGGCCAGATCCCGTCCGAGATCGTCTGGGCGTAGGAGGACTGGCCGGGCCCGGGCGCCGACCCATGGCCAACAGGGCCAGCCATCTGGTCGGGACGGCGGGATTTGAACCCGCGACCTCCTGCTCCCAAAGCAGGCGCGCTGCCAAGCTGCGCTACGTCCCGATCGTTCTCACGTCCCTCCGGACCGGACGGCCCCGGCGGGACGAAGGAGGCTCCACGGCCCCAGCCGGAACGCTGCGCCAACCGGCCGCCGGGTCCACCACCCCCCAGCGTAGGCCACTGGGGGGTGGTTGCTACCCACACCCGCACCAGCCGATAGCGTCACGCCATGCCGTCTGTCCGCGTGGCTGTCTTCGACCTGGGAAGTAGCTCCTTCCACCTGATGGTCGTGGACGCGACGCGCGAGGGAGTGCTCGTCCCCGTCCTGCGTCGTCGGTCCTTTCTCCACCTCGGCACCGAGGTGGCCCGCACAGGTGCCGTGCCGGCCGACCGGGCTGCATCGGCGGTTCGCACCGTCCGCCGGCTCCACGCCGCCGCCACCGATGCCGGTGTCGATGTGGTGGTGGCTCTGGCCACCGCCGCACTCCGCGAGGCGGCGAACGGCATTCGGTTGATCGGCCGGCTCGAACGGGTGCTGGGCAGTTCCATCACGCTGCTGAGCGGCGAGGAGGAGGCACGCCTTTGCTTCCTCGGCCAGCGAGCCGGTGTCTGGGTGGGACGGGACCAGGTGCTCGGCCTCGACCTCGGAGGGGGCAGTCTCGAATCCGGTATCGGGACGGCTGACGAGGTGACCGAAGTGGCCAGCGTCGCCCTCGGTACGGCCCGGCTCCGGGGCGAGCTGGGAACCGGCGAACTGCTGAGCCGGGGGGACCGCACGGCGGTCGCCGAGGTGGCGCTGGCCCGGGTGGAGCCGATCCGGGCCATGCTGGAGCGGAACCCCCAAGCCGGAAGCAGGGTGATCGCCAGCGGGGGCACGGTCCGGGCCCTGGCCCGACTGGCCATGGGACTGCACCGTCCCCTGAGCACATCGGGCCCGGTGTCCTCACTGCAGGTCAATCAGGTGGAGCTGCCTGCCGGCCAGCTCCACGAACTGGCCGACCACCTGGCCACGCTCGACCTCGACGCCCGGCTCGCCCTACCCGGCGTCCAGGCGAGAAGGGCGCCGCTCCTGCCCATCGGGGCAGTCGTGCTGTCCACCCTGGTCGAGACCCTCGGGCTCCAGCGCCTGGTGGTCAGCGAGTGGGGACTGCGAGAGGGCGCCGTGATCGGCGCCCTCTCGCTGCCGGCGGACCGGCGTCCCGTGCCTGCTTAGCCGCACCGACCCCAATGCGGTCCGGCAGTGGCGCTCAGGCCTTCTTTTTGCCGAGGATCCTGTTCATGCCGGTCCCGCAGGTCGGGCACTTCCCCTTGGCGGATCGACGGCCGTTGGCCATCTCGACCTCTTCCCCCTCGAACTGCCGCTTCTCGCGGCACTTCACGCAATATCCCTCATACGACGCCATGGTTCCTCCTCATGATTCGGACGGCCAGCATCCGGCGGTCGGGCGAGCATCCGGTGATCGGATGGACCGAACGTACCGGTCCAGGCTCGCGCAAGGGGGGATAGCCCGGCCCAGCGCTAGCAAAACGCTTGCAATAGTGAGCACTCCCGAACGCCACCGGGTTCGCAGGCCCAGGCTCAGTCGTCCCCGGGGGTCACCGCCCCGCCGGCCGCCGAGATGCTCGCCATCATCCTCTCGATGTCGTCCGCCGGCAGAGGCGGGCTGAAGAAGTACCCCTGGGCAGTGGTGCAGCCGCGCTGGAGCAGCACCCGGCTCTGCAGCGACGTCTCGACCCCCTCGGCCACGCAGTCCAGCCCGAGCCGGTCGGCCATGGAGATGATGGCGGCGACCAGCGAGTTGCTCTCACCGTCGGGCCCGAGCACCTGCACAAACGACTGGTCGATCTTGAGCGTGCTGACCGGGAAGGACCCGATTCGACTCAGAGAGGAATTGCCCGTGCCGAAATCGTCGATGGTGAAGCGCACGCCGAGCCTCCGGAGCCGCTCGATGTTGGACTTGGCGGGCCCGGTCTCGTCCAGCACCACCCGCTCGGTGATCTCGAGCTCGAGCAGGGAGGGGTCGATGCCTGATTCATCGAGGGCTCGGTCGATGTTGGCGAACAGATCGGGGTTCGAGAGGTCTCTCGATGCCAGGTTGACCGACAGCCGTAGGCGGGGCAGTCCCCGGTCGAGCCAGATCCGTGCCTGCCGGCAGGTCTCCTCGAGCACCCAGGTGTCGAGGGCGACGATGATGTCGCTCCGTTCGGCCATCGAGATGAACGAGCCGGGCTCGAGTATCCCGAGCGTAGGGTGCCGCCAGCGGACCAGCGCCTCGACTCCTACCACCTGGCCGGTCCGGAGGTCGATGTAGGGCTGGTACAGGATGAAGAACTCGCCGTGCTTGATGGCGTGGATCAGATCGGCGTAGAGGGAGCGCTCATCGATGGCCGGGCGGCCCTGGCCGGATGGGTCCGGGGTGTCCGAGTACATCTGGAAGGCGTTACGGCCCAGGGCCTTGGCCCGGTACATCGCCTCGTCCGCCCGGCTCAGCAGCTCGTCGTAGGAGTCACCGTGCTCCGGGGCCATGGCAATGCCGATCGAGGCAGAGGCCCCGATCTCCTCCCCGAGGACGAGGAAGGGGGCGCTCACGGCTTCGAGCGACCGCTGGGCCAGCTGGTCGATGGCCAGCTGGTCGGAGAGCCCGGGCAGCAGAATGGCGAACTCGTCCCCACCCACCCGGGCCACCGTGTCCTGGCGCCGGACGGTGTCAACCAGCCGCTCGGCCACCTGTTCGATGAGGTCGTCCCCGGCGCCGTGGCCGAAGGTGTCGTTCACGATCTTGAAGTGGTCGAGGTCGACGAAGAACATGCAGACCGGCTCACCGACCCGGCGGGATCTGACCAGCTCCTGCTCGACCCGGTCCTCGAACAGACGGCGGTTGGGCAGCCCGGTCAGCGCGTCGTGCCACGCCAGGTGGGAGACCTTTTCGAGGAGGGCGAGGTTCTGCAGCGCGGTGGCCGATTGGTCGGCCAGGCCGGACAGGCGCTCGTGGAGGTCGGCATCCCGAATCGCGGCCGGTGGCGTCTCGGGCCCGAAATTGGCCGAGATCACCCCGAGGAACTCACCGGCGGCGAACAGAGGGGCCACGACCGACGCGCTTGTCTCGGATCGGTCCATGAGGCGGCGCAGAGAGGGATCGTCCGTCGTCTCGTCGATGACGACGACTTCCCGGTGCTTAATCATGCGGTCGATCAACGAGACGTCGGCGTGGACCACGATCGGGGCGACCGTCCCGGCCGGGTCGGGGTCCCCGGTGCCATCGACCGGTCCGGGGCCCGCCGATGGGGTGCGGTCATCGTGTGGTGGCGGACCCGGCCGTCGCCGCGGCCGGCCACCCCGGGGCACCGGGACGATCGGCCCGATGAAGGCACCGGGGGGCGACTCCATGCCCGTCGTCCGGGCCTGGGGCGTCATCTGGCCGAGATCCGCGTCCCACAGGTACACCGTCGACTGGTCGCAGCCGGTGACCTCGGGGACGGTGTCCGCCAGGAGCTGGACGAGTTCGGCCAGATCGGTCACTCGGGACAGGGCCTCGGAAAAGGAGAGCAGCGCCCGGGCGGTGGCATCGCTGCGCTTGGCCTCCGAGACGACCGAGAAGACATCGAGCGCGATGGCGGCGTACTGGGCGAACAGCCCCAGGACCCGGGACTCGGAAGGGGGATGGACGGACCCTGGCGGGGGGAACTCGGCGAGGCGTCCGTAGTGGTGCCGCTGGGAGGTGATGTCCACGATCAGTGGTGAACCGCCGCCTCCGCCGGCCTCCTCGCGCCAGAGCTCGGCCGCCAGATTCTGTGCCTCGTCCGGATCGAGCCCCCGATGATGGAGTTGTATCGGGGTGCCGGTCCGGACCCTGACCATCAGGAGGTACCGGTGGGCGCCCACCACCGCGTCCGCCCGATGTGCGATCTGGGCCAGCAGGGAGTCGACGTCGTCGTCCATGAGCTCGAGAGCGGTAGCCGAAGCGCCCTCCACCAGCACGCTCATCTTGTCGAGTTCGGCCCTGAGCTCGGCGATGTACCGGTCGGACCCGTGGTCGGGCCCGTCGTCACCGTCGTCCGGTCCGTCGTCACCCTCGTCCGGACCGGCCTCGTCGGCGGTCCCGGCGGTCTCGTCGGTCCCGGTCCCGGCGGTTCCCGGTTCGTGGAATCCGTTCATCGTCGAGTTCCGGGGGGGAGGGTGAGGGCTATCGTCCGCCGTCTCCCCGGCCCCGGGCCCGGGCGGGTCGACGTCCCAGCTCATGGCGTAGAGGCACCGCCGGCCACCCCGGGCGCTGCACTCGGCTTCGGTGATGAGCGCCGGTTGGCGCCCGAAGA
>DATBOO010000081.1:0-10387 GCA_036553725.1 Acidimicrobiales bacterium | reverse complement strand
GAATGTGCCCGGACTCCGGTCGGGGGCATGAGCCTCCAGGTGGCGCCGGCCCGGTGGGGACGCTAGAACAGGTTCTCGCATACGGTCAACCTGTCGGTGGCGCCCGACCGGCGCGTCCCGGGTCGGATCGACGGAGACGGTCCCACCCGGAGCGGACGGGTTCGGGACCGGGCCCGACAGCAGCAGTGGGACGGGGGCCCGCGGGTCCCGAGGCCGTGGACGGATGCGTCAGTTCCGGGACAGGAGAGATCTCGGGACGGGGAAAGATGTCGAGGCAGAGATGAGACAGGGAGGCAGTGCGCAATGAGCAAGTTCCTCGAGGGGAAGGTCGTGGCCATCACCGGTGCCGGCGGCGGGATCGGCCGGGCCCTGGCCCTGGCCGCGGCGGCCGAGGGGGCCCGGGTGGTCGTGGCCGACATCGGGGTGTCGCTGGCCGGGGAGGACCCCCACAGCGAGGTGGCCGAGGCCCTGGTGGCCGAGATCGAGGGGGCCGGCGGTGAGGCAGTGGCGGTGGCCGAGAGCGTGACCACCCTCGACGGCGGCGAAAAGATCGTGGGAGCGGGTGTGGAGCGGTGGGGCCGGATCGACGGCGTGGTGGCGGTGGCCGGCATCCTGAGGGAGCGGATGCTCTTCAACATGGCCGAGGGTGAGTGGGACGCGGTCATCGAGACCCACCTCAAGGGTCACTTCACCGTCTTCCGGGCCGCCTCGGCCGTCATGCGCAAGCAGGAGGGCGGTGGCTCGCTGGTGGCGTTCACCTCCGGTGCCTTCGCCGGCAGCGTGGCCCAGGCCAACTACGCGGCGGCCAAGGGCGGCATCGTCTCCCTCGTCCGCTCCGCCGCCGCCGGTCTCAACCGGTACGGCATCACCGCCAACGCCGTCGCCCCCGTGGCCCGGACCCGGATGTCCGCCAACGTCCCCATGGACCTGGCCGAGATGGGCGACCCCGAGGACGTGGCGCCGCTGGTGGTCTACCTCCTCTCCGACCAGGCCAGACACGTGACCGGGCAGGTGTACACCTCGGTGGGCCCGAAGATCGCGGTGTGGAACCAGCCGCGGGAGGTAAGGGCTGTGTATGCCGACGGGAGGTGGACTCCTGAAGCGATCGCCGCCCGGTTGGACTCGACCGTCGGCCAGGAGCGGATGCCTCTCCTCGACCAGCTCGAGGCGTACAAGAAGGCGGCCGAGGCCAAGGCGGCCGCCGAAGCCGGGGCGGCGGCGGGCTCGGGCTCGTAGGGGAAGGGCGCGGCGGGCGCGGGCTCTTCGGGGGAGGCGGGCGGGCGCCCGGGGCGAACGGCCCACGGCCGCAATTTCGGCGTCGGCCGGCGACGGAAGCCAAGATGGGCAGGTGCGAGACCTGCGGGTGCGTCTGCTGGGAGAACTCCAGGTCGAGGGGTGCGACCCGTCCCGCTTCCGACGGCGCCAGGTTCGGACGCTGCTCAAGGTCCTCGCCCTCAACCACGATCAGCCGGTCGGGCTGGACCGGCTCATCGACTGCCTGTGGGGCGACGAGCCCCCGGACCGTCCGGCCGACCACATGTCGGTCCTGGCCAGCCGGCTCCGCAGTGTCCTGGGTGCAGAACGGGTTCGCCGTACCGATGCCGGCTATGCGCTGGAGATCGACTGGCTGGATCTCGACGCACTCCGTGAGTACGCGGCCGAGTCGGACAGCCGACTCGCCGCCGGGGCCCACGGTGCCGCCCGCGCCGCCGCGGCAGCCGGGCTGTCGCTGGTCCGGGGCCAGTTGCTGGCCGACGAGGCGGACGCCGGGTGGGCCGAGATCGAGCGCTCGGCCGCCGACCGGCTCGTCGCCCATCTCCGTCAGACGGCTGCGGCCGCGGCCATGGCGGCGGGGGACTGGACGGGCGCAGCCGAACTGGCGAACGAGGTGCTGCTGGTCGACCCCTTCGACGAGTTGGCGGTGCGGGTGCTGATGGACGCGCTGGCCAGGTCGGGTCGACCCGCCTCGGCACTGGCCACCTTTGCCGCCGCCCGTGTGCGCCTGGCCGAGGAGTTGGGCATCAGCCCCTCGGCCGAGACCGAGGCCCTGCACACCTCCATCCTGCTCCAGGAGGTTCCGGGACCCGTACGCGTCGACCCCGCCGCCGCCCCCGACCTGGAGGGGTTGCCGGGACGGGAGGCCCCTATGGGCGACCTCGACGAGCTGTTGGCGCGGGCCGAACAAGGCCGGGGCCAGATCGTCGTCGTCGAGGGCGAGGCCGGGATCGGCAAGTCGCGTCTGCTCCACGAGTGGTCCCGCCGGGCCGCGGTCCGGGGGGCTCGGGTGGTGTCCGTCGGGTGCGACGAGCTCGGCCGCACACTCCCGCTCCAGCCGCTGCTAGACGCGGTCTCGGTCTTGGCCGGCCAGGAAGGGCCGGATACCGCCGACGAGGTCGTCGGTCCCGACATCGCCGTCCTGGGGCCGCTGTTGGGCATGCCCGCCCGACCGGCCGGGGCGACCCGGCTGACCGCCCTCACCGACCCCGCCGCCGGCCAGGCGCTCCTGTTCGCGGCGCTGTTCAACGTGATCCGCCGCCAATCCGAGCGCCGACCCCTCGTTGTGGTCGTCGACGACGTCCACCTCGCCGATGCCGCCACCGTGGCGTGGCTGGGCCAGGCGGTCCGCCGTCTCGCACGATGCCGCGTGGTCATCGCCGCCTCCAGCCGAGCCGAAGAGGCGGTTTCGCTGCCTGGTGCGGCGGTCATCCCGTTGGGCCCGCTCGACCTCGAGGCCGCGGTGGTGATCGTCGGACCTGACCGCGCCGCGGCATTGCACGAGCGCAGCGGCGGCCACCCGCTGTTCCTCGTCGAGTTGGCCACCGCCGATGTCGACGGGGGGCTCCCGGCCAGCATCCGGGAGGCGGTGTCGGAGCGCTGTGGGCGGGCCGGCTCGGCTGCCGGCACGTTGCGGGCTGCGGCGGTGATCGGGCCCGAGGTGGACCTCGACGTCCTGTCGGCGGTGACCGGCGCGGCGCCGGGCGTGCTGCTGGACCACCTCGAGGAGGGCGTCCGACGCCGGCTCCTGGTCGAGGAGGGCCCGGCGTTCGCCTTCCCCCACGCCCTGGTTCGCGAAAGCCTGGCATCGACGGTCGGGGCGTCGCGCACGGCATACATCCACCGGGAGGCGGCCAAGGCTCTCGACAGGCGACGCGGGGCTGATCCCCTCGCCGTCGCCCGCCATGCGCGCCTGGGGGGCGACCTGGAGCGGGCTTCGGCCCGGTTGGTGACCGCCGCCCGGATGGCGGTGGCCCGCTTCGACCAGGCGGAGGCCCTACGCCTGCTCGATGAGGCCATCGTCCTCGACGACTCGGCGGAGGCCCGCCTCGAGCGGGCACGTGTGTACTCGATGCTGGCCCGCTACGGTCAGGCGGCTGAGGACCTGCGAGCCGCACAGGCCGGCGGGGCCGGGCCCGAGGCGTGGGAGGTGGCCGGATGGCTGGCGCACTTCGAGCGCCGGTTCCCCGAGGCCCTGACGCTGGCCGACCGGGGGGCCCGGGAGGCGGACGACGATGAGCTCCGCCGGAACTGCCTGGCGCTGGGCGGCTGGGTGTCCCTGGCCGCCGGCCACCTCGAGGGCGCCGAGTCCCGGCTCCAAGGGGCGCTCGGGATCGGGCCTGGCGTAGGACAGGGTGATGGACTCGGCGGTGGACCGGAGGCCGGCAGCCGGCTCGCCGGCGCGTGGCTGGCGTGGCTGCGCATGAGCCAGGGCCGCCCGGAGCAGGCGTTGCGACTGGTCGGTGCCGGACGGGATGGGGGACTGGCGGCCTACCGGTTCCCGAACGCCTACCAACAGATGGCGGTGGCCATGGCCCAGGGGATGGTGGGTCGGGCAGATGAGGCGCTGTCGACCGTGGAGGCGCTCCGAGTCGAAGTGTCCAGGATGGGCGCCCGCCGGTGGGCGCCGCGTCCGCTCAACCTCCGCGGTTGGATCCTCCGCAACCTCGGCGCCACGGCAGAGGCCGACGACCTCAACCAGGCTGCCATCGAGGATTCCCGGGACCAGGGTCTGGCAGAACCGCTGGCCAACGGCCTGCTCGACCTGGCCTCAGGCCGGTTGATCGACGGTGAGATCGACGCGGCACGCGCCTTCCTCGACGAGGCGACCGACCTGGGCCGTTCCGAGCATGCGTTCCGGTGGCGGCACCAGATGCGAGCTCGCCTGATCCGGGCCCGCCTCGAACTTGCCCTCGGGGAGAACGACGCCGCGCTCGCCGCTGCCCGGTCCCTGGCCACCGACGCCGCCACCATCGGCGCCCCCCGCTACGAGGTCCAGGCCCGGTTGGTCGCGGCCACGGCCGCGCACCGCACCGAAGCCGCTGCCGATGCGGATGAGGTGGGACGCCTCCTGGCCGGGCTCGATACGGTGGCGGGCCTCGAGTCGTGGTGGATCACCGCGGAGACGGCCCGGGAATTCAAGGTGGATGCCTGGGCTGCACTGTCCCGCCAACGGGTGGCCAGACTGGCGAGGCACGCCGGTCGCTACTCCGCCGCCCTGCAGAGCTCGGCTTCTCACCGGTTCGGGTGAGGCGCCACCCGGCAGGCGAGGAAGATCACCTCCGGACGCCACGGCCCGACGGGCGTGACCGCTCCCGCCACCGCGGTCAGGGCGGAACGGATCAGTCCGGTCCTCGCCGGCCTGTCGAGCGTCGCCACCCAAGGGGCGATGTGCGGCATGGCCAGGCGGTAGTCCACGACGGCCCGGGTATCCCGCAAGCCCAGGTCCTCTCTGGACACCGTGGCGGCGACCTCGGTCAATCCCACCCCTTCGGCCGCCGCGGCCAGGTCCCCCGGTGAGCCGGAGATCGGCTCCACCTCGTTCTTCATCACCTGATACCAGGCGGGCGGGACCCACCCCCGGGAGGCGATCACCGCGTCGATCGCCACCTTCACCGGGTCGGGTCTCCCTCCTGCCCAAGTGGAGGCCAGCACCACTCCGCCGGGCCGGACGACCCGGGCCAGTTCGGCCAGAGCCGGTGCCGGGGCCAGGTGGTTGAGCAGGAATCCGGCCAGGGCGTCGTCGAACGCGCCACCCGTGAACGGCAGGGCGAACACGTGGGCGGCGGTACCCGGTCGATGCTGCCCTCTCTGATACGCGATCATGCCCGCCGTCCGGTCGGCGGTCACCACGCGGGCGCCGCGGGCGGCGGCGGCCTCGGCCACTGCCCCGGTCCCGGATCCGGCATCGAGGACCAGGTGCCCGTCCAGGGGGACCGGTACGGCGGCCACCAGGGCGCGGGCCAGCGGGCCGTACACGTGACCCGCCCCCGAGCTCCACGCCGAGGCCAGGCCGTCGTAGGCGGTGACTACAGCCACCTGACGCCTTCGAGCGCCCGCGCCTCCCACCAGGCCAACTCCGGGCCGGGACCGCCCAGCGCCTTCTCCCAACCGAACTGGACCATGGTGCCGAGCAATTCGAGGGAGACCGCTCTCTCCCACCAGCCGTCGGTGCAGATCCCGTGGCGTTCGAGGGCGGCGCGATAGGCGCTGATCGCCTCCTCGTTGCTCTCGGGGAGCAGGTCCGAGTTGAGGGCCAGATACCAGGAGAGGTCGGCGATCGGCGAGGCCTCGCCCGGGGTCTCCCCGAAGTCGAGCAGCACGGTCCGCCCGTCGGCGTGGACCCCGAGGTTCGCCGCCTTCCAATCCCCGTGCACCAGGGTGTGGGGTACGCCCCCGAGCGCCTCGACCAGGGGGTCGGGGTCGTCCAGGAGCGGCAGGACGACATCGGCAAGCCGCGGCGCCGTCGCCGGCAGGGCGTCCCACCCCTCTCCCATGACCTTCGGCACCACCGCCGAGGAGCCGCGGGCCGCTTCTGCCCGGGCCACCTCCGGGGAGAACATCAGATACCGGGTGCGCAGCGGTGTGAGGCCCACTTCGTCGCGCCAGTCCCAGAATGCCGCGTGCATGGCCGCCATGTGGTCCAAGAAGCGCTGGTGTTGGGAGTGGGAGAAGGATCGACCGGGAGGGAGGAGGCAGTCGGTCACGTCACGCAGGAGAACCATGCCGACTCCGCCTTCGATGGCGCACGCCACGACGGCGTGGTCGATCACATCCGGCAGTCCGGCGAGCAGTCCGTGCTCCCACAGCAGCACATAGCGACGGCCGTTGTCACCGGTCGCCCGCAACAGCCAGTCGTCACGTGGATCCTGGTACTTGAGCACGAAGCGTTGGTTGTCGATGACCACCCGCTCGAAGCGCGCGCCCGACTTGGTGTCGTCCGGGAACCAAGGGCGGCGGCTGCTGGCCGCGGCCAGCAGGTCCTCCAGCGCGTGGGATTCAGTCCCGGTCATCGGCAGCCTCGGCCATCTCGGCGAGCAGCGTCGCCGGCCACCGTCCCCCGCACCACACCTGGTCACGGGTGATCCGACCATCGGTCAGCTCCACGATGTGGGCCTGATGGACGGCGTGCGGCACGCCGCCCTCCTCCCAGTGCAGGGTGAACTCGATCAGCTCGCCCGCGGCCAGCGGCGCTCGCCTGAGCTCTTCGAAGGTGCCGGCGTCGGCGTACCAGCGGCTCAACTCGGCGCGGACCGCCTCCTCCCCGTGCACCGAGTAGCGCCAGTTGGGCACGGTGGCGTCCAATGTCACATCATCGCTCAGGGCGTCGCAATCGGACATGGTTGCGCCCCTGATCGCCTCCAGGTACCGCTCCACCGGCCCTGAGCTCCGGTCGGTCGTCTGTGGGCTCTCGTTGGTCATCCTGGCCTCCTCACCGAGTGCGGCATGCCATGTGTGGCGCGGGACCACCCTCCCACGGAGGGCTTGCCACGCGTTTGCCACGGGCTGGCCACACCCACGGCAAGCCGATGGCAAGTCCTCCGGCGCACGATCGGACTGTCGTCGGCATCGGGCCGGCGAAGAATTGCACCAATGGAGGAACCCATGACCGCCGCCGAGCAGAAGACGTTCCGCAGCCCGGACGAGACACGCACCTTCGAGCGAGGACAGCTCGACCTCCTGAACATCGCCGGGAGCGAAATAGGCCGCCTCACCCTCCAACCCGGATGGCGCTGGTCCGAGCACGTCAAGCCCATCGCCGGCACCGAATTGTGTGAGGCGCCCCACTTCCAGTACCACCTCGAAGGCACCCTCCACATCGTCATGGGTGACGGTACCGAGCTCGACGCCGGGCCAGGAGACGTGACCGCCCTGCCCCACGGCCACGACGCCTGGGTCGTCGGCGACGAGGCCGTCGTCGTCGTCGACTGGTGGGGCGCCTCGAACTACGCCAGGAGCTGACCGAAGCCAGTTCCCCGCCGCCGGCTACGGTCTCTGCCCGTCCGGGTGGTGCTCAGGCCTCGCCCAACACGGTGGTGCTCAGGCCTCGTCCAACACGCAGAACTCGTTGCCCTCCGGATCGGCCAGCACGATCCATCCCTCGGTTCCGTCCTGTCCCACGGACACCCGTGCCGCGCCGAGGGTCTCGAGTCGATCCACCTCGAGTTCCTGATCGTCAGGGCGGAGGTCGAGATGGATCCGGTTCTTGACCGACTTCGACTCGGGGACGGCGAGAAAGAGGAGAGGGCGGACGGCACCGTTGTCAGGGTGGTCGACTGCCGGCTCGACCCACACGTCACCGTCCTCGTCGACTCCGTGCTCCCAGCCGAGGACGGCCGACCAGAACCGACCCTGGAGCAGCGGGTCTTCGGCGTCGAAGCTGACGGATTCGATTCGCAGAGCCATGCGCTCTCCCGTTGGGTTCTGGTGGGGCTGTCTCCAGTAAGTGTGCCCCGTCGCCGCCGTACCGACCACCAGGTTCGGCTCACGGAGTCGCCGAACTGCAGTCGGTCCCGGGCCATCACGGGACGACGGTCGGGGAGGGACCGCTCCCCGGCGGGCTCTTGACAACGACCGCAGGGGTGGAGGTAGAATTGAGCGAATGCTTAGAGCGATCGCTTAAGTCCGGGGCCAGAATCCAGGGAGATCCGATGGCGAAGTCAGGGACGGTCAGCAGGCTCCGGAGTGCCGGAGCCGGGGGCACGGGTGACACCCGCCAGGCACTGGTCCGGGCGGCCATCGACACGCTGAAGTCCGAGGGGTTTGCCGGAGCCAGCGCCCGTGCGATCGCCGGGCGCGCCGGATGCAACCAGGGGCTGGTCTTCTACCACTTCGGGACCGTGGCGAACTTGCTGTTGGCCGCCCTCGATGCGGTCAGCGCCGATCGGCTGGAGCACTACGACGAAGCAGTGGGGACCGTCGGCTCGATGGCCGACCTGGTCGATACGGCGGCGGCCATCTTCCAGGAGGATCTCGATGCCGGGCACATCTCCGTCCTGGTCGAGATGATCGCCGGCACCTCGTCGACGCCGGGCCTCGGTCCCGAGGTGGCCAAGCGGATCGCGCCGTGGACCCAGTTCGCCCGTCGCGCCATCGACGACTCTCTGGCCGATACGCCACTGGGCTCGGTGGTCCCATCCGGAGACATCGCCCTGGCTGTCGTCGCTCTGTACATGGGGCTCGAAATGCTGAGCAATCTCGACGGAGACCGGGCACCGGCGCTGGCCCTGTTCGATCAGGCCAGGAGGCTGTCGGTCCTGTTCGCGGGGTTGGGCGGGCCTGGCCAGGCGGCCACAGAGGGGGCGTCATGACGGCTCATCCGTTCAGGAGCGCTCCCGCATCGGAGGAGTCGGCCGGACGAGATGTCCCCGGCGACACGGGGCTCGACACGGGGCTCGACACGGGGCTCGACACGGTCACCGGTGCATTCAGCTACTCCGGGCGGTCCATCGCCAGTGCCCTCCTGGCTGGAGGCCGCCGCGTCCGGACGCTCACCGGGCATCCCGAACGTGCCCCCGAAGGATCCCTGGTCGAGGCCCACCCCTTGGATTTTGACGACCCGGCGGAGCTCTGCCGGTCGCTCGAGGGCACGACGACCCTGTACAACACCTACTGGGTCCGATTCGCGCGGGAACGAACGGACCACGAGCGCGCCGTTCTCAATTCACGCATGCTGTTCCAAGCCGCCAGACGAGCCGGGGTCCAACGCATCGTCCATGTGAGCATCACCAACCCGAGTATCGATTCCCCGTATTCCTATTTCCGGGGGAAGGCCTTCGTCGAACGCGCTCTGGCGGAGACGGATGTGCCCTATGCCATTCTCCGGCCGGCCATCCTCTTCGGGGGCAATGGAGTCCTGTTGAACAACATCGCCTGGCTGCTGCGCCACCTCCCCGTCTTCGCCGTCGGTGGTCGTGGCGACTATCGGGTCCGGGGTATCCATGTCGATGATCTGGCGCGCCTCTGTGTGGAGAAGGGGAGCGAGCGCCAGGACTGTGTGATCGATGCGGTGGGGCCGGAGTCCCCCACCTTTCTGGATCTGGTCACCTCCATCCGGAACGCCATCGACAGCCATGCACACATCGTCCGGGTCCCGCCGGTCGTGGTCCCGCCCATGGCCCGGCTCCTGGGGTGGGCGCTGCACGACGTTCTGCTCACCGCCGATGAATTCCGCGCCATGGCCGCGGGGCTCGCTACGACCTCGGGTGTGGCGACAGGGGCCACGGCGCTGTCGGACTGGTTGGCCGACAACGCGTCAGACCTCGGCCGTGTCTACGCCAACGACGTCGACCGCCACTTCTCCCTCCGGAACCGGCGAGATAGCTCAGTCGCGGGACCTGGCCGGACCACCCGTGCCACTGGTGCCGGCTCGACATTCGGCGCCGGGTCGTCGTCCGGTGCGGGGTCGACGTGAACCATGAGGTGAAGATCACGGTGGACGATCGCACGACGGGTGCCAGCGCAAACGGCGCGTCACCCTGGCTCCTCCTTCCGGCGGCACTGTGGTCAGTCGGGTTGGTGGTGGCGGCGCTGTTGGTCCCGGTCTACGACACCGAGGCGGGTTCGAGCGTGTCCGCCACCCTCGTCCAGGTGAACGGGATGAAGGTCCTCATCCCGGTCGGGGTTCCGCTGGTGGTCGTCGTCCTGGTCGCCGCCGCGCTGATCTATCGACGTAGCCAAGGGAAACGAGGGGCGGGCGCTCTTGCCTGGGCCTTTGCCGGCCTGCTGTGCCTTCTCGCGCTGGTCGGCATCCTCACAATTGGAATCTTCGTCCTTCCTGTTGCAGTTGTGGTCATGGTGGTCTGCGCACTGGCCTGATGCCCGGGGCGCCTCTTCCGCACCGCTCTCCGGGCGGCGTCCCGCTGTCCCGCTCTGTCCGCAATGGTTGTCACACCCCCCTGGAAGCATTGGGCCATGACATCGGTGATGACCGACAGCCCGGCCGGAGGTGTGAATGGCGGAGGGGCGAAGGCCGGAGGGTCGAAGGCCGAGGCCGCCGATCCGTCGGGGTCCCGGGCGGCCCGGTCCCTGGCGGCGGCCGTCGAGGTCATCGCCGGGTTCGTCTCGGGGTTCGAGCCCGGCCGCTACCGCGGGGAGGACGCGGCCACCCTGG